>NZ_JASAUT010000070.1:0-39401 GCF_029952935.1 Bradyrhizobium sp. Mp19 | reverse complement strand
GCTCGCCCGTAATTTTTTGGCCGCTGTTCATCTCGCCGCTCTCGTCGCATATTGGCTCAATTGAGTCTGGACCCTAGTTCGGCATTTAGATGATCTCGATTCATCTATCGCGAAACTGGCAGGTGACCCGAGCTTGAGGCAAGCCAGGCCGCCGCGCGACGATCACCACTAACGTGATCATCTGGGATCGGAGGACTCGTGACACCATCTCTATGACGTTCGCCCGGTCGACTCGCAAGCAGATAGGACGTCGTATCGCGCGTAACTCCGAAGGCCATCGCGCGCTCATGAGTACGGGCGCATTCCACAGGCCTTCGGTGCAAGACGCAAGCGTCCAGGGCAGCTCATGTCACCCCGATTACGCGGATGTTGTTAGTGGTTCCGGGCTGCGCGAACGGAATTCCCGCAACTATAACCACGGTATCCAAGCTTTCAGCGAACTGCTCGCCGACCGCGGTAGAGACGGCCCGAGACACCATCTCCTCGTAGTCGTTCACGTCGGTTGACGACACACTGTGCGTGCCCCAGAGCAAACAAAGCCGACGGGCAGTTTCGATACTCGGCGTCACCGCAAGAAGGGGCACATCCGGGCGGCGACGGGCAATGCGGGCAGCGGACGTGCCTCCAGATGTGTAGACGACGATCGCAGAGGCATGGATCGCGGATGCTAATCCCGCAGCCGCCGCGGCCACCGCGTGAGGGGCCGTCTGCTCCTCCTCCGGACGCAAAGCATCGACGATAGAACGATACATCTTGTGACGTTCGGTGCTGCGGATAATACTATCCATCATCTCCACTGCTTCACGCGGGTAATGGCCTACGGCTGACTCCGCAGACAGCATGACCGCGTCCGCTCCATCGTAAATAGCCGTCGCCACGTCCGATGCCTCGGCGCGGGTCGGCGTCGGCGAAACGACCATGGAGTCGAGCATCTGCGTGGCCACGATGACCGGCTTTACCGCCAATCGACAGGCTCGCACCAATTCCTTCTGCCGGCCAGGAACGTCCTGATGAGGAATCTCGACGCCAAGGTCGCCCCGCGCCACCATGACCGCGTCGGATAAGCTAATGATGTCGTCGATCCGGTCGAGTGCCGCCGGCTTCTCGATCTTCGCGACGAGGCCCGCCCGATCTCTGATCAGTCCCCTCGCCTCGATGAGATCTCCCGGCCGCTGCACGAACGACAGCGCCACCCAATCGACGCCCAGTCGAAGACCGAAGTCGAGGTCCGAACGGTCTTTCGGAGTAAGTGGCGACAGGTCGAGGATCGTCCCCGGCAGGTTGACTCCTTTGTGGTTGGAAAGCTTTCCGCCGATGATCACCTCGGCTTCGAGGCTATTGCAATCCAGCGACTTGACACGAACCCGCAGCCGCCCGTCGTCGATCAATAGATCGTGCCCCGGCGCTGCCGCTGCAAACACCTCGGGGTGCGGCAGCGGGATCGCATCCCGATCACCTTCGATGCCTTCCTGGACGAAGCGGACGGTCTCGCCCGCCGCCAGCGTCAGACTCCCTTCGCGCAACGTACCGATACGAATCTTGGGTCCCTGGAGGTCGAGCAGGATACCGATCGGCCTGCCCATCTCGATCTCGAGAGCTCGGATCGCGGCGTGAACGTTGGCATGGTCCTGCTTCGCACCGTGGCTGAAGTTGAGACGAAACGTATCGACCCCGGCCTCGAACAGCTTTCGCAGCATCTCTGGCTCGCAGCACGCCGGCCCAACGGTTGCTACGATTTTTGCTCGTCGGTTTCGGCGCACGTTGGTCATTTCTCCATCAACAAATCGGGGCCCTACGTGATGAAGGGGGTCCTCAGGACAGGCTTGTTCCCTGCTACCGCGGAGGCGTCTTGTCCGGCCCGAACATCAGGCCGGCCTCGCGGAACCCTCCGTCGACGTTCAATGTGTGGCCATGAACGTATCGGCTCTCGTCCGACGACAGGAACACCGCGGCATCGGCAATTTCCTCCGGAAGGCCATAGCGGCCCATTGGGATGAGATATTCATAGGCTTTCCGCGTCGCCGGATCGTGTGCCGTCTTGGCCATCTCGGTTTCGATCGCTCCTGGAGCGATGTTGTTGACATTGATCCGGTGCTGCGCGAGCTCGACCGCCATGACCTTCGTGAGCAGCTCCAGCCCGGCCTTGGCCGCGCCATATGCGCCTCGACCGTTCCCGCCGCGCTGTCCCGACAGGGACGCAATATTGATGATCTTGCCGCCGCGCCCCTGATTGACCATCTGGCGCGCAACCGCCTGCGCGACAATGAACGCACCAGTCAGATTGATCGAGATCATTCGTTGCCAATCCTCGAGCTTGATATCGAGGAAGGGCGTATTGCCGCCGATGCCGGCGTTGTTGATCAGAATATCCAATCCGCCGCACTGCTGGACGATTTCATCCAACAACTCCGTCACGGACTCCTGGTTCGCGACATCCACCTTCAAGCCGAGATGCTCGCGACTCGCGTTTTCAAGCATCGACGCCGATGTCTTCGCGCCATCCACGTTGAGGTCCGCGATGACGATGCGAGCCCCGTCTCGCGCCAGCGCCTTGGAGATAGCGAAGCCGATACCGCGCGCGCCACCGGTGACGAGCGCCACCTTCTTGTTCAATCTCATATCGATCTAGCTCCCGCTTCGTCGTCTCAGGTTAACTTTCCAGTGGTGCGCTCAAGTGTCGTCCACAATTCCTCGCCGTACTTTGCACGCCATTCCTTGTAGAACCCCGCAGTGCGAAGCGCTTCGCGGAAGGCCGCGACGTCCGGCTCATTGAATATGAGGCCCTTCTTGGACAGATCTCCACGCAGGGAAGTCGCGAGCGTGGCCATATCCGTTCTCTCGGCCATCGCGGCATCGTTGATCGCGGCAGCGATGATCTTGCGCAGATCCTCGGGAATAGCCTCCCAGTTCCGCTTATTTGCGACGCAGAAGAAGGCGTCCCACATGTGACCGGTCAAAGCGCAGTATTTCTGCACTTCGAACAGATTTGCGGTGAAGATATTTGCCAACGAATTCTCCTGACCGTCGACGATCTTCGTTTGCAGCGCAGAATACAATTCGCTGTAGTTGATCGCCGTCGGCGCGGCGCCGAACGCCTGGAACATCGACGTCCACAACGCACCGACAGGCACGCGGATCTTGACGCCCTTCAGATCGGCCGGTGTGTTGATCTGCTTTGCGCTCGTCGTGATGTTGCGAAACCCGTTGTCCCACATCTTGCCCATGGGAACGAGGTTCGCTTTTCCGATAGCGAGCCGCAACGCATCGCCGAGCTCTCCGTCCATCGCCTTCCAGACTGCGTCGTAGTCCGGGAAGATGAACCCCAATCCGTAAATCGATGCCGATGGAACGATCGTCGACAGAACATTGATCCCGGAATTGAGAAACAAATCGAGCCCGCCGGCGCGCAGTTGCGACAGCATGTCGGTGTCACCTCCGAGCTGATTATTGGGAAATACGTTGATTTCCACTCGCCCCTTCGTTTCCGTCAGTACGCGTTCGGCCGCCTCTCTGGCGCGCGTCGTAATCGGGTGAGACTCGGCGAGATTGAAACCCCAGCGAAGCCGGAACTCCGCGGCCGCCCGAGCGCTTTTGATCGGATATCCAATGCCAGTGGCCAGAGCCGCTGTCGTGGTCCCCTGCAGAAACCTTCTGCGATTGAAAGTCCGTTTCATCGCTTCCCTCCATTCTCTACGTGGTTTGTACTATTATGGTCCGGGCACCAGCGCTTACAGGAATCCCGTCGATATCCACGGGACGAGCGCCACGATCGCGAGCCCGATCAACAGGGCCGTCATGTAACCTACGATGGGTCTCATTCCAGCGTCCGGGCTTACCCTGCTGATCGCGCAAGCTGCGTAGTAGCCGACGCCGAACGGCGGTGCGAACAGACCGACGCCCATCGCCAATATGACGACCATCGAATAGTGCACGAGATCGATTCCGAGCGCTTGAGCGATCGGAAAAAGCAGCGGCCCGAAGAGAACGATCGCGGGAATGCCCTCGAGCACACTGCCCAGTACGACGAAGGCCACGATGGACACCGCCATGAAACTCATCGACCCGCCCGGCAGCTGCTTCATCGCCACGGCGAGCGAGCGCGAGAATCCCGATTGCGTCAAACTCCATGCCATCGACGTCGCAGTGCCGATGATGAACAGAATTGCGCCGGACAAGCTGGCAGTCTCGACCAGCATGGGCGTGATCCGCCGCCAGTCGAATTGCCTGTAGAACACGGCTCCAACGACGATCGCATAGAATATGCCGATCGTGGACACCTCGGTTGCGGTCGCCACGCCTTCGATAACCGCCGAGCGAATGACGAACGGCAATGCGATTGCCGGCACGGCGACCAAAAACGTCTTGCCGATCTCCTTGGCGGAGGCACGACGGGCGAGGCTGCGGTCCTCGTTGCGGTACCTCCACGCGATGACGCAACAGAGCGTGATCGCCAGGATGACGCCGGGGAGCAGGCCTCCGGTGAACAAGGCCGCGATCGAGACACCGGTAACCGACCCGATCGTGATGAGAACGATACTCGGGGGAATTGTCTCGGTCTGGGCGCCCGTTGCCGCGAGCAGCGCCACGAGGTCTCCCTCCTTGGCGCCGCGGCGCTTCATCTCAGGGAAAAGAACGGGCGCAACCGCCGCCATGTCCGCAGCTTTCGATCCCGAGATGCCGGAGACGAGGTACATCGCTCCGACCAGGACGTACAACAGTCCGCCACGCACATGGCCCAACAGGCTGGCAAGGAACGCAACCATGGCCCGCGCCATGCCGGTCATTTCGATGAGCTGGCCGAGGAATACAAACAGAGGAACCGACAGCAGGATCAGATGGCTGACGCCCTCGTCAATGCGGCCCACGATGATGAGCGGCGGCGTCCTCGTGGTGAGCATGAGATAGCCGAACGTCGCCAGACCGAACGAAAAGGCGATCGGCACGCCGGTGAATACCGCGCTCGCCACCACCACGACGAAGAAGATGACGAGATTGATGTTGCCAAGCGGCGCAAAGAGGGGCTGGAGCAGCCAAAACAGGCCTACAATGAACGCGACGGTGCCGAGCGAAGAAAAGATCAGTCTGGTGTCAGCGAGGCGAACGAGCCGAAGCAGTGCAAATATGCCCATCAACCCGAAGCCAACGGGTGCAGCGGTGGCGCGCCACGCATTGGACAGGTCCATCGCCGGAGTTCTGACGATCGCTTCCTCGATGGCGTACTCGAGCGCGGCCGGGAATAGCAGAACGACCAGTCCAAGCGATGCCGCCAATGCGATTGTGTCGAGTTGCGCTCGCATTCGCGGCGATACGAAAGCGAACAGGGCCGTCATCCGCATGTGCTCGCCCCTTCGCAACGCGATGGCAGAGCCCAGCATTACCAGCCAGAGAAACAGCATGGACGCGAGTTCGTCCGACCAAATGATCGGCTTGAGGAAGACGTAGCGTGCCAGAACTCCCGCAAACAGCAGCAAGATCTCGGCGGCCAGCAGTATGGAGACGCAAACCTCGAGCAGTCGACCGATCAGTCGGTCGACGCCGTCCGCAACGGCAAGCGCGATGTTCTTGCTTGAGTTCTCCATGGCTCTCGGCAGAGCCGCGCACGACATGGCGTCGCCCGCACCATCGTGCGTAACCACGCCGCCCGAGGGCATCGATGGCACACTCACGGCATCCTCCCTGTTTCGCTTTTAGCAGACTTTACCGAGCCACCCGTGTTCGAAGAACTTTTCTTCGCCGAGTTGACCGCCTTTGAACGCTATCTGAAGTCCGTCCAACCGCCCGCGTGTCGCTCCGGCCCTGCAGAGCGGAACGCCCGGACTTACGCGGGCCGCAATTTCGAGGGCGTCGATGTCCAGCAACTGCGCGACTTGGCTCGACGTGTCACCGCCCGACAGCAGCAATCTTTTCAACGGTACCGCTTCGAGGATGTCACTGACGAGCTGTCCTAGCTTCCGGCCAAGATTTCGGCCGCCTTCATGCTTGGCGAGCTCGCGAGACATTCCGCCGCCGACGAACTTCTCGATCATCTTTCCGATCCGCGGATCATCCGGACCGCGTGCCGTATGCAATATGACGCTGCGCCCTTCCTTGAGAAGAGAAGTGGCGCTTCGGACGACCTGGGTCGCGACCACGCCATGCTTGTCGGGATCAAGCAAGTCGGCTGCATCAAGAGGAACCTCGGCAAAACCGGCCCGGACGGCTGCGTCGATCTGCAAGGCCGTCAGCGAGGAAGCGCTGCCGGATACGGCGAGCACCTGGTCAACCGGGGACGGGTTACCATAGCTTTCAGAGGGCGGAGGAATTATCCCGGCCTCACGCCACCATTGCATCAAAGCATATTCCACGCCTGACGGGCCGACCACAAACGCGCTTCGATTACCGGCCGCGCGATCGGCGATCAGTCGGCCGACCTGCGTAAGTTGCGACGCGTTCACGGAATCCAGCAATATTGCGTCGGGCGCACATTTCGCCAGTTCTGCGAACCGGCCGGCGGCCCTCGCATGATCCTGATCGAGGAAGGGCAACGTGAGTTTTTCGATCTCGAGTGCTGCCTGCCGACCGATATGGACAGCCAGATCGCTTTCGTTCATCGGCGTCACCGGATGAACGCTCATGATCGGGTGACGGTCGATCCTGTAGATGTTCCCGTCCGTCCCGGATCTGGCAAATAGATTGCCGAAGATGCAGTATCGTTGCAGCGAAGGCGTTCCGCCGACGATCGGGATCGGATCGTTGCCGAACACGGACTTGGCGATCTCGATCACCCGGCCGATGCTGCCGATCTCGGGCGAGCTGTCGAAAGTGGAGCACACCTTGTAGTGCACAATTGGCGCTCCGAGCGATGCAAGGTATCGGAAATCTCCCGGCAGGTGCTCGGTCATCTCCGCGGACGACATGCCGCGGCTTACTCCCGCGAGGCCGACAACCTCTAGGTCGCCGAAATGCTTCAAGACGTCGGGCGTCGGGGGACGTAGAAAAAGTGCCGCACGCAGGCCGGCGAAGGCCACGGCCTCAAGGGCGTCAGTCGATCCTGTGAAATCGTCGCCGTAGAAGGCAAGTCGGTATCGACCTTGCGTCACGCCGCGCCTCCGAACTTTGAGATAGCGAGCTGCAATGGCCGATGGGATTTGGCGTATTCGGTAACTGGCACGCCTTGAACTGCGGCTTCCCAAGCCTCGCGCAGGCTCATGACGCCGTCAGCAATGCCCCCTGGATGGCCCATGATGCCACCTCCGGCCAGATGCATCAGATCAATGCTTCCGAGCCGCTCAAACGTGTCACCTGCCTGTCCCGCCCATTGCCCCGACGAAAAGACCGGCATCATCGCCTTGACCCCTGAAAAGGCCGCCAGACAAGACCTGGCCGAAGCAACGACGGAATCATCCGGCTCCCAGAATTTGCTCCTCAGGCCGTTGACATGCAGATGATCGACACCGGTCAGGCGCCATAGCTTTTGAAACGCGGCAAAATCGAAACCGAGCCACGGGTGGCGCGTGAACAGGCCCCAGCCGTTGCGGTGACCGTGGATCGGCAGATTGGTGTATGTTCGCAGATGTTCAATTGCCGAGAATCCGCACCAATTGACACTCACCATCACGCACGTGCCGCCGGCTTCCAGCACCAGGTCGTGGCGGCGCCGCATGTCGTCGATCGAGCCACTGATGTTGATTGCGTACATCGGCTTTCGACCCAACCGATCGGCATGCTTTTCGATGACGGGGAACACAGCCTTCAGACGCTCTTCAAAGGGCGCATACGGCGGATCCGCAATCAGTTCGTCGTCCTTGAGAAAGTCAATGCCGGCCTCGCAAAGCTTGTCGACGAGCACGGCGGTCTCGGACGCAGACATACCAATGCTTGGTTTCAGGATCGTACCGATCAATGGCCGATCAATGACTCCGGCCAAACGTCGGGTCCCCTCAACGCCGAACTTCGGACCTGGAAAGCCCGCGGCGTAGCTAACAGGCATCTCGATGTCGAGGAGCCGGAGACCCGTCGTCTCGCCGAGTTCGAACAGATTGCCCGCAACGGTCGCCAAGAGCGTCGGGATATTGCAGCCTACATTGTCAACCGGAAAGGCGATTTCGATTTCGCCGCGATGAAACGCGTTTGGGCGATCCTTCTTCTCGAAGAAGGAACTGCGCAGAGTCGGGCTATCGACAGGCGGAAGCTCGGTGACGCTAATCACCCGGGCTCGCGATCGCCTCTTGAGCTCATCGGTCTCCCCGGGTAACGCAAGGAACGTCCCGCTCGACTGCTCCCCGGCAATGACTTCCGCTGCCCTCGCCACGCTATCGCCGGTCTCGACGAGATATCGGGCGGTAAACTCGGATCGCGGACTATCGCTGCGCATGGTACGCCCTGTCGAGGTTTGCTGCATTTCTTCCGAAATTTTGTCTCTTTCATCCGGGCGGCCCGCTCGGATGATGGACGGCCACATCTGACCTTGAGTACCCGGCGGCAGCAAACGATATTGATGAAGCGAGATGTGAGAAAAACTCACATCATGCGATCCGCGGATCCAACACGGCTCGGGGCTTGGAAGGACTGGACTAGGCGTCCACGCTGCCCAGGCCCGCGCACATCTCCGCGGTGGCGGACATCTCGCGCGTGAGCCAGTTGGAAACCGCCCTACTTTCAGGACGGCTCGCCACGTGAGGAGCGGTCCAAAGCATTAACATTCGCTTGCCGGGAATGCTGCCGAATGGCGCGACCAATCTTCCACTGTTGATCTCCTCGAGGACAAACATCGTGGGGACTAGCGCCAAGCCAAGGCCGCACAGCGCGGCCTGGATGAGCAAATAGAAGTGTTCGTAGGATTCTTGAATGCGGACATCTTGCCGCAGCCCCAACTCGTCGAGCCAGTCCGACCAGGCCTCGGGACGCGTCCGCGTCCCTAACAATCGGCAATCCGCGATGTCGCTTGGCCTTCTGAGCCTGTTGGCCTTCGCATAAGACGTCGCACAGACGGGCGAAATCCACTCCCGCGCAAGCTCTTTTATGACAACATCCTTGGGTGGTGTGATGGTGCTGGAGCGAATCGCGACACTCACTTTATCACGGATGAAATCCACTTGATCGTAGTTCATGTTGAATTGGAGATCGATATTCCTGTGAGCTTCGTGAAATCCCGCGAGGCGAGGTATCAGCCAATACATCATGATGGTCGCCGAACAGGAGACCGTCAGCGGTCCAGGCAATATCTGCTCGACACTGCCATCTATAAGATTGAATGCAGCGGTAAGGCCTTCGGCCAGGCGACTCCCCTCAGGGGTCGGGTCTGTCGAGGAGGACGTTCGCACCAGGAGCGGAACGCCAAGCAATTCCTCGAGCGACCGGATATGGCGGCTGATCGCTCCATGAGTCACCGATAATTCGAGCGAAGCCGCAGTCATGCTGCGCAACCGCGCCGTTGCTTCGAAAGCACGTAACGCATTGAGCGAAGGCTTTGGACGCGCCATCCGACCCTCCAAACGACAACTCTAGCGGCTGTGAGCTTTTATCACAAGGGTGGCGTTAAAAGTCGTTTGGGGGTTCTGCGCCGGAGTCTTAAGCTGGTGCAACGCTCGATCATGGCTGGCCCAACCCACTACGGACGGCCTTGAAATCTGCCTGGTCGTTGGCATGAGGCATCAAGAATGGCGCACAAGAAGATGATCGTCGAGGCTCGCGTGAACGAATACGCGATGCGGGATGGAAACCCTCACGTTCCCTGGACGGCAGACGAAATCGCCGAGACGGCAGCTCGCTGCCGCGAAGCTGGGGCTTCAATTCTTCACTTCCACGCTCGTGCGGACGACGGAGCGCCGCTCCATACCGCCGAAAGGAACGCTGAGATCATCCGAAAGGTTCGGCAGAAGTGCGACATGCTGATCCTGCCAACGCTCGGCTTCTTCGCCAACGACACCGACCCGAATGCGAGGATTAACTGCATTCTCGAACTTGCCAAGGACCCGGCGACCAAACCGGACATCGTTCCGATTGACACCGGCAGCACCAATCTCGACGTATTCGACCGTGAGAAGCTCGGTTTTTCGCACGCCGATCGCGTTTACGAAAACCGAACCAACGCAGTGGAGCATTACTTTCGCTGCCTGAAGAATGCCGGCATCAAACCGAAGATGACCTGCTGGTCGATCGGCTTTGTGCGACGCGCGCTGGCATTCATGGAGATGGGCCTCGTGGCCGAGCCCGGCTACTTCCTGCTCAACATGACCGATGGTCCGTATCTCACCGGCCATCCCGGTACGCTCGAAGGATTGGACGCATTCTTGCCGTTCCTACCCAAGACCGTCAGGCACAGCTGGACTGCCAATATTGTCGGCGGAAACTTGTTGGATCTGTGCGAGGGCGTCGCGAGGCGTGGCGGCAATATCGCTCCGGGGATTGGAGACTACCCATACATTGAGCTCGGCCGCCCGACCAACGAGGAACTCGTCCGCCGCACTTGCACAATCGCGAGAGGATGCGGACGGGAGATCGCTTCGCCAGATGACGTCCGCGAGATCCTCGAAATCTCCTGATGCGGCGCATCTCGATACGATCGGCCACCGCCCTTCGATAAAAATCAACCAACGAGACCAGAAATTCTGCACCTCCCCGAGGTTCTCCCTGACTGTGCCGGGATCTCAATGGATCTCGGCACTTTTTTTGCGGCAGGTGCGCTTGCGGGCGCACCCCTCCCTTAATGCCGAATAAAGAAGTCCGATTGAGCTACGCTCTATTTCAGTCCAACCACGGTATGGGGCACGTAGCGTTCTTCCAGTCTGGCTATTTCATCGGATGTCAGCTTCAGGCCGAGCGCTTCAATCGCATCGTCAAGGTGCTGCGTTTTGGTCGCACCAACAATTGGTGCCGTCACTCCGGCCTTTGCAGCTACCCACGCCAGCGCCACGTGCGCTGGCGCCACTCGTCGTTCCATCGCAATATCCGTAACTGCGTCGACGATGCTCCGGTCGGCAGCTTCGGCATGGCCGTAGAACTGTGCCGTTACGTTGTCAGTATCGGAGCGAGAGCTTCTCTCAGTCCATGGGCGGGTGAGCCGGCCCCGGGCAAGCGGACTGAACGCAATCACACCGACGCCTTCGTCCCGACAGAGCGGAAGCATTTCTCGCTCTTCTTCTCTGTAAAGAAGATTCAAATGACACTGCAAGGAGACAAAACGCGTCCACGAATTCGCGTCAGATCGGTACAAAGCCTTGGCGAATTGCCACGCATAGACATTGCTCGCACCGATGTAGCGCACCTTTCCGCTTCGTACGAGGTCGTTCAAGGCTTCGAGAGTCTCATCGATTGGCGTGTCGTTGTCCCAGAAATGGATCTGGTACAGATCGATATAGTCGGTGCCGAGCCTCCGGAGACTTGCTTCCGCTTCGGCAAGAATTGCCTTTCGTGAAAGGCCGATCCCGTTTGGTCCCGGGCGCATGCGACCGTAGACCTTCGTGGCGATCACGATTTCGTCTCGCGGTACCATTTCCTTGAGAATCTTGCCGACGATCTCCTCGCTCGTACCGTCCGAGTACATGTTGGCCGTGTCGAAACAATTGATCCCGAAATCGAGAGCCTTGCGTATGAATGGCCGACTATCGCTCTCGCCTAGGGTCCAAGGATGATTCCCTCGCTCACCGACCCCGTAACTCATGCAGCCAAGTACAATCCGCGAAATCTTGAGGCCCGAACGGCCCAAACGTATGTAATCCATGAGCGATACCCTCGCTGTCTCGCCAGCCCCTGGGCTGTTTCAAATTGTCGCGATGTCAATGATCCTCAGTCCCCGATCGCTCACCCGCGATGGGAAGTGATCCTTGAGCTTTTCCTCGTGGACGGGGACGAGCCTCAACATGTCGCCGCCCACGCTGTCGAGCATCTCTTCCGCCGCGAGAATGAGATTGGTCTGACTTCCCGTAGCCAGTCCTGGTGGCACGAAGCATGGATCATCCCGATCTCCTCCATGCAGGTTTTCGTAGGTGTAGACAACGTCTCCAGTAAGGACCCATCGGTCCTCTAAGCTTCCGCCGTTGCGAACCACCACGTACTGCGAACCTGCCGTGTGGGTGTCAAAGGCGGGAAGAAGATCGACATTCGGCAGGATATCGAGGGACGCACCATCGAGCACAACCAACCGATTCTTCATTCCAAGATCCACGAGTCTCAGGATATCGGCAGGGTTGATGCCGCCGAGGAGGGATCGAAAACGACGTCCCTTAGACAAGGCCCAAACCCAGCTCTCGATCTCACGCTTCTGGATGTAGAACTTGGCGTTCGGGAAGTAGGCCAGCCCACCCATGTGGTCGAAATGAGCATGAGTAAGGAACACGTGCTGCACATCCTCGGGACGAATGCCGACGGCACCCAAGACCTCAGAAGGCGGGGTCCAGCCGGTGACGCCGATGGCATTGGCGATCTCACCTCCGAAATCCGACTGATCATAGCCCGCATCAACCAAAGCGACCGTGTCGCTGCTGCGCAGAACCACATAGGCAAACGGCAGATTCATGCTTCCGCTATTGTGCCGGCCGTACAGCACCCCGCTTGTCGGATGATTTGGACTGGCTGCGTATTCAAGCACCGTGATGGCATATCTTGTCATTCGGACGCTCCGATCAGATGGTCAGCTCCAAGAGTTAGTTGACCGCAGCACTGCCGCAGATCGATCAAGCCATCGCAACCGCTCGGACTCGCCCGTCGCAGATGGCTCCAGGCCGCAGATAATAATGTCGCCTCGGACGTGGGCTGATATGCCGTCTGGGCGGCTGCCCTGGGCGGCAGCAGCAGATGCAACGCCTGCTTCACATGATGATGCTCGTGCCGCCGCTGCACGGGCACCCGGACCGCTGCAAGAATATCGTACGCATGATCCGGATCGCCCGGTTGGCGCTCGTCTGCCGGATGCGAGGTCCCAACGAAGTCCGCGAGAAGACGAACAGACCGGTCAGTCACAACATCGCGCAGATAGCGGATGACCGGTCCGATGACGATATCGTATTCAGCGACCGCTGAACCCGGCGCAATCCCATCGAAGGGATCGTCGGCACGGAACTGTGCGCTTAGAAAGCTGCTCACAAGGAGCGCCCGCCTTCAGGAACCGGAGCATTCGATGGGATTAGGTTGAATACCCTCAAGTCCTGCCAGAGAGCAGCGGGTATCCGCGCCGAGACAGCGTGGACGTTCTGGGTAACCTCGCTTGTCGACTTCGCGCCCTGAACCACAGTGGCGACAGCGGGATGCGCTTGCACGAACTGGGTTGCGACCGTCGGCAAATCGACACCGTGTCGCTCGCAAACCTTCTCGATCGATCGGACGCGCTCAAGGATAACGCTCGGGACCCGCTGGTAGTCATACGTCGAGGCCGCCGCCTTCGATCCAGCAGCCAAGATGCCCGAATTGTAAATGCCGCCCGCAATCACTGAGACATTCCGCGACCGCAGCTCGTCGAAGTGCCCGTCGAGGGGGGCGTGGTTGAGCAGCGTGTATCGACCTGCGATCAACGCGCAGTCAATTGGAAATTCGCGCGCTACTCCAACAACCGAGTCGGTCTCGTTCACTCCCAAACCGACCGCACCAATAGCACCCGAACTCTTCAGCTCGTCGAGCGCACGGTACCCACTCTCGCGGAGCTGGTTCCAGTAGAATTCTGCCTGATCGCCGTGCCATGCGCGGCCGACGTCGTGGACCAAAAGTATATCGATATAATCGAGGCCCAAACGATGCTGACTGTCCTCGAACGAGCGCATCACGCCGTTGTACGTATAGTCGTACGTGTCTCTGAACGGGAACGGATCAACCCATTCGATGCCATAAACTGTGTCGAGCTTCGGTGTTCGGCTAGCTGGCTTGAGTACCCGGCCGCACTTCGTGCTCACGACAATCTGATCGCGGATGCCGAGGTCGCGGAGAGCGCGGCCGAGGAAATGCTCGGACTTTCCGAGACCGTACATCGGTGCGCAATCGAAGTAGCGCACACCAAGATCGAAGGCTGCCTTGATGACAGCCTCAAATTCGGAATAGGACACCCCGACATTGAACCCGGAAAGAGGCACCGTCCCGAGCCCCGCGGACGTGACGGAAACTTTGGTGCTGCCTAGAGTGCGCCTTTCGAGCGGAAACATAGCTCTTCTCCTATTTGTCTTAGAATGTCAGTCGGACAGTACCGAGGAAGCCCCATTCGGCAGTGGAGCTTCGCTGGGAATTAGGCCTTCGCTCCTGAGGTCCAACCAAAACGCTTGAGGAATTGGCGCCGATATCGAAGCCACGTTCTGCTCGACGTGCGCTGTGGTGAGCGCGCCCTGGACCACCGAAGTCACGGCCGGATGCGCATAAACGAACTGGGAAGCCGCATCGGCCAGCCTCACTTCGTGGCGCTCGCAAATGACCTCCAGCGCCTTTACTCGGCGCACGATGGATTCAGGAGCGGCCTGGTAGTCGTATGTCCGTGTCAGCGCATTTCCCCGGCTACCTTCCGCCAGGATACCTGAATTATAGACGCCCCCCGCGATGATGCCCATGCCGCGACGCCGGGCTTCCGGGAAGAAGTCGGTCAACGGTGCATGGTTCAGGAGCGTGTAACGTCCCGCTACGAGCGAGCAATCAAGATCGAACTCCGCAGCCACTTCAAGCACCGAAGCCGTTTCGTTCACGCCGAGACCGATGGCCTTGACCGCTCCCGAGCGACGGAGTTCGTCGCACGCGCGGTATCCGGTTTCTCGGAGCTGCCTCAGGTATGTCGGATAGCTTTCGCGATGCCAGACTCCGCTGACGTCGTGCAGGAAGAGGATGTCGATGTGGTCGAGCCCCATGCGCTGCTGGCTGTCCTCGAAGGACCGCATGATGCCGTCGTAGCTGTAGTCATATTCATCGACGAAAGGCAGCGGATCGACCCAATTGATTCCATACAGGCTCTCCGCACGCGCGGAGCGGCTGGCCGGCTTCAGGAGCCGTCCGGCTTTGGTACTCACAACCACCTCGGAGCGCAGGCCATGAACGCGGAGCACATGGCCGAGGAAATGCTCGGACTTCCCGAGGCCGTAGAGCGGTGCAACGTCGAAGTACCGTACACCCAGCGCGTAAGCCTTCAAGATCACAGCCTCGAACGTCTCGAAGCTCACCGGCACGCCACAGCCGCCGAGCGGCGAGGTTCCGAGCCCAAGCGCGGTCAAGTTCACGCGTCCGTTCGGAAGCGCTCTCTTCTCCAGAGCCACCATATCGAAAAATCCCTATGTGAGGATTGGCGCGCACGACGGCGTCCCGCATGCGCGCCAATCGAAGCTACATGTACTTGGCGACGTTCGACGAATCCAAGAGCAGCCACGGAACGACGTAGTCCTTCTCGGTGCCGCCCTTCCATTCCATCAACGAGTTCCAGATTTCCGACTGAGGCTTGTAGCTGTCACCCTTGATGGCGCGCAGAGCGAGATCGACCGCGCCCTGGCCTTCAGCGCGCGCGTACTTATACAGCGTCACGGTCATCTCGCCCTTCCGCACGGCGCGCTTGCCATCGGGAATGCCGTCAATCGCAAGCACCGGAACCGATTTGAAATCGACCTTGGCACTCCTCATGGCTTCGATCGCACCGAGCGCCATCTCGTCGTTCTCGGCGAGCACGGCATTGATCTTGCCGGGGTGCGCGAGCAACCAGTTCTCCATGAGAGCCTGGCCCTCGGCTCTGCTCCAGTTTCCGGACTTGCTGGCGAGCAGTTTCAGCTTCGGAAACTTGGCCAAGCCCGCGTCGACACCTGCCTTACGTTCGATCTGTGCCGACTGGCCGATCGGTCCCTCCATAAGAACGACATTGCCGCCGTTGGGCAGCAGCTTGCCAAGTTCTTCCCCAATGATACGCCCCCCCTCGGTGTCGTTGACAATGATGGAGGCGGTATAGCCCTTCGACGCGGTCTTCAGGGCCGACACGATCACCGGAATGCCTGCGGCGATCGCCTTGTCGATAGCCGGCGCCGACGCTTGGAGATCGAATGGCGCCATGATGATGGCATTGAATTTTTGCGTGATGGCCGTATCGATCTGATTCGCTTGGACGAGTGGATCGTACTTGCCGTCGAAAATCGTGACCGCAACAGAGCCATCCTTGACGGCAGGATGGTTCTGGATCTCGCTGGACCAGGCCTTCATGTACTCGCCGGATTCTCCGAACGACAAGGCGGCGATCCGAATCTTGCTTTGAGCAAAGGCCGTACCGGTCGACAGAATCATTGCAGCAGCGGCAAAACCCGCCAACGTCGATCTACGCGTAACCTTCATCGTCTCCTCCGATTGAGATGTAGTCAGCTAACAATTGCCCGTGTGGGCGTTACAGCCGCCTTCCACGGTCTGTAATCGTCTTCGCAGTATCACTTGCGAAATTGGTCGAGCATGACGGCAACGATGATGATCGCGCCCTTGAGAAGCTGCTGGTAGTAGGAAGACACTCCCATCAGATCCATGCCGTTGTTGATCGTTCCGATGATGAGAGCGCCGAACAGCGTCCCGATCAGCGAGCCTCGGCCGCCCGCAAGGCTGGTCCCGCCGATCACCACCGCCGCTATGGCGTCGAGTTCGTAACCGATGCCAGCCTGAGGAAGTGCGGCGGTGGTGCGGGACGTGAGCACCAGGCCGGCTAATCCGGCGAGCAGGCCCGAGATGACGTAGGTGGATGCGACCACGGTCCGCGTGGAGATGCCGCTCGTCCTGGCCGCCTTCTCGTTTCCTCCAACGGCGTACACGTAACGGCCGAAGGTCGTGTAAGAGAGGACGATCCACCCGATGGCGAACACAAGGAAGAGGATCAAGACCGGCACGGGAACGCCCGCCACGCTGCCGCCACCGATCCAGCGGAACGACTCGGAAAGGTTGGGAACGGGGCGCCCGTCGGAAAAAATGAGGGTCATGCCGCGGGCCATGCTCAGCATGCCAAGGGTTGCGACGAACGGGGGCACGTTGAAGCTTGTCACGATCACCCCGTTCACCAGGCCAAGTGCCGCGCCGGTCCCCGCTCCAGCAAGGATCGCCCACAACACAAAATGCTGGTTGGTCGAGGTCACAAGGCTGGCAGCGATCATGCCGGCTAGAGCCATTACCGAGCCGACTGAAAGGTCTATGCCCTTTGTGAGAATGACGAACGTCACGCCGATCGCCAGAATGCCGTTGATCGACGATTGCCGCAACAGATTCACCCAGTTCAGCCAGGTCATGAAGTATTCGTTGGCTACGGCAAAGAACGCCGAGATCACCACGAACACGATGACGATGCTGAACGATTTCAAGTAGGGCCCCACAGCCGCAATCTTTCTGGATCTGACATCCGTTGTGACGTTGCTCATTGTGTTGGCCACCATGTCCACTCCTCGCTTCGACGGCACACGTGCCAGTTTTCGAGAATTGATCGATCTGCCTTAGCTCGCGAGGTCGGTCAGCATCTGCTGGGAGGTCTTGCGCCCGTCCACGACATGATCGAGCCGTCCCTGCCGAAAGACGGCAATACGATCGCTGATCTGGAGTATCTCCGGCGCTTCCGATGAGACGACGAGCACCCCATTGCCCTTCGCAGCGAACTCGCGGAGAAAGGCATAGATCTCCTGCTTGGACCCCTCATCGATGCCACGCGTCGGCTCGTCGCAGATCAGCAAGCGCGGGTTGGTGAGGAGGCAGCGGGCGAACACCACTTTCTGCTGGTTTCCGCCGCTGAGCGTTTCCACAGCGACATGTGGGGAAGCCGCCTTGATCCGGTTCAACCGCATCATCCGATCGGTCGCCGCGGCCTCCGCCTTGCGGCGAACGAAGCCGCTCACGGCGCGGAGTGCCAGCGACGATAAGGCGATGTTGTGCGCGATGGATCCGCAAAGGACGAGACCAACGTCCTTCCGATCCTCGGGGACCATGGCCATGCCCTGCCGGATGCATTTCTTGGGATTGCCTGGATCCACTCTTTTCCCATCGAGGAAGACTTCCCCCTCGGACGGGGCGTGGATGCCATAGACCGTCTCCAGAAACTCCGTCCGGCCTGAACCAAGCAAACCGTAGATGCCCAAAATCTCTCCGGCGGCAACATTGACGGAGATATTCTTGAAGTGAGAGCCGCGCGACAACGAACGCACTTCGAGCAGGATCGGTGCGCCCTCGTTCGGCTGCCACTTTTCGACCGTCTTGATTTCGTGACCGACGATCTGCGTGACGAGATGATTTCGGTCGATCGAGGAAATAGGGCCGCTCTCGATGAAGCGCCCATCGCGGAAGACTGTGTATTCGTCCGCGATCTCGAAGATCTCGGTCAACTTGTGCGACACGTAGACGATTCCAGATCCACGCGCCTTTATCCGCTTGAGCGCATTGAACAGGATGTGCACCTCGTGCTCGCCGATCGCCGAGGTCGGCTCGTCCATGATGACGATGTCCGCCCGATAGCTAAGCGCCTTGGCGATTTCGACGAGTTGAACCTGGGCTAGGCTCAGGTCTCGCATGCAGGCGTCGACTGGAACGTCGAACTCGAGGTCGTCGAGAAGCTGCTTTGCGGTGCGCCGCATCTTCGGGAAATCGACGAGGAGACCACCGATCTTCGGCTCCCGCCCCAGATAGATGTTCTCGGCAACGGTCATCTCGGGGACTGGAGACAGTTCCTGTGTGATTATCGCAACGCCATGCCGCAGAGCATCGGCGGCACTTCTGAAGTCGACGGGGACTCCCTCGATGCGGATGCTGCCTTCGTCGCGGTGCAGCAAACCCATCACAATGTTCAGAAACGTCGACTTACCGGCGCCATTGCCACCGCAGAGGGCGTGCACAGTCCCACGCTTGACGGTCAGCCACCCGTCACGCAGCGCCGGAACTCCGTTGAAAGACTTGGCGATTCCTTCCGCAACCAGCAGCGGCTGATCGTGCAGCCCGATGGCCGCGTCATCGCGCCCTTCCGCTCCTGCCCCGGACAACGAATGCATTGATTTCCTCCAGCGGACGTCTTCGCGTCCTGCGCTGGAGATATGAGGTCATACCTTATACCTATTGTCAACAGAGATCATACCTCCTACCTTGTGGATGTTCGTTGGTTTGATCTGGTCGCGCGATGGCTTATGTGGTCGCAATGCGACGGCGGAAATGAGAGCTGCGAGCGACCGATGGAGCATATGGAGAACAAGAAGCTACCCACGCGTGTCGAAGTCGCGCTGAATTACATCACCGGTGAAATTGCCAAGGGAAATTTGAACCCAGGGGACAAGCTGCCCAACGAGAAGGAGCTTGCAGAAAAGCTTGGCATCAGCCGCACCCCTATCCGCGAGGCCATGAAGACGCTTGCGGTCTCAGGACTTATCGAAACACGGCATGGGCACGGCAACTACATTCGCAAGGATGAAGGCACTGCCGTGATGCCGCTGATGATGTTCCAGCTCTATCTTCAGGATTCTTCACCTGAGATGCTGATGGAGCTCCGCTACATTTTCGATCGAAACTGCGCAGAACTGGCTTCGATCAGGCGCACAGATCTTGATCTGGCAATTATGCGCGAAAGCATCGACCGCCTGAAGGCTCTCTCCGAGGATCCCAATTCGCCAATCGAGAAGCTGCTGGAGGCCGACCTTGATTTTCATCGCGCTGTCTATGCGGCAGCGGGCAACAAACTCATCGTGGTGATCGCTGACTTCGTCCTGAACATGGTCGCTCCTTGGGTTCGCAAATCGCTGGAGGTCAGCGGGCGCTATCGCGCCGTTGGGCTGCACGAGAAGATGTACGCAATGATCCACGATCAGAAGACAGGTTTGCTCAGCCGAGCAAGCGTCGAGGCGAACATGGAGCACTTCATGTCGTCTCTGAAGATTCCGACAGCGTAACTTCAGGCGGAGTCAGGTTGCGCTTCGGTCACTTGCGCCCGGCTCGGCAAGAGCGCGCTCTAACGATTTATCGCTCCGCAAAGACGACCGCGCAGGCTCCGTCGCGGATCTGTTACGCAACGGACGTCTCTCATGATCGCAAGCCTGAGCTTAATTCTGCTCTGCCAGCTGGCCGGCGAAGCGATTGTGCGAGGCCTCAACCTGCCGATGCCGGGACCGGTGCTCGGCCTCTCATTCTTGCTGCTTCTTCTCTTGACGCGCGATCGCTACGCTGGGCTCCGCCGAGGCCCTTTGCACAACGATGCCGTCGAGAGCACGGGCCGCGGCCTGCTCGCGCATCTATCTCTTTTATTTATTCCTGCCGGCGTCGGCGTTGTGCAGAGGCTCGACCTGGTTGTCGAACATGGTGTCGGAATCCTGCTGACGCTGGCTGCGTCGGTGGTCGTTACTTTGCTCGTGACAGTCGCCACATTCCTCGCGGTCAGCCACCTACTCGCGAGAAGACAGGCAAAGCAATGAACGAACATCCATTCTCTCTTTGGGTTTATCTCTCGCAGTCGCCTCTCCTCTGGCTGACCGTTACGCTCTCCGTCTATGCCATCACAGACGCCCTCTCGCTTGCGACGCATCGCCATCCGCTGGCAAATCCGGTCCTTCACTCAATCTGGATCATCGGCGGATTCTTGATCATGACGGGCACTTCTTACACCACGTACTTTTCCGGCGCGCAGTTTGTGCATTTCCTGCTCGGCCCGGCTACAGTGGCACTCGCCATACCGCTCTATGATCACCGCAAACGTGTCATAGCTGCGATCGTTCCGATGCTGATCTCGCTGGTCGCCGGCTCTATCACAGCCATCGTCTCCGTCGTTCTGTTCGCCCGGGCCTTTGGTCTGCCACAGGCGGTCATCCTCTCGCTGGCGCCGAAATCGGTCACTGCCGGCGTCGCCATGGGTATCAGCGAATCCCTGCGCGGCGATGCATCTCTGACGGCGGTGTCAGTCGTCCTCACCGGCATAATGGGAGCCATCATTGTCACTCCGCTCATGAATCGGATAGCCGTCACTGATTTCCGCGCTCGCGGTTTCGCGGTCGGCATCGCGGCGCACGGCATCGGCACAGCACGCGCGTTTCAAGTCGACGAAGTGGCCGGCGTTTTTTCTGGCATCGCCATGGGCCTGAATGCGCTTGTAACGTCGTTGCTGGTGCCGCTGGCGGTAACATTGCTGCTGCACTGATTGTCGATGCCAGAGGGTATCGACGTGCAGCTTGAAGCGTCGAAGGCAGCAGGAGAACTGATTCGTCTCCAAGGATAGACGTTGGCGTCCTCACGGCTCGCAATGCCGCTGGGGCGGAGGCATGCTTGTCGGCATCCAAATTTCCCCCCACGCAGAGAACATTCGGCTGGCAAGCTATCGCAAACTACGGTTGTTCAGGCGACGAGTGGCCGTCAACTAAAGTGACCGCGCGAAATTGGTAAAGAACTCATCTGCCAGTTTCTTGGCCGAACCGTTGACAAGTCGCTGCCCCAGTTGCGCAAGCTTTCCGCCGATTTGCGCCTCGACCTGATACGTCAAAAGGGTGCCATTGTCTCGCTCGAGAAGCCTGACCTTTGCGCCGCCCTTTGCGAAGCCCGCGACGCCGCCCTCGCCTTCTCCGGCGATATTGTAGCTGTTCGGCGGGTCGAGGTCGGTCAGAGTGACCTTGCCTCTAAACCGCGCCGAAACAGGCCCCACCTTCATCTTTGCGACTGCGCGAAATCCTTGACGGTCGATCTCCTCGAGTTCCTCGCATCCGGGAATGCAGGCTTTCAGAACGGCGGGATCGTTCAGTTTGGCCCAAACGACCTCCCTTGGGGCAGCGAGCCGGATTTCACCTGTCATTGTCATAGCCATTGTCGTCTCCCAAAAGGTCGCGCCGAACCGCTCTCGCCCCTCAATCGCGAACTGGCGCAAATACTCTGGCCATGTAGGTGGAAAGATCGTTTTCGATCTCCGCCCGCGATGTCGACGAAATGCCGGCAAGCGCCTTGGCCAGCTCCTTCTTGAAGTCGATCTGCATCGAGCGCGCGATCTGGATCCGTTGCGCCTGCGGCGAACCCGCGCCATGCATGGATTCCGTGAGATATCCCACCGCGTTTCTGCCCAGCGTCATGTTCTCGACCAGGCGCAGAACACGAATCCTGTCCTCCGTCGCAATCTCCGGCCGGCCTTTCAGATACTTTTCAATCAGAGGACCGATCGTCTCATGGCGCAGCTCGCGTTCCGACGGCAAAGTCACCATCAGTCCGCCGGCGAGATCCTGCGCCAGCCGGCCGATCTCGTAAGGCAAGCGCGTGACGTGATGCTTGCAGACGTTCGCGAGCATCTCGTCCGGCAGGAACGCCCCGGAATCCATCGCGATCCCCTGATGGCTCGCGGCAATGCCCGCGCCATAGATGGTTTCGTTGAGATGGGTCATCTCGACCAGCTTGTCGCGGACATGAGAGGCGCGATCGACGCCATTGTAGTCTGCGATCGTCGCCGCCGCGCCGATCAGGACGTCGCCGACGCCGGTCTTGCAGACGTAGCTGCGGCGATGATAGCAGGTGAAGCGTTCGACCAGCGTAGATGCGAATTCCACTTCACCGTCCATGAAGACATGTTCGGCCGGGATGAACACATCCTGGAAGACGATCATGGCTTCCTGGCCGGCAAACCGCGCATTGCCCGCGTCGATGTCGCCCTCTTCGGCGCTGCGCGCATCGCAGGATTGCCGGCCGTAGATGTAGGTGATGCCCTCGGCATCGACCGGGAGCGCAGCGACGATGGCGTAGTCCTTGTCGTCCGGCTCCAATCTCATTGTCGGCATGACGACCAGCCAATGCGAGTTCAGGCAGCCTGTCTGATGCGCCTTGGCCCCGCTGATATAGACCCCTTGCGCGGTACGCCGCGTAACATGCACGAAGAGATCGGGATCTGATTGCTGCGAAGGCGATTTACCGCGATCGCCTTTCACGTCGGTCATCGCGCCGCCGATCACAAGATTTGACCGTTGAACGCGTGCGAGAAAGTCCTTGAAGCGGTCGTGGTAGAATGTGCCGTGCTTCCGGTCCAGATCATGAGTCACGGAGTGCAGCGCGTTCAGCGCGTCCATGCCGACGCAGCGCTGAAAGCAGGTGCCGGTCAACTGTCCGAGCCGGCGCTGCATCTTGTTCTGCATGACCAGATCCGCTGGGCTGGTCGCGATATGCACGAAGCGGTTGATACGCTCGCCGGTCAGTGGCGACGTCGCCGACGCCAGCTCGGGATTGTCGTTGGCAAGATCGTATGTCTCCGCCACGGCGTTGATTGAGGGCCGGATGATCGGGTGGTCGACCGGTTCGGCGACCTCTTCGCCCATCAGATAGACCTTGAGCTTCCGGCCCCTCAGGCTTGCGACATAATCGACGCCGCTGCGGATCGGCTCCCGAGCGAGTGTGGCAAGACCATCGACAGCGACATCCTGATCCATCAAGGTCACCCCTTCTTGACCAGCGGGCAGAGGCTGTCCTTGAGCGGTCGGAACGCCTGCTCGCCCGGGATCACCTCGCGCAGCTTGTAGAAATCCCACTCGCCCTTGGACTCGGACGGCTGCTTCACCTCGTACACATACATGTCGTGCACCATGCGCCCGTCCTCGCGGATCCGACCATTCTTGGCGAAGAAGTCGTTGATCGGCATCTCGCGCATCTTGCTCATCACGGCCTTGGCCTCGTCGGTGCCCGCGGCCTCGATCGCCTTGAGATAGTGCATGGTCGACGAATAGTCGCCGGCGTCGCCCATGTGCGGCATGCGCTTCATGCGTTCATAGAAGCGCTTCGACCATGCGCGCGTCTCGTCGTCGCGATCCCAATAGAAGGCATTCGTCAACACGAGCCCCTGCGCCGTCCGCAGGCCGAGGCTCTTGATATCGGTGATCCATACCAGCAATCCGGCCAGCGTCTGGCCGCCCTTCGTGATCCCGAACTCCTGTGCCGACTTGATCGAATTGACGAGGACATTGCCTGAGCCTGCGAGGCCGATCACCTGGGCTTTTGACGATTGTGCCTGGAGCAGGAATGAGGATTGGTCGAAGGCCTCGATCGGGTATCGGGTCGATCCGATCACCTCGCCGCCCAGGCTCTTCACGACCGCAGTGGTGTCGCCTTCCAGTGCGTGTCCAAAGGCGTAGTCCGCCGTCAGGAAGTACCAGCTCTTCTGACCGGCCTTCATCAGCGCGCTGCCCGTACCGCGGGCGAGCGCGTAAGTGTCGTACGCATAGTGAACACTGTTGGGCGTGCAGGCGTCATTGGTGAGGCGTGACGAACCGGAGCCGTTGATGATGGCGATCCTGTTCTTCTGCTGCGCAAGCTGGGAGACGGTGAGCGCGATCGAGGAATTGATCAAATTGGCGACCATGTCGACATGATCGACGTCGAACCATTTGCGCGCGAGCCCCGAGGCCGTATCCGGCTTGTTCTGGTGGTCGGCGACCAGCACCTCGATCGGCTTGCCCAGCACCTTGCCGCCGAAATCCTCGACCGCCATTTTCACTGCCGTCACGGACCCCTCACCGGATTCGTGAGAGAACTGGCCGGACATATCGGTCAGCACGCCGATCTTCACGGCATCGTCGGAAACCGCAGCCGGCTGCGCGGCGACATGGCTTGCGAAGGCGACCGTCGCTGCGGCTGCGATCAAGATTGTCTGCACTCCAGCCTTCATGACGCTCCTCCCTTGAAAAATGCGGCGCGGTGCGATCCGCTTCGTGACATGCATAACTAGACTTGTGTTACATGCGTAACTAGACTAATTTTTCGAGGGAGTCAATCGCACCGATGTGTTAAACGAGCCAAGCTTGCGAAGCGGCCCTTGAATGGTGACTGCGAATACCGGATTTCCGAGACATGCCAGCCGCCGCCAAGGCCCAGCCCACGAGACCATCCCCCCGAGCGACGCCGAAGCCGGCCAAAAGCCAGGCCGGCGCGATCAGGCGCGAACGAAGTTGTTCTGTGGCGCGCACGTTGGATATCGTGTCCGACGCCTGGGCTTTCCTGATCATCCGGGAGGCGTTCTTCGGCACGCAAACCTTCGAGGCATTCCGTGCGGCGCTTGGCATTCCCAGGGCGACACTGACTGATCGTCTGAGGAAACTCACGCAGCTCGCAATCTTCCGGCAAGTCGCGCCCGGATCGTCGCTACGCAAGGAATATCGCCTGACCAAAATGGGCTTCGATCTCTATCCGAGTTTCATCGCCTTGATGCAGTTCGGCGATCGCTGGCTCGCAGGCGGCAAGCCCGCGCCACTGACGCTGGTACACGTCAGCTGCGGTTGCGACAGTCACCCGATCGTCGCCTGCTCGCATTGTGGCGAAAGCGTCGCCGCGCGCGATGCCAAGTACCGCGATGGACCGGGCGCCGGGCGCCACCCCGCCAAGGCCGGCCGCAACACAAGAAGAGCCTCCGACGGCAACCGCTTTCAGCTCGGCCGCCCAAGCTCTGTCTCGCGAGCGCTCGAGATCATTGGCGACAAATGGAGCTTCATGGTCGTGCGCGAGGGCTTCTTCGGCAATCGGCGCTACGACAAGATCCTCACCGAACTCGAGATCGCGCCGAATATCCTGACGGATCGACTCAACCGCCTCGTCGCCAGCGGCGTGTTGCGCCGGCGGCAATACCAGAGCTCGCCGGATCGCTATGAATATCTTCTCACCGACATGGGGCGCGACCTCTACGGACCCTTCATCACGATGTTGCAGTGGGGCGATCGTTGGCTCTCCAAGGGCAAGCCGCCCCTGCTACTCACCCACCTCTCCTGCGGGCACGATTTCCATGCGTCCGTGAATTGCGACCGCTGCAAGCAGCCGATCGTCGCCGCCGACATGCGCTACAGGCTGACATACGATCCCAAGGCGTTTGGCGCCCTGGGACCGCGTTCTGTCGATTCATAGCCTGCCGTCTGTTCTAAGTGCGGCGCAACGCCTCGACCAGCTTGAAGCGCATGATCTTCCCCGAGCCTGTGCGCGGAATCTCGGAGACGAGATGAGTCGCTTCGGGAATCTTGTAGGATGAAAGATGGGCCCTGCAATGGTCCATCAGTGACGCAACATCCAGCTCATCGGCTTTGGCCACCACGAACAGGCACGGCACTTCACCGAGCGTCGCGTGCCTGATGCCGACAACGGCACAATCGGTCACCTGCGGATGCCGCACCACAACCTCCTCGATCTCGGCCGGCGCGATATTCTGGCCGCCGCGGATGATCAGCTCCTTGATCCGGCCGGTGATCGTCAGATAGCCGCTGGCGTCCGACTTCGCGAGATCGCCCGTATGGTACCAGCCCTTTCGCAGGGCGGAGGCCGTCTCCGCTGGCTTGTTGTGATAGCCGTGCATCAGGTTCGGCCCGCGCACGATCAACTCGCCCTCTTCACCGATCGGGACATCCTCAAGCGAGGATGGATCGACGATCCGCACGGCAAGACCCGGTACCGGCAATCCGCACGATCCCATCGGCCGTGCGCCGTGCAGCCAGTTCATCGTGACCATCGTGGACGTTTCGGTGATGCCGTATCCGTCCAGCAGCCGTGTTCTGAAGTGCTTCTCAAAGACGTTGTTCAGGGCGGCCGGCATGATGGCGCCGGCGGAGATGCACAGCCGGACCGAGTCGAGGCGTTGGATGCCGGCTTCCTGCGCGCGATGCAGGAGATAATGGAACATCGTCGGCACGCCGGGCAGGATCGAGTATTTTCCCGTCTGCAAAAGATCGAGCGCCTGCTGCGGCGAAAACTTCTCCATGATGTGCTCGCTCGCGCCGACCGCGAGCACGCTGAGCACCGACAGATTGAGACCGTAGGAGTGGAACAGCGGAAGAGCTGACAGAACGACATCCTTGTCGGTCAGCTCGCAGATCGGCGCCCAGCACGCCGCGGCGATCCACAGCATGCCACGCAACGACAGGAGCACGCCCTTGGCGCGGCCCGTGGTACCGGATGTGTAGATGATAAAAGAGGAACGATCGATATCGTCGGGGTCGAGCGGCTTCGCGGCGCTCTCTGTTGCAAGGTCCGCCAGCGCGATGCCGGCCCGAGCCGCTTCCGCGCCGGCAAAGGTCACGATCGGCGCAATTCCGGCGTCACTGCAGATCTTCGCGATTAGTTCCTTCCTCGCCGCGGCCATGATGATCATGCTGCAGCCGGCATCGGTCAGGCGATAACTAATCTCGCCTTCCGCCGCGTCGAAGCTGATGGGCACGACCACCGCCCCGGCACGCAATGCCGCGAAGCAGGCTTCGATCCAGTCGACGCCATTGGGTAGATAGATCGCAACCTTGTTGCCCTCTCGCAGACCGGCCTTCGCCAGGTTTACCGCGATCGAGGCGGTACGCGTCGCAAGTTCCGCGTAGGTGACGGACCGCGATGAATCCCAGTACGCGACCTGTCCGGGCCGCTGTTTGGCATGACGATCAAGGAGCGTCGCGATCGACGCAATCAGATCAACGTGCAGCATCGTCGTATCCCCTAGACCATACTGTATCCGCCGTTCACGCTGATGACTTGCCCCGTGATCCAGCTTCCCGCATCGGAGGCCAGCAGGGCGACCAACGGTGCAACGTCGGACGGCAAGCCCAGCCTCCGGATCGCATAGGCCTTGACCAGCTTGTCACGGTTGGCATCGACCCAGGTCCTGTCGTGGGCGGTTTCGATCAGGCCGAGCGAGATCGAATTGGCCGTCACGCCCGAGCGTCCCCATTCGCGGGCCAGCGACTTCATCAGCGCGATAGTGCCGGCGCGCGCAGCCGCGCCGAGCGCAAGGCCGGATTCGCCGACCCTCGATGAGTCCCCCATGATGGATATGATGCGGCCGCGGCCGGTCGCTTCGAGCAGCGGCCCGGCACTGTGCGAGCAATTCAGCGCACCGTACAGGCAGGTGTCGATCTGCTTCTTCCAATCCTCGGGCGTGCTTTCGCTGAAGCGCTTGCGAAACACCAGCCCGGCGTTGTTGACGAGGATGTCGAGTCCGCCGAAATCGTTCTTGATGCCGGCGACCATTTTCCGAACGACGTCGGCGTCCGAGATATCGGCCTGATAGGCGTTCGCCTTGCCGCCGGCTTTCTCTATCTCGGCGACCACCGCCTCGGCCTCTGTCTTCGAGCTGTGATAGTTGACCGCAACGCTGGCGCCCCGTTCCGCCAGCAGCTTGGCGATCGCCGCCCCCACATCCCGTCCGCCGCCGGTCACGAGCGCGACACGTCCTTTGAGATCACTCATCTGCTTTTCCTCTCGCGTTGAGTCTGGTCTGCTCCATGAGCTTGAATATGCGCTCCGGAGTCATCGGAAGAATGGACACGTCGATGCCGAGCGGCGACAGCGCGTCGGCGATCGCATTGGCAATGGCGGCCGGCGCGCCGATCGTGCCGCCCTCGCCCATGCCGCGGAATCCACCGGCCACCGCCGATTCGCTTTCGATGTGGACGATGTCCATGGCCGGCACTTCGGGTGCGGAGGGGATCACATAGTCGACGAGGCTCGCGCTTAATAGCTGGCCGTCGTCGTCATAGACGAGCTCTTCGAACAGCGCCGCACCGATACCTTGCGCGACGCCGCCATGGACCTGGCCGACGACGATCATCGGATTGATGATCCGCCCGCAATCCTCCGCGACCACGTATTTCAGGATCTTGACAAAGCAAGTCGCAGGATCGACTTCCACCACGGCGATATGGGTGGCTGCCGCAGTCGTCCCGTTGATGGGGTCGTAGGTGTATGTCGCCGTCAGTTCCTCGCGTGCCTCGACGGGCAGCGTCTTCATGTCGGAATAAACAGCCTTGGCGACCTGCTTGAAAGTCACCGCACGGTCGGTGCCGATGACCACGGCCTTGCCGTCCAAAACCTCGATGTCGTCCTGATTGGCCTCCAGGAGATGAGACGCGACCCGCTTGATCTTGTGCTGGACGATGCGCGAGGCCTGCTTGGCAGCACCGCCGCCGAGCACTGCGCTACGGCTCGCATACGTCCCGGTCGACATTGGGACCTCATCGCTGTCGCCTTGAATGACGCGGACGTCCTCGAAGCGGGCACCGAGATCATCGGCGACGATCTGCGCCAGCGTCGTCTCCAGTCCCTGCCCGTGTGAAGCTACACCGAACGCAGCGGTAATGGCGCCGGTGGAGTCGATGGTGATCTTCGCCGTCTCCGAGCCTGTGTTGATCGGCATTCCTGGCGCGACGGCGATCCGCGAGCCGATGCCGGTCAATTCCGCATAGGAGGCGATCCCGATGCCGAACAGACGCCCGTGCTTGCGCGCGTCCGCTTGCTGAGCGCGAAGCTGCTCGTAACCTACTACTTCCGCAGCGGCTTCCAGGCACTCAACAAAGCCTGTCTTGTCCCAGATGATTCCGGATGCGATCCGGTACGGGAATTCCTCGGCCCGGATCAGGTTGCGTCGCCTAATCTCGAGGGGATCAAGACCAAGTGCTTTGGCGCCAAGGTCCATCAGGCGCTCTGCAACGAAGGTCGAGATCGGCCGGCCGACGCCACGATACGGACCGGTCGGCGGCTTACAGGTGGCGACGCCGCGGACCGACCCCCGATACGACGCGATCTTGTACGGTCCAGGAAGGAAGCTGACGACCTGGACTGGCTCCAGCCCGCACGTCCAGGGATAGATCGAATATGCCCCGACGTCACCGATCACGTCTGCTTGCAACGAAGTCGCTATCCCGTTGGCGTCGAAGCCCATATCGGCATCGACGATCTCGGCGAAGGCCTGGCTCGAGCTGCTGACCTCCTCCAGTCGATCGGCAGTCCACTTCAGCGAGCGGCCGAGCTTGCGTGCCGCGATGCAGATCAGGAGCTCTTCAGGATAGAGCGACCCTTTCGATCCGAAGCTGCCTCCGACATCGGGCGCCACCACCCGCAAGCGGTGGCCTGGAAGGTCGAGCGATTCACAAATGGCGTCCCGCACAATGCCCGGAATGTTCGACGACGTATAAAGCGTAACGGCATCTCGTCGCTTGTCGTACTCGGCCGTGTAGCTCCGGGGCTCCATCGCAAGCGGCGCCTTGCGAGTCATCTCAAACCGGCCGCTGACCCTGACCGCCGCGGCCTTGAGATCGGCAACCACGTCGCCCTTCTTAAATTCGCGCGAGATCAGGACGTTCGTTCCGGCCTCTTCGTGCAGCAGGACCGCATCATCGACGACCGCGAGCTCTGCGCGCGCGATCGCGCCCAGCGGCTCGTAGTCGACCTCGATCAATTCGAGCGCATCCTCCGCAAGATACCGCGAGGTCGCGATCACGGCAGCAACGGCCTCGCCGACATAGCGGACCTTGCCGATGGCCAGAGGCACGATCGGTGTCGCGTAATAGTTCGGCATCCGCGAGAACGGAATGACCGGCTTGAAATCCCCGGCGATGCCCTCTGCAGTCAACACCGCAATTACGCCTGGCGCCTCCTGAGCCGCGACCGTGTCGATCCTGGTGATCAACGCATGCGGCTGCCCACTGCGAAGGAATGCGACATGAAGTAACCGATCCGGCTTCCGGTCGGCCGAATACTCGCCGCGCCCGGTCAAGAGCCGCGGGTCTTCAGTACGCTTGATCGCCGCGCCGACATTGCGCGGTCGCAAGACGTCCGATGAATGGGGGCGCGTTTCGTTATTCATAGCCTTCGCTTCCCTTACGCAGGCTCTTCCATTGCTGGTCATCGTGGCCGCAAATCACCGTCGCGCCCGCCCTTTCGATCCGCCGCACCTCTGCGAACGTCTTCAATTGCTCATCGACGTTCCAGGTGTTGCGAGGCGCGGTATCGGCATCCAGATTCTGACGCAGACTGACCGAGTCAGATGCCAGCAAGAATTGTCCGTCGCGATCGAGGCCGACCAGCGCACCGAGCGTTCCCGGCGTATGGCCCGGTAACGGCACCAGCACGACGCTGCCGTCATCGAAAAGATCCCGCTCTCCGTTCAGCGCCTCGATGGGCTGGCCGTAGTCCCAATCCGCGCGGAGATAGCCGGCCGCTTCAGCACCCGGCGCCTGCGCGGCTTCGATCTCCTTGGCATGGGCCAGGATCGTGGCCTTCCGGAAGAACTGATTGCAGCCGCAATGATCGGGGTGGAAATGAGAATTCACGACGATATCGATATCACCGGGCTCCATTCCGACGCAGGCCAGGCTTGGCAGCAGCGTTTCATTCGCGCCCATCAACGGCTTCATGACCTTCGCAAGCGTCCCCCAACGCGCTTCGGCGTGATCGACCACCGAAGGGTGACAGCCGGTATCGAACAGCACGTTGCCCTGCTTGTGCCGAATCAAGGCGCTACTGACAGGAAGATCGATGGTTTCACTACGGTCGGCGCCCGACACGTAGATGCTCTTCTTCATCCGAAGGCGACCGGCGGGGAGGAAATTGAGTTTCATGGCACGGCCTCCGCGCGCTTGCCCGCCGCAGCTCTGATCGCGGCGACAATGTTCTGGTATCCGGTGCAGCGGCAAAGATTGCCGGACAGCCCTTCCCTGATCTCGTCGTCGGTCGCGAGCGGATATTTCCGGAGCAGGTCTTCGCCCGTCATTAACATGCCGGGCGTGCAGAACCCGCATTGAAGCCCGTGATGCTCGCGAAACTGGGCCTGCAAAACGTTAAGTGTCTCCGGCGTCCCGAGGCCTTCCACGGTCGTGATCTCGGCGCCGTTCGCTTGAACCGCGAGCATCAAGCAGGAGCGGATGCTATCGCCGTTGACAAGCACCGTGCATGCGCCGCAAACGCCATGTTCGCATCCGACATGAGTGCCAGTCAGTCCGAGCGTGTCGCGCAGGAAGTCGGACAACAGCATCCGCGGCTCGACGTCCTGTACGTCGTACTTCGTTCCGTTGACGGTCACCGATACTGTCGCGCTCATCGCCGATCACCCTCCGAGGCCAGGGCCGTCTGCATGGCACGCCTGGCCAGTTGCCCGAGCAAGTGCTGGCGGTACTCGGCGGAAGCGTGAAGATCGCCATTTGCAGACACGCTGGAAGTGACAAGCTCGGAAAATCGATCCGGCATCTGGTCGTCTATGGCGATGCCGCGGAGTTGTCCCTCAACCTCTTTCAGCCGGAGCGGCGTGTCGGCCACGCCCATCACGGCTACGCGCGCGTCCTCGATGGTGGAAGCACCACGCCGGACAGAGACGGCGATACTGGCGAGCGCGAAATCACCGAAGCGGCGAGCGACTTCCTCGAAGGCCCATCCGTTTTGCTGAAGGATCGGAAAGTCAATTTCCACCACGATCTCCTCCGGCTTCAGACAATTTGTCAGCGCGTCGACGAAAAAGTCCTCGGCAGCGATGATCCTCCGGCCGGACGGTCCCTGAACCAACAGACTCGCGCCGTAGAACAGCGAGAGCATCGGCAGCTCCGCTGCGGGATCTGCGTGGGATAGGCTGCCACCGATGGTCCCTCGATTACGGATTGCGAGGTGCGCTACGTGACGCATCGCTGCCGCCATCACGGGCAGCTTCGATGCAATCAGCGGCGATTGCTCGATCTCGCGATGTCGCGTCAATGCCCCAATCGCAACGTAGTCATCTCTCAGCTCGATGAACGACAGTTCCTTGATGCCGTTCAGGTCGACAAGTACGGCGGGCCGCGTCATGCGGAAATTCAAGAGCGGTAGCAGGCTCTGGCCGCCGGCAAGAACCTTGCCCTCGCCACTAGCCGCGAGCAACGCCTCGACCGCGGCGGCCACCGTCACCGGCGCCACATACTCAAACTTGGCAGGCTTCATCGTATCTACCTTCACAAAGCTGGTTTTTTTCCCTGTTTGGCCATTCCTATGCGCCGCGAAACCGCGGAGCCCTCTTTTCCGCAAATGCCCGCCGACCTTCCCTGAAATCCTCGCTGTCTGAAGCGGCGTCGATGAATTGCTGCGCCATCGCCAAGTCGAGCGAGCCAGCGCCCGTCGAAAGCTCATTCAGCATGTACTTCGCGCCGGCGATCGAAAGGGGCGCATTGTCCGCAAGCTGCTTCAGGAAGCGCTCGGCGGCTCGTGGCGCATCGTCGTGTATTTCGTCGATCAACCCCATCGACATGGCCTGCTCGGCCCGATAGCGGTCCGCGGAGTAGAGGATGCGCTTGGCGTTTGCGACACCTGTCAGCGACAACAGCCGCTGCACGCTCCGGACACCGTAGACGATGGAGAGTTTGGCTGACGGTATCCCAATAGTTGCGGTTCGATCACCGAAGCGAAAGTCGCACGCCAATGCGAGATGACAACCGCCGCCGAGGCAATAGCCGGAAATGACTGCAACAACTGGCTTTCCCAACGCCGCGATCGCGCCGGAACAGGCGTCGACAGCGACCTCGTAGTCAGCGGCCTGTCGTTTATCGTCTCGTATACTGTCGAACTCGGAGATATCGGCGCCGACGGAAAAGTCCTTGCCCTCGCCCGCCAGCAAGACCGCCCGAACATCCCGGTCGCACGCGAAGTGTGAGAAGATGTCGGCGAGTTCACGCCACATCGCCAGCGTGACGGCGTTCCTCGCCGAGGACCGGTTCAATGCGACGCGCGCTATGCCATCCCTTTTCGCCACGATTATATCTTTCACGAAGGCCTCTCCTCCCGAACAGACGACCTTTGGGCCGAATGCCTATCGTCACTTGCATAAGTAGACCGAGTTTTTAGGCGAAGTCAAGGTGGCCACACGCACGGCCGTCTCCTCGGAACCAAAAGCAGCGAGCCGCTCCATGATCTACCGTCGACAGAGAGGGCAAGCACATTGCGATGCAGGCTCATCCAATCACAATGTGGTCGTGGCCACGACAAATGCGGCTGACGTCGGCCAGTGCAGATCGAGGCGCGGGAGCGCCGTAGCGTTCGCAATGAAACTAGTCGTCTGACCACTCGAAGCTGCGCTGCGCATGACATCGAGCACATCGGAGATCATTTCATCGAACGGCATGACCTTGGGTCGCATTCGCGCCGCTGCTGTCAGTCGAAAAGTCGAGACCGGAGCTTCTCGGCTTGAGGTGCGGCCCCAGCGCTCAAGAACGGATATGGCGCCCTTCTTCGCCTTGTTCTCGCTCTGCCCACGCACCTTCGTTTGATGTGCGAACAAGTTGAAGGATCACAGATCATGTATCAGCGCGGAGGCGGGCGATTGGCCGCCCCTCGGCGGGAAGGACAAGCTCCTGCATAAAATCGAAATACTTTTTGAATTCCTGCGCCAAGCACTTCGGATAGAAGGTTACGGCTACAGACGGAGATTGCGATGAAGGTCGGCGTTCCAAAGAAATTGAACTGCAAGAGTGCCGTGTCTGGCCGACGCCGAGCGGAAACAAAGATCGTGTCCCATTGCGTGGTGTAGCTGAGTGTGGGTCACCACGTTCGCCGACCTGGGCCGGATCGGTCAGCTGGCGATAGCCGGGAGGCTGACGGTGGGATCATCGCTCAACGGGGCGATCGTTTCCAGTGTCATGTAGCGGCCGCGCTGGACGGCCCACTCGTCGTTCTGTTCGAGCAGGATCGCGCCGACCAGGCGGGTGATGGCGTCCTCATTGGGAAAGATGCCGACCACGTCGGTTCTGCGCTTGATCTCGCCGTTGACGCGTTCGAGCGGATTGGTCGAGTGCAGCTTGGCCCTGTGTGCGGCCGGGAAGCTCATATAGGCGAGCACGTCGGTCTCTGCCTCGTCGAGGAAGGCGGCGAGCTTCGGGACCTTGGGGCGGAGTTGGTCGGCAACGCGGCGCCATTGCGCCCTCGCGGCCTCGGCATCGTCCTGGGCAAACGCGGTGGCGATGAAGGCGGAGACCACGCGCCGCCCGCTCTTGCCGGCATGCGCCAGCGCGTTGCGCATGAAGTGCACGCGGGGATCGTGGAAAAAGTCCGAATTGACTGATTCCGTTCTTGTCGGCGATTCGGGATCGACGGAGCAAACGAGATGCTGGGGCGCAAGGAGCGGGATCAGCTTGAGCTCTTCATCACTGGCTCGCTCAAACAACTCGTCCCAGATGAGCACGTGCTGGCGCGGGTCGATCGTGTGCTCGACCTGTCTTGGCTAAGGGAAGAGGTCACCGACTGTTACTGCGCGAATGACGGCCGGCCGGGCATCGATCCCGAAGCGACGGTACGGCTGATGCTCGCCGGTCTGCTCACCGGCATCGTGCACGATCGCAAGCTGATGCGTGAAGCTCAGGTCAACATCGCGATCCGCTGGTTTGTCGGTTATGGCCTGCATGAGCAACTACCGCACCATTCAAGCCTGACGCGCATTCGCCAGCGCTGGGGCGAAGAGCGGTTCCGTAGGATCTTCAAGCGCACGGTCGAGGCCTGCCTGAAGGCCAAGATCGCCACAGCGGAGGTCAATAGCGCGCCAGAGCCAATGTTGTTCGCCCCATGAAGAAGCTCTTGAAATCCGCCGGCACGCCGCCGCGCGTGATGATCACGGATCGAGATGACGACCTCGTCCAGATGCCATTTGTCACCGCGGGCGGGAGCGCGCTGGCGGATCCGATCGGAGAACGGCTTGCCGAATTTCCGTCCCCACTGGCGCACGGTTTCATAAGTTACGCCAATGCCACGCGCCGCCAGCATTTCCTCGACCATCCGCAAGCTTAAGGGAAACCGGAAATACAACCAAACGGCATAGCTGATCACTTCCGGCGGGAAGCGATGGCGGCGATAAAGAGGGTCCTTGGCAGTCCGCACGCCGCTCGTCTACCCGCTCCGCCGCTCCAATTCGTTAACTTGACGGTACCCCTGTCGGTTAATAACAGCGCATGGAGACGACTAGAAGTAGAAACCCAAGGTGGTACCTCTCGACACAAGCCTATACCGATCATCACCGCCCGTACCCGCAAATGATCCTCACCCTCAGTTGATGTAAGTGGTCGGTCAGCCATGATCCAGATCAAGACCGCGCTCGAGTTCCTTTCGCCGGTACATCTGGAATGTATCCTAGCTGCTGCTCGAGAGCGGCCAAGGCCTGGCGAGCTCCCTCCAGCGTCACAGTGGCCTCGTTAAAGAGCTGCCGCGCTTCATTAAGTTGAGTGACTGCTCTTGCACCGGCATCAAAGAGCTTTTTCCTGATTGACGGAGGTCGATCCTCGAGCACTGCGCGCTCCAGGTCTGGGAGCATGCTCATGAGAGCTCGATGTGCACGAGCTTGTGCCTTTTCAGAGTTCGCGGCAGCGGCTAGCGCGTCACGATAACGCCGTACCGCCTCGATGGTCCTCTCTTCAAGATGGAAATGGTCGTTCAATAGCTCGTTCTCGCTACTTGCACGGTCGTGGCCACAGCGCGTCATGCTGGTTGGATGACAGATCGCTCTCAACCTCCCTTTGATCGTACAACCTGACGCCACGTGCGCTTCAAGCTTCTTGGGCAATTAGTGGCGGAGCGCTATTGACGACGGCGCGGGGCCCTCGACGGAGGAGGCAGGGCCGTCCTCGAGTTGGTATTGGTAGCAGAAACCGCATCCGGTCGACCGCGACGTTGATGGAGACGCGCGGCGTCGAGACGATGCGCTCGCGCGCCGACGATCCCGCCTCCGATAGACGCGCGAGTGTGGCTCTCTACCCGGCTACACGGATCAGGTGGTCCCGAAAATCGGGCCGGTTAACTAATCGGATTTGGGCGAAGGAGCGGAGAATGACGCAGAGGACGAGACGGAGCATCGACGCGGCGGATCGACGAGTTGTTCACGGCCTGGCCATTTCTCGGCTCGCAGTTATGATCGCGACGCTGCCAGCGGGGGGGCGTGCCTCCAATCGCAACGTGTGCAGCGATCGATGCGTCAGATGGGGGATCGCAGCGCCCGGCCGAAGCCGCGCGCGACCGACCTGCGCCGGTACACGGGATATTCCCGTGTCTGCTGCGGCGCCTGTGAGTGGACCCCGGTGATCTCACGAATGGGGTCCACTTTCATTTCTTATGGGCGATCAGTTGTGCGACTACGGTCAGAGCAGCACGGATGCCCTTCAACTCAGCCCATATGGCAATGAGAGTTCGAGCGTTGCAGCCTTCGGTTAATTGTTTAATGTCAGCGTGGCCAGTATGATGTTTGTGTGCTTCTTGAGCGCTCAGCGCGAAAGAGTCTTGAGCTAACATGGCTTCAGCGACGATGTCATCAACAATGCGCTCTATGTCACGACTATTCATTCGAACCACCCGCTGAATGTACCTATCCCTCACCACATGCTCATCGAAATCTAGCGTGATTACCCAGAATAATATGCATAACAGGTTCAAAAATACCTGCCATTTCGGGTAGGGTCTGCGCGTCCCTGAAGCCGAGCCGGTCCCTCGTGCGCTGGCCCAGAGAATCGATGCCGGCGCCTGCCACGAACTCCTCTAACAGGCTGTTGCCGTCGACCGAAAAGTGATCGCCCGACAGAAGCCCCTTCACCCTGGGCTGCGCCAGCACCGCCGCGAGGAACTTGGCCGCGATGTCGCCTTCCAGTCGCCGGTCGCGGTTCTTCGAGAACACCGAATGGTCCCAGGCTGCATCGTCGACGCCGATTCCGACGAACCAGCGGAACAGCAAATCATATTCCAGCCGCTCCATCAGAAGGCGCTCCGAGCGGATCGAATAAAACGCTCGCAGCAGCTTCTCCGGCGGAATCGACGGGCGCCAAATCAGCGAATAAAGCGCGGCGAGCTCGCGTTCCAGCACCGCCAGCGCCTCGTTCACGATCGTCCGGATCGCTCGCAGCGGATGATCACGCCGCACTCGTGCTTCCAGATCGACGTAGCTGGAACAGCTCGCCCGTCCGATTGTCGTCGCCGCGCACGCACCGTCTCCGAATCTCGTCGGAGCCAATGAATCATGGTCACCACTCTCGCCGGCGAGCGCCTTTTTTCAACAGCCCGCTAGATCCTGGAGGATCGCTACGGCCGCCGCTCCACTCCCGTCACCAGCCAACTTCCGGTCGACCAGTGGCGCGCGCTCATCGGCGAGCCGATGACTTCATGATGCCTCCTTCTTCGAACGCTTGGTGCGTCGCACCCGCTTGCGAAGTTGACTGATTGCTCGTCTGAGAGCTCGATCTGCCATGGCTGGCCCTTGGCCAACCGACGACCTGCCAGCAATCCGCGCGCAAGATAATCGAAGATTGTTTGCGGAGTTACTCCAAGCTCAGCCGCCGCGCCCTGAATCGAGAAGCTCCCGTCGGGCCGGCATCCACCGGGGCGTCCACAGATGGGCATGTGGTCAACGCGTTGTCCACCATGTCCACAGCCTTCGCGGCCTGCATCCGTTCGCGCCAGACGGCCATCGGCGTGCGATAGCCGTGCACCTGATGGAGCGGGGATCGTTGTAGAAGGCGATCCAGCTGGCGACGCCTGCCTTGGCCTCGCGGCCGTCGGCATAGACACTTGAGATCGATGTCCTCATGTTTTAGCGACCGCCACAGCCGCTCGATGAAGACGTTGTCCATCCAACGACCACGGCCATCCATGGAGATCTTGATCCCTGCGCCCGCCAACGCGCCGGTGAAGGCCGCACTGGTGAACTGGCTGCCTTGGTCGGTGTTCAAAATCTTCTGCGTACCGTACTTCGCCGGCGCCTCTTCCAGAGCCGCCACGCAGAACGAGACGTCCACCGTGTTCGACAACCGCCACGCCAGAACCGCACGGCTCGCCCAGTCGATGATGGCGACGAGATAAAGAAAGCCGCGGCCGATGGCAGATACGTGATGTCGGCCGCCTATACCTGGTTTGACCGGTCGATCGTCAAGTTGCGCAACAGATAGGGATAGATCTTGTGGCCCCGCTGGCCTCGTCGTGTTCGGCCTTGGTCCCAGCGCCGCGATGTCCATCTTGCGCATCAACGCTGCACGCCCTTGCGATTGGCCTGGCCCTCAGCCTTCAGCATCGCGGTCATTCGCCGCGAGCCCAGGAACGGCCAGGCGGTGAACAGCTCGTCGATCAGCCGCATCAGGGCAAGGTCGTTGTCGCTGGCCCGTGGCGGCCGGTAGACCCCAGAGCGCGCGATGCTAAGCAGCATGCATTGCCGCCGGATCGACAGCGTCATGTCGGCGCGATCGAGCGTTCCTCGACGGTCCGGCTTGCTCATCTTCCGGACCTCCACGCTAAAAAATCGCGCTCGACTGTCAGTCGTCCAATATTGGCGTGCAGCTTCTCGATCTCGCGTTCGCGCGCGTCCTCTCTCTCCCGCCAGACACCCGCCTCAAAGGCCCGGGCCGACTGGTCCAGCAGTTGCTTCTTCCAGGCATGGATCTAGTTCGGGTGAACCTCACAGCGCTGGGCCAGATCGGCCACCGTCGCCTGCTCCCGCAGGGCTTCCAGCGCGATCCTTGCCTTCAGTGCCGCGTCGATCTTACGTCTCGTCTTCGTCGTCATCATGCCCTCCGTCTGAGGTGGCTCCGGTTGTCTGAACAGCAAGTCCGCGTCGATAAGTGGAGCTTTTGCCAGAGTTAGGCTGCCGCGCGGAACGGCAGCGGGTTGAAGTAAGCTTGATCCGGGGTGCCGCCGTCAAGGCGCGAGTGGGGACGCCGGCCATTGTAAAAGTCGAGGTATCGGCCGATCGAGGCGCGGGCGTCGGACACGGTGTCGTAGGCGCGCAGATAGACCTCCTCGTATTTGACGCTGCGCCACAGCCG
>NZ_JASAUT010000006.1:294651-314796 GCF_029952935.1 Bradyrhizobium sp. Mp19 | reverse complement strand
TCGACGCCTTCACCTCCGAGGAATGTGCCAACTACCTCAAAAATTCAGGCTATCGAACTTAATGCCATCACGCTTTAGTGTCCCCATCGCGGACAGTCGCGAAGATCATCAGGATCAGCCGTCCTGGTGCGCCGGCGGTGTTGCCGCGCCGGGCACAGGCTCCGCGCCAACCGGGCGCCTGGTGCCCGACGGATCGTCGCGCTTGAGCATCGAGGCCCAGGCGAAAAATGGATAGGCCAAAAGCGCCAGGTAGCTCGTTGGCATCGGATGATCGACGCCGAATGCCGTCGGCTTCTGTCCTTCCGGAAGATAGAGGCTGCCGAACAGCGCATCGTAGAACGAGAACAGCCCGGCGTAGTTCTTGTCCCTGGCTTCCCGCTCGCTGCTGTGGTGCCAGTGATGAAACTCCGGCGACACCAGGACATGGCGTAGCGGGCCGTAGCCCAGGCGCACGTTGGCGTGCGCGAGCCAGGACTGCCAGTAGTAGATCGCAAGATAGGTCCCGATCGCCTCACCGGAGAAACCGAGCGCGAACAGCGGAAACAGCGAACCAACCTTCATGAAGGTCACGTCAAGCGGGTGCTGGTGGATCGCGGCGAGCCAGTCCAGATCTTCGACGGCGTGATGAACGGCATGAATGCGCCACATGGCGGGCACGACATGCAGGATGCGGTGGGTCCAGTAGATGCCGAGGTCCCCGATCACGATCGCGATTGGCGCCTGAGCCCAATACGGGAGATCGTTGACCGCCTGCTTGACTGCCGAGGGCAGGATCGATTGATTGACGAGCGTCGCCACTGCGATGATCGCGGTCACGCCGACGAACACCAGCCAGCCGTTGAGAAACAGGAAGGCCATATCGGTCGAAAGACCACGCCTGAAGATCTTCTGCTGCCTCGCTGCAAAGAGTTGCTCGAACGGCACGAAGATCAGGGGCGCCAGCAAAAGCTGGTATTGTTCCAATAACTCGCGCATTCAAATGGCCACGTGAAATGGCGACAGCCTACCACCTCGGTCCCCGATGGCGTCAATCGGAAACGAAACCCGAGTTGTGGGAGCGTTAATCAGCATCCCCGTGCCGCTACGGGGATCACGGGTGTCCGGGAGCCGGGTTAGTCCGCATGCGCCAATCCCACCCCTCACTCCATCCTTGCGAACATCTCCACCAGCGTCTCGCGCAGCCAGCGTTGCGCGGGAACGGTGTCGTTGCGCTGGTGCCAGAACAGGCTGACGATGCGCGGCGGCGCCGGCAGCGGCACCGGCATGGCGTGCAGATGGGGCGCGTGGCGGGACTGCGCGCTGAGATCGCGCGGCAGCACGGCGATCAGGTCGGACTGGCGCACGATCTCGTAGGCGGCGTTGTAGTGGTTGACGGTCGCGACCAGATTGCGCGACAGCCCGCGCGAGGCGAGAAACTGGTCGTAGGTCGGCAGCGTCTTGCCGGCGAGGCTGACATCGACATGCTTGGCGGCAAGGAAGCTCCGGGTGCTGAGCCGCTTCTGCCTCGCCAGCGGATGGTCGCGCCGCATCATGCAGGCATATTCGACGGTCCACAGCGAGCGTGAGCGGATCACCGCCGGCGGCTGCTGCGCCTCGTTGACATAGACGCTGAGCACGCAATCGACCCGGTTGTCCTCGAGCCGGTCGCCGATCTCCAGGATGGTGTTGGGCACGGTGTGGATGCGCGCGGACGGCGCCACTTCACTGAAGCGGTTGAGCAGCCGCGGCATCACCAGCGAAGACACGTAATCCGACATCGACAGGATGAATTCGGCCTGGGTCTGTCGTGGATCGAAGGCGTCCTCGTCGAGTGCGTGGCGGACATGTTCCAGGGCATCGCCGATCGGCTGCCACAGCGCCACGGCGCGCTGCGTCGGGCGGATCCCGCTCGCGGTGCGCACGAACAGGGGATCGCCGAGTGCGTCGCGCAGCCGCGCGAGCGCGTTGCTGACCGCGGGCTGCGTCATGGTCAGCGCGCTGGCGGCGCGCGTGACGCTGCCCTCGGTCATCAGCGCCTCGAAGACTTTCAGGAGGTTGAGGTCGAGCGTGCGGAAGGACACGAGCAATATTCACAATCGTGATGTGCCAGATAACAATTATAAATTATTCGGATAATATTGGTTTGTCTATCATTCCCCGGCTGACCCTGTGGCGTGTGCCGACCGCGGGGCGAGGGGGGACTTTCATGTCGATGATCTCGGCGCGCATCGAGCGCCTGCCGTTCGCGCGGTTCCATGTGCACCTGCTGCTGATGGGCGGCCTCGGCTATCTGTTCGACGCGATGGATGCCGCGGTGCTGGCGTTCATCCTGCCGGTGCTGCGCACCGCCTGGGGGCTGACCAATGTCGAGACCGGCGTGCTCGGCAGCAGCACCTTCGTCGGTTATCTGTTCGGCGCGCTGCTCGCGGGGACGCTGGGTGACCTGATCGGCCGCCGCGCGGTGATGATGTCGGCGCTCGCGCTCTACAGCGCGGCCTCGCTGGTCAGCGCGGCGGTGGATAGCTGGCCGGCGTTCTTTGCCGCGCGCGTCGTCGCCGGCATGGGCACCGGCGCGGAGAGCGCGATCATCGCGCCGTACCTCGCGGAGTTCGTGGCGCGGCGTTACCGCGGCGCCTTCACCGGCGCGCTGGCGGGCTTCTTCTCGTTCGGCTTCGTCGCCGCCGCCTTGCTCGGCTATTTCATCGTGCCCGCCTACGAGAACGGCTGGCGCATCGTGCTCGTTATCACGGCCGTGCCTGTCGTGATGCTGCTGTGGTGGCGGAGATCGCTGCCGGAATCGCCGCGTTGGCTCGAGAGCCGGGGCAGGGCGAAGGAAGCCGAAGCTGTGCTCGACAGGATCGAGGCCGGCTTCGCGCGCGAGGGCCGCGCGCTGCCGCCTGCGGTCGCCGAGCCGGCCGCGCCGGTTGCCTCGTCGGGAACGCTGTTGAGCAATTTTGCCGCGCTGCTCGCCGGCCGGCAGGCGCGCATCACCACCATGACCTGGATCATGTGGCTGTCGATCACTTTCAGCTACTATTCCTTCTTCGTCTGGATTCCAGGCCTCCTGGTGCAGAACGGCATGAGCATCACCAAGAGTTTTGGCTATTCGCTCGCGATGTATTGTGCGCAGGTGCCGGGCTATTTCACCGCCGCCTTTTTCAATGAACGGATCGGACGGCAGGCGACGATTGCGACCTATATGATGCTTGGCGGCGCCAGCGCGCTCGGGCTCGCCTTTGCCAAGAGCGATGCGGAGATCATGACGGCCGGCCTGCTGCTGTCGTTCTTCATGAACGGCACCTATGCCGGCGTCTATGCCTACACGGCCGAAGTGTTTCCGACATCGATCCGGACCACGGGCGCCGGGCTCGCATCCGCGATCGGCCGCATCGGCGCGATCGCAGCGCCGATCCTGGTCGGCTACCTCTACCCGAATTTCGGCTTTGCCGGCGTGTTCGGCGTCACCACGTCGGTGCTTTTGATCGGCGCGCTGACCGTCGTGCTGATGGGCGTGCCGACGCGCGGCCGGTCGCTGGAAGACATTGCAAGCAAGGCTGCGTGATCACGCGGGCCGGGAGACGATCATGTCCACTATTCTCTTCAAGAATGCCGCGCTGCTCGATCCGCTGCGGCCCGATCTGCTCGAAGGCCACCACGTGCTGGTGGAGGACCGCCTGATCAAGGAGGTGTCGGACAGGCCGATCGAGACCTCAGCCGATCGCGTCATCGACCTCAAGGGCAAGACCCTGATGCCCGGCCTGATCGACCTGCATGTGCATGCGGTTGCGGTCGAGCTCGACCTGTCGCAGCAGGCGCGGATGGCCAACGTGCTGGTGACGCTGCGCTCGACCATGCTGCTGCGTGGCATGCTGAAGCGCGGCTTCACCACCGTCCGCGATGCCGGCGGCGCCGGCTACGCGCTGAAGCAGGCGATCGACACCGGTCTCACCGACGGTCCGCGGCTGTTCGTCTCCGGCCGCGCGCTGAGCCAGACCGGCGGTCACGGCGACGGGCGCGCCCGCTCGGACTATCTGGCCGATCCGACCTGCTCCTGCTGCGTGCGGGTCGGCGCGATCGCGCGCGTCGTCGACGGCGTCGATGCGGTGCGCAAGGCGGTGCGCGAGGAGCTGCAGATGGGCGCCGACCAGATCAAGATCATGGCGTCCGGCGGTGTCGCGTCGCCGACCGATCCGATCGGCGCCTATGGCTATTCCGAGGACGAGATCCGCGCCATCGTCGCCGAGGCGAAGGCGCGTCACACCTATGTGCTGGCCCATGCCTACACGGCGGAGGCGATCGAGCGGGCAATACGCTGCGGCGTGCGCACCATCGAGCACGGCAATCTGATCGACCTTCCGACCGCGCGCCTGATGGCCGAGCAGGGCGCCTATGTGGTGCCGACGCTGGTCACCTATGAGGCGCTGGCCAGTGAGGGCGCGAAATACGGCCTGCCTGCGGCGAGCGTCGCCAAGATCGCCGACGTGCGCGACGCCGGGCTGCGCTCGCTCGCGATCTACCGCGAGGCTGGGGTCAAAATGGGATTTGGCACCGATCTGCTCGGGCCGTCGCAGCGCTTGCAGAGCGACGAATTCCGGATCCGCGCCGAACTGCTCGGCCCGCAGGCGGTGATCGCCAGCGCGACCATCATCGGCGCAGAGGTGCTCGGCATGGAAGGCAAGCTCGGCCGCATCGCGCCGAAGGCCTTCGCCGATCTGCTGGTGGTCGAGGGCAACCCGCTGCGCGACGTGGGTTGCCTGCTCGGTCAGGGCGAGCACATCCCGCTTGTCATGAAGGCCGGCAAGGCCGAGGTCGACCGGCTGGGCGGGTAGGACGGAAAGAGGGCAGGCTGAAGCGATACGATTTCTGAATAATGGAAGCGTACCGCTGATTTGCCCGACGAGTCAAGTTGCCGTCCGCCGGCTACTTTGCATGGGGTTGTTTTCGATATTTTGGCAGTGCGTCCGTCCTCACCACACCACGCGGAGGCCGGCGGTGCCCTTGTAGCTGTGGTTGTCGCCGGCATCCTGCAGGCTGGCGCGATAGGTCGCTTCGCCGAACACGGTGTAACGCCCGTTGGCCCAGCTGTAGCTGCCGCCGCCGCCGATCGAGCCCCAGAGCCGGTCGTTGGCGCTGGCGAAGCCGGTGCCCGCGACGTCGACATTGGTGCCGTCGAGGAATTCGTAGTGCAGATTGCCGATCGCGTAGAGGTCGGAGCGGGCGCCGTCGCTCCAGCTCTTCCGGTGATTGAGCGACAGCCCGACGCGGCCGAGCAGGCTGTCGGCATTGCCGAGCGAGACCAGCGCGCCGAAGCGGTCGGTGAAGCCGTCGAAATCGACCTTCGAATAGGCGAGCTGCGCCTGCGGCGTCAGCGAAAAACCGTTGCCGACAGTGAAGCGCTTGCCGCCTTCGACGCTGAAGGCATAGCCGAGGCCTTCATTGCCATGGGCCATGCTGCCGACGAGATCGGAGGTGAGGTCGCCGCGATAGAACATGGTCTGCATCTGGCCGTCGATGTAGACGCCGTTGTCGCCGTACCAGGTGGCAGTGGCGCCGACGCCGGTGCCCTCGGCGCGGATGCGGCCGTTGCCGAAGAACGAGTTCACGTAAGCGGTGGTCAGGCCGTATTGCAACGTCAGGCCGACGATCAGGCGGCCGTAATTGTTCTCGAGCGCGAGGCCGTCGAGCCCGGCCTGCGCCTTGAAGTCATCGCTGTTCAGGGTCGAGCCGGTGGTGTTCGACGGCCGCAGGCTGGTTTGACCGCCCTCGATGCGGCCCCAGAACGCCGACTGCGTCCATGAACTGTCTGCTTGCGCCGCCGGCGTGCCGCCCATCCGCGCCATCGCCTCGCTCGGGCCGCCGTTGCCGCCCCAGTAGCGGTTGCCGACGCGCTCCTGCAGCGAGGGCAGCGCGTTCATGCCGAGCAGCACCTGGGCGTAGTTCTCGTAGAGCGGCACGCCGGGTTGGTACAGCGGGCCCGCGGGCTTGGCCGGTGCGGCCGGATCGCTCGGCGGATTGACCAGGCTGGAGCGCAGATACCAGTCGCCGTCCGCCGGCGTCGCGATGCCGTTCTTCTGCAGCGTATAGGCATAGGCGCCCGCGACGATCGCCTGCTGACCATTCAGCGCATAATTGCCCGCCAGCGTGAAGCTGCCGTTGGAGGCGCCGGTGACGTCGATCAGCTTGATGCCGTCGGCGGTCTGCGCGCCGGCGCCGCCGGCATTGTCGATCCTCACGGTTGAGGTGCCCGACGTGCTTGCCGCGACGAGGCGGTCGGTCGCCGAGCCGTCGCCGCCAAGCACGGTGTTGAACAGCAGCGTGCCGCCGCTGCCGGCATAATTGCCGGCGACCGTCAGCGTCGTGCCGGGCGTGGTGCCGAATTGCAGCGTGCCGGCATTGCTGAAGCCGCCGACGGTCTGGTTGAGGCCGTTGAGGTCGATCGTGCTGCCGGCGCCGGCGGTGACGGCCGATGCCGCGCTGAAGGCATTGATCGCGCCGGCGCGCAGCGTGCCGCCGTTCACCGTTGTGGCGCCGCTGTAGCTGTTGGTGCCGGACAGTGTCTCGGTGCCGCCGGCAAGCGTCAGCCCGCCGGTGCCGCCGATCGCACCCGAGAAGGTGTCATTGGCATTGGTCAGCGTCAGCGTCTTGGCGCCGAGCGCGACGCTGCCACTGCCGGCGAGGCTTTGAATGCTGGTCGTGGTGCCGGCGAGGCCGGAGATGTCGAACGCGGCATTCGTCACCACGCGGGAATTGCTGATCGATCCTGCGCCCGTCAGCGCCAGCGTGCCGGCGGAAATCGTCGTCACGCCGCTATAGGTGTTGGCGTTGGACAGTACCTGCGTGCCGCCCGCGAGCGTCAGTCCGCCGCTGCCGCCGATCACGCCTGCGAAGGTGTCGTTCGCGGCCGCGATGGTCAGCGTCTTGGCGCCGAGATCGACGCCGCCGGTGCCCGACAGCCGCTGGATGCTGGTGCCGGCGCCGGAGAGGCCGGCGATGCTGAACGTGCCGTTCGCGATCACCTGGCTGGAGGCCGCGATCGAGCCCGCATCTGCCAGGGCCAAGGTGCCGCCGGCGATAAAAGTCACGCCGCTATAGCTGTTGACGCCGGACAGCAACTGCGTGCCGGCCGTGAGGCTCAGCCCACCGCTGCCGTTGATCGTGCCTGCGAAATTGTCGCTCGCATTGATGATGCCCAGCGTCATGGCGCCGAGCGTGACGGTGCCGGTGCCTGCGAGGCTTTGAATGCCGGCTATACCCGGCACGGCTGATATTCCCGAGACATCGAACGTTGCGTTGGCGACGACTCGGCTCGAACTGACGAGGGCGTCGGCAGAGGCGGCGGCGGAAGTCAACGCGAATGTGCCTTGCTGGATCACCGTCTCGCCGGTGTAGCTGTTGCCGACGCCGCCGAACCTGAAGATCCCGGCGCCGGTCTTGGTCAATCCGCCGATGCCGCTGAAGCCATTCGCCTGGAGGACGGTGAACCCATTGCTGTCGATGGTCAGTCCGCCCGCGGCGATGTTGTTCTGGGCGGCCGTTCCGCTGGAGACGGTGGGGGTATTGATGGCCGCACGGAACGTGGCGTTGTCAAAATTGACCCGGCCGCCCGGGTTGCCAACGGTAATGCCGAACCCGTGATTCTCCACCGTGGCGTTGCTGATGTTGAGGGTGGCCGTGCCGGTGCCGGCCGGGCTGCCGACAACGACCCTGCTTGTGACGGAGACGGTCGCGCCGTCCAAGATGTTGAGCACGCTTGTGGCGCCAGCGAACAGGGAGATCGTGCTGCCGTTCCACCGGGAGCCGGCCCCTGTCACGGTGACGGTGGCGGTACCACCTACGACATCGCCGATAAAAACGCTGCTGCCTGTCAGCGTGGCGCCGTTTTGAATCGTGAGGTTGGTCGTTCCTCCCGCCAGGTCGCGAACATTGACCGTGAAGGCCGTACCGGTCGCCCCAGGGCTCACGCCGAGGACGACGTTTGAACCGGGCACGATGTTCACCGCGCCGCCCGCAACCGGCGCCGCACCACCGCTCCAGTTCGAGCCCACCGTCCAGTCGTTGCTGGTGGCGCCGGTCCAGGTCTGCGCCGCGGCCGAGCCGGGCATCAGCGCCGAGAGCGCGGCCACCGAGGCGCTCATCAGCAGCAGGCGGTGGAAGTGCGCACGCGTGCGGGATTGCGATGCGGTTAGGCGTGGATTGAGTGGATTGTCACCAACGTGTCGTGCAATTGTCGCAGCCCCGATGCATTCGCGCATGGTGCTCAGCCCCTTGTTCTTGCCGCTGCCCGGCAGGTTGCATTCCGGCAAACCTTCGCCGGCAGCGGATGAGCATCACGCTATGTGACTCACTGTGAGCTGACAAATGAAGCTTGTTGTTCCCCAGCGAAACAAGGCGCGGTGTGCCCGCGATGCAACGTCCGCGCGATCCGATTAATCGATCGCTAACCAGTTGAGTTGTGCCGGGCGCGATATCGTGCGTCAGCGGATGTGCCGTGGCATGGAGGGGCGCGGGCAGGCCGGCATGGCACGCCCTGGCCGCACCGCGCGTCCGATCACGTTATCGCTGGCGGCGTTGACGTTGCCGGGCGGAAGCACGACATATCGCGAGCCGATCCCACCCGCCGCTCCGGAGCAAGCCATGAACGCCCCCAACATCGAGTCCGTCACGCCGCAACCGGGCGGCGACGTGGTGGCCTGGCTGACCAACGAGACCCGCGACGAGCGCTTCATCGACAATATCTTCGCCGAGCTGTGCGTCCGGCTCCAGCAAACGGGTATTCCGCTCAAGCGGGCGACGATGAATCTCCTGATCCAGCATCCGCAATGGCTCGGCGCCCGGATCATCTGGGGCGACGGCAAGCGCGAGGCCGAGATCACGCGGGTCGACTACGAGGTCAGGGAGCGCTCGGAATATATCGGCAGCCCGGTCTACGAAATCCACCAGGGCGCCGGCGAAGTGCGCGAACGGCTCGAACGTGCGCCTGGCCGCACGCACGCGCTCTATGACGAGATGCGCGCGCAAGGCCTGACCGACTATGTGGCGTGGCCGCTGCTGCATACGCTCGGCAAGCGGCATGTCGTGACGTTCGCGACCGACCGGTCCGGCGGCTTCGATGACGCTGACATCGCCGAACTGCGCAAGGTGCTGCCGGTGCTGGCGCTGGTCAGCGAAATCCGGATGAAGAACCGCCTGGCGCGGACGCTGCTCGAGACCTATGTCGGCACCCATGCCGGCGAGATGATCCTGGCGGGGGCGACAAGGCGGGGCAGCGGGACCACGGTCCGCGCCGCGATCATGATCTGCGATCTCAGGGATTTCACCCGGATCTCCGACTCCTGGCCGCGCGACGACGTCATCGATCTCCTCAACGACTATTTCGACGCGATGTCGGAGCCGATTGCGCGGCACGGCGGTGAGATCCTGAAATTCATCGGCGACGGCCTGCTTGCGATTTTCCCGCTCAGCGATCCCAGGGCCTGCGCCAACCTGCTGCACGCGGTGTCCGAGGCGCGGCAGGCGATGGCGGCGCTGAGCGAAAAGAACAGCATGATGGGCCGGGCGCCGATGAATTACGGCATCGGCGTCCATGTCGGCGACGTCATGTACGGCAATATCGGATCGCGCAGCCGGCTCGACTTCACGGTGATCGGCCCCGCGGTGAACATGGCCTCGCGGCTCGAGGCTCTGACCAAGCAATTGGGACGAAACGTGCTGCTGTCGCGCGCCTTCGCCGATCTGGTCGAGCACGATTTCGCGCTCGAGCATGTCGGCGAGCATTCGGTGCGCGGTTTCAGCGAGCCGATCGAGCTGTTTGCGTATCGCGGCTGAGGCTCGATGGCCGAAAGCAGCGTGACGTGAGCGCACGCACCGGCTGAGACGGCCCAATGCCCAAAGGGCTCCTGCCGTTATGGAGATTGGCCGGACAGTTTCAGCGTCGGTGCGCGCAACAATTGCTGCTCGGCATAGTTTGCCAGACGATCGTACTCTTCGGCGATCTTCAGAAGGTTCGCGCGTGAGTCCTGGTATCTGAACGAATCCGCCTTGGCACGTGTCTTGGCGGCTCGATCCCGCCAATAGGCGGCGTTGCTCATGACGTTCTCGGCCATAGCGCTTCCCCCTTTTCCCGGGGACTGCCCATAGACCAACGTCGCCGCGATCAGTCCGCTCCCCGAGGAACCCGGAACTCCGTTCACGCATGAAGAGTCACTGAAACATTCCGTTTGTTTCAGGCGAAGTTTGTTTAAGCCGGATTCACACGCGTTATTTTCCGGAACGCCGGATCGCGCGCATCATTGCGGCACTGGGCAGGCTTTTTCATTAAGGAAATTTTTTGAAGGCCCAGAGGGCCCGCCTGATTATCCGAGCCGGCGGTTCGGCGTGAGCATGGGAATAGGGACGGCCCCGGCAACGCGAGACGCTGGGGCCGTTTTCCCTTGGTGCCGGGAATTCAGATCGAGGTGATCTTCTGCGCCGGCGCGGCCTGCTCGACGAAGCCTTTGGCGAGGGCGTGATAGACGCCTTCCTTGCAGATCAGGCGCGAGCTCGCATGCGCAATCAGCGCCGCGGCCATCAAGGGCACGACCATCGCGTGATTGTCGGTCATCTCGGTGACGATCACGAAGGCGGTGATCGGTGCCTGAACCACGCCGGCGAAATAGGAGACCATGCCGAGCAGCATGATGGCCGGCAGCGGCGCGCCGTGAAACAGCGGCGCGATGTTTGAGCCGAGCCCGGCACCGACCGCGAGCGAGGGCGCGAAGATGCCGCCCGGCATGCCGCTGATCGAGGCGAACGTGGTCGCCAGGAATTTCCAGACGCTGAAGCTCGCCGGCAATAGTGCTCCGGCTTCGAGCGCGGATTTGACCTGCTGATATCCCGTGCCATAGATCGCGCCGTCGGACGCAATCCCGCAAATCGCAGCCGCTAATCCGCAGACTGCGGCAAAACCGACTGGATAACGCTTGACCGCGCTTCCGACCGGATTGGCAAATCCGCGTGCCATTGTGATCAGGATGCGACTGAACAGGCCGCCCGCAAGACCTCCGGCAACGCCGCAGAGCGGGACCGCGAGCCAGTCGGTGCCGTTGCGCAGGGCGGTCGCGCTGGTGCCGAAATACGTATAGTTGCCCATCAGCGCGAGCGAGGTCAGGCCGGCAGCGATCACCGCGCCGATGATCAGGCTGCTGGTTCTCGTTTCGAAGGCACGGCTCATTTCCTCGATGCCGAACACGATCCCGGCCAGCGGGGTGTTGAAGGCGGCCGCGACACCTGCGGCCGCGCCGGCAAGGATCAGGCCGGGTTGGCGCCGCGGCGAGAAGCGGCCGAGCGCAAACATGATCGAGGCGCCGATCTGCACCGTCGGCCCCTCGCGCCCGACCGACGCGCCACACAACAGGCCGAACAGGGTCAGCAGAATCTTGCCGGCCGCAACGCGCAGCGAAACCAGGCTTTCGCGCGCGGTCTGGTCGGTCAGATGGCGTGCAGCGATCGCCTGCGGGATCCCGCTGCCTTGCGCGTTCTGAAAGAAGCGGTTGGTCAGAAACACCGACAGCGCGAACCCGGCCGGCGTCAGCACCAGCGAGGCATAATGGAAACGGGATACCACTGCGCCAAACGCGATCTGCGCCAGATCCGCGAGTTGTGCGAGCGCGACGGCCGCCGCACCGACCGCAATGCCGCCCAGCAAGAACAGGGCCCGGCGCTGCCAGCGCGCGGAGACCAGTCTGAACAGCCGCCTCTGGCGGTTGGAGGGGAAGGTCATCCTGACGAATTCTTAGCTCATGTCGTGGTCCGATACGAAGCGGATCGCGTCATTCCTAGCACGTGTCGGTGGTGTACGAAGCTCAAGAAATCAGCACGGTGTGCGGGCGCAGTCGCCAAACTCCAAGGCCGAAATGCGCGATACCGGCTGTGGGCCAGCTCTTAGGTGATCTTCAGGAGGTTCGCGCGTCAGTTTTGGTGTCTGAACGACTCCGCTTTGGCGCGTCCTTTCCCGCGGTGACGTATGATCGAGGGACGCGGAAAACTGGCACAAACTGCACTTTGCGCGGCTTTCGCCGCGGCGTATTTTGGCCGTCCCATTGAAGGGCGCGTGTCATGTCCGAAGTGATTGTTCGAGCGGGCATCGTCGTATTGGGACTTTGCCCAATCGCAATGGTTGCCGTTGCTCTGTTCATTTGATGGATGCTCACCTGGCCCGACCGCGCTACCCGGGCCGGTAGATGGCCCCAGCGCCTGCCCTCCCAGGCCCCCATAGGTTGCTGGGGCCGCTCAACAAGGAGGCCGCCGGTTGGCGGCCTCATTCTGCCTGATACTGAGTTGGGGTGGACAAATTCACCGGGATTGAAGCCGCCCGCTTGATACGGGCACTGAATCGAAAAGGGCCGTCGCATCGGCGGCCCTTTTCTGCCGGTCATAATAGGTCTGTAAAAACTCAGTCGTGAAAAAATGCTCTGCAAAGAACGGTAACGCCGGCAGGGTTGGTATTACGTCCGTCCTATCTTTCCAGAAATCCGGATCAGTACGGTGTTCCTGCGGTGGAACTGGTGGCCTGCGCGAGAGCCGAAAAAAAGCCCTGCGTGCACTGCGATGCGGGCGCGGACGATCGTGCGTCTATCTCCGGCGCCGCTGCTTTCTCGGAAACAGCCGGTCGCGGATGTAGCGGGAGGTCGGCGTCAGGCGAAGGCCCCGCGGCTTCTGCCACGCGGCGCGGTCGATCTCCTTCTTGTCGCCGATCGCCAGTCGGCCCTTGGCGTTCTTGGCGATGAAGATCGCGTCGCTCATCCTGCGGCCGGAACGCTTGTTCCTGGCCGTCACTTCCTTCCACAGGCTGAGCCTGCCGAGCTTGAGCTTCGGCAGCTCCTCCTTGATTTCGCGCTTGATGCAATCCTTCCCCGTCTCGCGCGCGCGCCTGCGCCCGCCGGGGAACATCCACAGCCCGTCAGATCGGCGTCTAACCAGAAGAACCTTGCCGCGCTTCGCGGCTACCAGCTTGGAGGACTTGGGCATTGGAGTACTTGGGCATTTGCTGCGCAATGATCGAAATAGAATCGACCCATTTTAACTTGTCTATTTGTGTAGACAAGTTCGATGCCACATTGTTCCACAGTCGTGTGTCGGCTGTTTGTCTCTGACGGCTGCGATCCTCGCTGTATGCGGTCGCCCATGGCTTCCTTGATCTCGCTTGATATCCGGTACCTCACGTTGAATTCGTGAAAGCTGTTACGGCCGGTGACCGGAACTCACCCGGTTACGTCGTGATAACGATACCCATGACGGACGACTTCACCGCTTGACTCGATGTTCTTGTTTTGTTCTAATTGCCTCCACCGGGAATTGGAGGACGCCATGGACAACCGCATCAGCGAAATTCGCAGGCAGATCAGGGCGCTGCGCGTCAGCATGCTCGAGGCCGAAGCCATCATGCGCCAGCAGATCAACCGCGATGAGGACTGCGCCTTCGTCGCCGGGGACCTCTTGAAGATGCGGCTGGTCATGAGCCGCCTGGTCGAGGAGCGGGAGGTGCTGGGCGACCGCGATCCGATCATCGTGCATGCGAGCGTTGCACCGCGCCGTCGTGCCGCGACGCCAGCCTTCATTCGCCCGGCGAAGCGAGAGCTGGCCGCCGGCGAAGCGCGTGCATGACGGCGCGCTCGGGATGCGGCGGCTGCGCGCCGAGCTGCAAGACGTGATGTGCCGGAGGAAAGATGAGAGAGCCGCTTCGGTATTTCCACGACAGCGATGATCACGCGCCCTGGATCAAGGCGCTGGCCGAGGTCCGGCACATGGCGACGCGGGAAGGCTGGTGCTTTCACCACGTGCAGGCGATCATCGTGGCGATCGACCAGTATGCCGAGGCCGCGCTCGGCAATCGCGAGTTCTTCCTCAACCGGCCGCAGACCGTCGGCCCGGTGAGAAGAGGCGACGTGCCCTAACACGCTGATCGGCAGGCATACGCGTTCGGCGTCGCGGCAACTCAACGCGCTGTCCGCGGCGGCGAAAGGCCCTTCTCAGGAAATGCCGGCTACTTGGTGTAGCCTTGACTGCTGCAGTACCACCAGGATTCGGCCGGCGATGCGCCATGCTCGATCACGTATTTCCGGCAGGCTTCGTAGCTGACCGCATAGCGCTTTCCGCACGGTACCGCAGAGATGCCGAAATTGCTCGAGGAGCATGTGGATGCGGCGTGGCCCGTCGACATCGACAGGACGCCGATCACGGGCAGGACCGCTAGAAGTGACAGGGTCTTCATCATAGCCATCGCCTCCCAAGTTGGAGGACAGCGGGGGCCGCCGTCCCCGCGAAGAGCCTACTACATCAAACGCTGTTCACCACCGGATTTCGCTGATCTCACGCGCGCTCTGCATCGTCGCGCACGCCGTGTTCGTCGTCATGTCCTGCGCATGACGCCTTCCGGGCGCAGGGGCCAAATGTCCCGGCCTGCCTGAGGCGGCCGGGATGGCCAATCCGCTGCCGGCGACATATCGTGACGATCCGCGGCCGAATCTGAGGCGGATCGTTCATCGCCGGGTCATGTCAATCCGGCCATCGTCAGCGCCGCGCCCGCGAGGGGCGGCGGCACATTTGCGAAGGAGTTTCGGATGATCAGGGGCTGGCAGGTTGCGACGTCGGCGCTCGCCATCGTCGTGATGGTTGCAACGCTGGGGGCTGAGGCGAATGCGGCGCAGTGCGGCAACGGGCCCGGCGGGTTCGAAGCCTGGAAGCAGCAGTTCTCGGGCGAGGCGAGCGCCAAGGGCATCGGCGCCACCGCGATCGCCGCGCTGATGCAGACCCATTATGCCAGTGCGACGATTGCCGCGGATCGCGGCCAGCGCAGCTTCGGCCTGTCGCTCGAGCAATTCATGGCCAAGCGCGGATCGGCGACCATCGTGGCGCGCGGCCGATCGCTGAAGCAGTCGCAGGCGGCGCTGTTCGCCTCGATCCAGCAGCGCTATGGCGTGCCGCCGGGACCGTTGATCGCGATCTGGGGCATGGAGAGCGGTTTTGGCAGCCAGCGCGGCAATCAGAACATGCTGTCCTCGATCGCAACGCTCGCCTATGACTGCCGCCGTCCGGAGTTCTTCACCGACCAGCTCTATGCGGCGCTGAAGCTCGTCGACCGCGGCACTTTGTCCGGGAGCACGCGCGGCTCGATGCATGGCGAGATCGGCCAGACCCAGTTCATGCCGAAGAACGTCCTCGCCTACGGCTCCGGCAATCTCGACGTCGCGGCCAACGCGCTGAGCTCGACGGCGAACTTCCTGCGCGCCCATGGTTGGCGCGCCGGCGCCGGCTATCAGCCCGGGGAACCCAACTTCGCTGCGATCGAGGCGTGGAACGCGGCAGGCGTCTACCAGAAGGCGATCGCCATCATGGGACGGCAGATCGACGGCCAATGAGCGCAGGCGCGAGTTCCTTCATCGCCTGTTAACGCAACGATGCCCAGATCGTGCGCTGTGAAACGGGAGCAGATGGAGACCGGCTCCATGCTCAAGAACGGCACCTACGCGGCGTGGTTTCGAACGTCGCTTGCGGACGGCACCGGCATCGTGCACGTCGCCGATGGCAGGCTGTGGGGCAGCGACGCGGTCATGCTCTACAGCGGCACCTATGAGGTCGACGGCGAGCGCTTCTCCGCCGTGCTCACCACGCAGCGGCACTCCAGGGACGGCACGACCGTGTTCGGCACCGACGATCTCGTGGTGCGGCTCGAGGGCATCTGGACCGGCGCGATCGCGACCTGTACGGGCAGGGCGGACGCCGTGCCCGATCTTGCCTTCGAGGTGACGCTGATTCCGAGCCAGGAGGTGGCGCCCGAGCCGCCGCCGGATCTGCCGCTGCCGAAGTTCGACCCGAGCAAGCTTCCGAAGCTGCCGAAACGCTCCAGCCGCTAAGGCATGATCCGGAAAAGTGCGAAGCGGCTTTCCCGCGCGACAAAAGACGTTTGCGCGGGGATCATGCGCTACGCGTCGCGCGGCCCCGCGGTCTCCGGAAACGGCGCGCCCGGGATGTAGAGCTTCAGCGCGCGGATCTCGTAGACCGCCGACGGGTTGACACTGCGCAGGTCGCGCGCCGCGGCGATCGCCTCCGCCTCATCGGCGCAATCGATCACGTAGAAGCCGAGCAATTGCTCCTTTGTCTCGGAGAACGGCCCGTCGATCACCATGCCGTGGCCGGGCCCACGCAGCGTGCTGGCGTTGCGGGTATCGCCGAGCCGCGCAGCCGGGCCGAGCTTGCCCTTCAGCCGTTGATGGACCTCGCGCAGACCCGTCATCACGGCGGCGTCCTCCTCGGCGTTCCACGACTTGACCTCGGCTTCGACGTGATAGGCCAGGATGGCATAAAGCATCTGATGTGCTCCTTATTTCTGATGCGACAGGCCCAAGGACGTCTCGCGGCGATCCGAGCCGACATTTCATCTGTAGCGGATCGGACGGCTTCTGTGCTGCGACAAGGTATCCCGGCGGCCGGCATGGCGGCGGCGAATCGCGCAGGCCAAAACAGCAAAAAGGCGCGGCGGATGAGCTTCCGCCGCGCCCCCGATTTTGATGTCTCGCTGGTCCAGGGCTGAGAGCGCCCCGATGCCAGGCTGATTACTCAGGTCCTAGCGGGCGATCCCAGCGAGGTGACAGCGCTTGAGACAAGACACTAGATCACCTCCTTTCTTTGTTGATGGGACTTCGAATATAGGTGCCGAATCCGCCGCTGTTAAGGCCGCCTCCGCCCCGTCCGGGCCGGGAAACCGGCGGGATTGCGCCGAAATGGTTTCTTTTACGGAGAATCAGAACGCACGCCGGGGCAGTTGAGGCCGCCGCCCGACCGTGTTAGGTGAACGCGATGCGGGTGTAGCTCAATGGTAGAGCAGCAGCCTTCCAAGCTGAATACGAGGGTTCGATTCCCTTCACCCGCTCCAATGATTCCCCCTGATGCTGCAAAGCCCCCTAAAAGTGTCCGGGCGGCCGTAGCTTCATCCGGATGCATCGGCTGCGGGTCGAACTCTGCCGCGAAGCGCTTGATGTCTGCTGCGGATCTGAACCGCACCCCCGCGCGCAAACTTTCAGCGATGTCTTGCTCTCCCCCGGTCAGCGCTGCATCTGCAAATTCATCATCGCGTCGTGCGCCATCATATTCCCGTTCAAGTTGGCGTTGCGCTGGTCGTCAAACAACTCCCGCGGTCGCCCTTGCAAGACGCCATTCGAATGAACTGGATCGCCTCAAGCCCGGCGAACAAGCGTTGTTTCCGAATGTCAGGTCAATTCAGCATGTAATCCCGTCAGAAAGGACGACCGTAGTTTCCCGGGATACGGAACTATTCTCGCGACCAGGTAACCCATTGGCGCTGTGCCATTAATGGTTAAGAACGCGCATCCTCCCCGGCTCTAGACGGATGCGCAAATTTTCGGCATGTTTGAACCAATTTTTAGCTCGGGAGCTTCTGCCGGACCTAGGGGTAGTGCAGGCAGAGACTTCGACAAAGCCAATGACTTTAAGAACAAGAGAATTTTTCAACGCGTGCGGAATGCAAGGCCGCACCGGAAGTGGACAGGTTAGTGCGTTCGGAGTCTTTCACAGCAAGGCAGACCGGCACATCGCGGAAGGTGCAATTTCTTGTCGGTCAAATGCTCGCCTCACTTCCTTGAACGAGCGTTCATAGCACGGTGAATTGATTTTCGACTGCAATCACACCTGCTCTGTGTCCGCAGAGTTTGAGGAGTGTGTATTGGGTCGCGTCAGCTTCATTCGGACGGCCGAGTTTGAATCGCGCCCTCCGGGATTCCTGAATTCTTGTTTCTTTAGCGGCGAGCCGGAGGGCTGCCGATCGCGTCTGATCGGCCGGCCAGTTTCGGGCCCGTCTCGGAAAAATATTGCGCCGAGGGCGGAAGCGCTGCCGGTGATTGCGCGGCACGCTTTGTTTGATGTGCCCTGCGACGGCGCCAGCTCATTGCCACCCTGTCAATCGACGCCTGCAAAGTTCGAAACCATTACGGCATCTGGTTCATAAAATACCTGAATTCATACTCACGCGCGAATTTTGTACCACGACATTTTGGAGCATCATCAATGGCAAGCGCCAGTGGCACCACCATCCTCACAGGCTCTTCCGGCAGCGACAATTTAGTCGGCGGCTCCGGCGATGACGTGCTGTCCGGCGGCGCAGGCAGTGATCGTCTCAATGGTGGCTCCGGAGATGACATCCTTAACGGCGGCAGCGGCTTTGACACCGTTCTTGGCGGATCGGGGACAGATACCCTGATCTACAAGGGTTTTGAGAACCAGTACGTCTTGGGTGGGACCTACTCCGTCACGAGTGCTGGCTTTTCATTGAGCGGCGGGACTGTTTGGTCGGGAGCGGATCAGACGGTCCTTGGTACGGTTTCCAATCAGACCGTGGTCGCAGGCAACGCATTCCAAGGCTACGACTCCTATGACGGGGGTAATGGCGCGGTGCAGCTCGGCAAAGCCGGGTCTACGCCGGATGTCGACACTCTGCAGATTTGGCTGAGTCCAACCCAGTTGAACGACGCCGCCATCTCGGCAGAGATTGCGTATGTCAGGAACGTTTGGCTTCCGCAGCACATCAGCGCGCAAACCGGACAGGCCGACAGCTCGACCTATACCTTCAAGACGCTCGATCTCAAGATTACAGGCATCGAACAGATTGTCGTGCTTAATGCGGAAGGCACGACAAGGGTCGATCTGAGTGCGTCCACCCAGCTTGAAGGGCCGACGGCGAGCTATGTGTTCACGGCGACCCTGGATCATGCGTCCCAGGGAGTGACCACGATCGTCACCGACAAGGGCGTGATCACGATTGCCGACGGCCAGACCACGGGCACGCTGACGATCGCTGCGGGGAATGGCGAGGACGTCTACAAGGATGCTTCGTCGCTGACCGCGACAATCACCGGGACGTCGGGCGGCAGTTTAGAGAACCTGGTGGTCGGCACGACGACAGCGACGGCCCATGTCAACGACACCATCACCGATACCACCGTCAATCTGAGCGCGTCGACGCAGCTGGAGGGTGCTGCTGCCAACTACGTGTTCACTGCGACGCTGTCGAATGCCTCCCAGGGGACGACCACGATCACGACCGACAAGGGCGTCATCACGATTGCGGCCGGCCAGACCACTGGCACGCTGACAATTGCCGCGGGCAACGGCGAGGATGTCTACAAAGACGCCAGCAGCCTGACGGCTACGATCACGGGAACGTCGGGTGGCAACTTCGAGCATTTGGTGGTCGGCACCGGGACGGCGACGGCGCAGGTCAACGACACCATCACTGATGCCTCCGTCAATCTGAGCGCGTCGACGGTGCTGGAGGGCGCGGCAGCAAACTACGTGTTCACGGCGACGCTGTCGAATGCCTCGCAGGGCGTGACCACGATCACGACCGACAAGGGCGTGATCACGATTGCCGACGGCCAGACCACGGGCACGCTGACGATTGCCTCGGGCAATGGCGAGGACGTCTACAACGACGCCACGAGTCTGACCGCAACGATCACGGGAACCTCGGGCGGTAATTTCGAGCACCTGGTGGTCGGCGCCGGCACGGCGACGGCACAGGTCAACGACACGACTACGGATGCCACGGTCAATCTGACTGCGTCGACGCAGCTTGAGGGGCCGGCGTCGAGTTACGTGTTCACGGCGACGCTGTCGAATGCATCGCAGGGCGTGACCACGATCACGACCGATCAGGGTGTGATCGCGATTGCCGACGGGCAGACTACGGGAACGCTGACCATTGCTGCAGGCAACGGCGAGGATGTCTACAAAGACGCCAGCAGCCTGACGGCTACGATCACGGGATCGTCGGGCGGCAACTTCGAGCATTTGGTGGTCGGCACCGGGACGGCGACGGCGCAGGTCAACGACACGACTACGGATGCCACGGTCAATCTGAGCGCGTCGACGCAGCTTGAGGGACCGGCGTCGAGCTACGTGTTCACGGCGACGCTGTCGAATGCCTCGCAGGGCGTCACCACGGTGCATACCGACCAGGGCGACATTACGATCGCCAACGGCCAGACCACCGGGACGCTGGTGATCGCCTCGGGCAATGCCGAGGACGTCTACAACGACGCCAGCAGCCTGACCGCGACCATCAGCGGGACCGAGGGCGGTAACTTCGAGAATCTGGTGGTCGGGACCGCGACGGCG
>NZ_JASAUT010000006.1:293882-294551 GCF_029952935.1 Bradyrhizobium sp. Mp19 | reverse complement strand
ACCGCCCAGGTCAACGACACCATCACCGATGCGACGGTGAACCTCACCGCCTCGACGGTGCTGGAGGGGGCGGTCGCCAACTACACCTTCACCGCGACGCTCTCGAACGCCTCGGAGGGCGTCACCACGGTGCACACTGACCAGGGCGACATTACGATCGCGAACGGCCAGACCACCGGAACGCTGGTGATCGCCTCGGGCAATGCCGAGGACGTCTACAACGATGCCAGCCAGCTGATCGCCAACATCACCGGGACCGAGGGCGGCAACTTCGAGAACCTTGTGGTCGGCACCGGGGCAGCGACCGCCCAGGTCAACGACACCATCACCGATGCGACGGTGAACCTCACCGCCTCGACGGTGCTGGAGGGGGCGGTCGCGAACTACACGTTCACGGCGACCCTGTCGAACGCCTCGGAGGGCGTCACCACGGTGCACACCGACCAGGGCGACATCACGATCGCGAACGGTCAGACCACCGGAACGCTGGTGATCGCCTCGGGCAATGCCGAGGACGTCTACAACGACGCCACGAGTCTGACCGCCAACATCACGGGAACCGAGGGCGGCAATTTTGAGCACCTGGTAGTCGGCACCGGGGCAGCGACGGCCCATGTCGACGACACCGTCACCGACGCGACGGTCAATCTCAGCGCCTCGACGCAGAAC
>NZ_JASAUT010000006.1:0-293787 GCF_029952935.1 Bradyrhizobium sp. Mp19 | reverse complement strand
AGAACGAGGGGGCGTCGGCGCAGTACGTGTTCACGGCGACGCTCTCGAACGCTTCGGAAGGTATTACCACGATCCACACCGATCGTGGCGACATCACGATTGCGGATGGCCAGACGGTCGGCACGCTGGCTCTCGATGCCAACAACGGCGAGGATGTCTACAAGGACGCCAGCACCCTGACCGCGACGATCACCGGGACCGAGGGCGGCAACTTCGAGAATCTGGTGGTCGGGACGGCGACGGCGACGGCGCACGTCAATGATACCATCACCGACGCGACGGTCAATCTCAGCGCCTCGACGCAGAACGAGGGGGCGTCGGCGCAGTACGTGTTCACGGCGACGCTCTCGAACGCTTCGGAAGGTATTACCACGATCCACACTGATCGTGGCGACATCACGATTGCGGATGGCCAGACGGTCGGCACGCTGGCTCTCGACGCCAACAACGGCGAGGATGTCTACAAGGACGCCAGCACCCTGACCGCGACGATCACCGGCACCGAGGGCGGCAACTTCGAGAATTTGGTGGTGGGGACCGGCTCGGCGACGGCGCATGTCGACGACACCATCACCGACGCGACGGTCAACCTGACCGCCTCGACGGTGCTGGAGGGTGCGGTCGCCAACTACACCTTTACCGCGACGCTGTCGAACGCTTCGGAAGGCGTCACTACGGTGCACACCGACCAGGGCGACATCACGATCGCGAACGGCCAGACTACGGGCACGCTGGTGATCGCCTCGGGCAATGGCGAGGACGTCTACAACGATGCCAGCCAGCTGATCGCCAACATCACCGGGACCGACGGTGGCAACTTCGAGAACCTCGTCGTCGGCACCGGATCTGCGACGGCGCATGTCGACGACACCATTACGGACGCGACGGTCAACCTCAGCGCCTCGACGGTGCTGGAGGGCGCGGTCGCGAACTACACCTTCACCGCGACGCTGTCGAATGCCTCGGAAGGCATCACCACGGTGCATACCGATCAGGGCGACATCACCATTGCGGATGGGCAGACGGTCGGCACGCTGGTGATCGCCTCGGGCAATGGCGAAGATGTCTACAACGACGCCACGAGTCTGACCGCCAACATCACCGGGACCGAAGGCGGCAACTTCGAGCACCTGGTGGTCGGCACTGGCACTGCGACCGCCCATGTCAACGACACCGTCACCGACGCGACGGTGAACCTCACTGCCTCGACGGTGCTGGAGGGCGCCGTTGCCAACTACACCTTCACCGCGACGCTGTCGAACGCCTCGGAAGGCGTCACCACGGTGCATACCGACCGGGGCGACATCACCATTGCGGACGGGCAGACGGTCGGCACGCTGGTGCTTGCCTCGGGCAATGGCGAGGACGTCTACAAGGATGCATCGTCGCTGACCGCAACGATCACCGGAACCTCGGGCGGCAATTTCGAGCACCTGGTAGTCGGCACCGCGACGGCGACGGCCCATGTCGACGACACCATCACCGACGCGACGGTGAACCTGACCGCCTCCACCGTGCTGGAGGGGGCGGTCGCCAACTACACCTTCACGGCGACGCTGTCGAACGCCTCGCAGGGGGAGACGACGGTCCACACCGACCAGGGCGACATCAGTATTGCCAACGGCCAGACCACCGGGACGCTGGTGATCGCCTCGGGCAATGGCGAGGACGTCTACAACGACGCCAGCCAGCTGACCGCCAACATCACCGGGACCGACGGTGGCAATTTTGAGCACCTGGTGGTCGGGACCGGTTCGGCGACGGCCCTTGTCGACGACACCGTCACGAACGCGACGGTCAACCTCAGTGCCTCGACGGTGTTCGAGGGTGCGGTCGCGAACTACACCTTCACCGCGACGCTGTCGAACGCCTCGGAAGGCATCACCACGGTGCACACCGACCAGGGCGACATCACGATCGCCAACGGCCAGACTACGGGCACGCTGGTGATCGCCTCGGGCAATGGCGAGGACGTCTACAACGACGCCACGAGTCTGACCGCGACCATCACGGGAACCGAGGGCGGCAACTTCGAGAACCTCGTCGTCGGCACCGGATCTGCGACGGCGCAGGTCAATGACACCATCACCGACGCGACGGTCAACCTGACCGCCTCGACGGTGCTGGAGGGCGCGGTGGCCAACTACACCTTCACGGCGACGCTGTCGAACGCCTCGGAGGGGGTGACGACGGTCCATACCGACCAGGGCGACATTACGATCGCGAACGGCCAGACCACCGGAACGCTGGTGATCGCCTCGGGCAATGGCGAGGACGTCTACAATGACGCCACGAGTCTGACCGCGACGATCACCGGGACCGAGGGCGGCAACTTCGAGAACCTCGTCGTCGGCATCGGATCTGCGACGGCGCATGTCGACGACACCATTACGGACGCGACGGTCAACCTGACTGCCTCGACGGTGCTGGAGGGCGCGGTCGCCAACTACACGTTCACGGCAACGCTGTCGAACGCCTCGGAAGGCGTCACCACGGTGCACACCGACCAGGGCGACATCACCATCGCCAACGGCCAGACCACCGGAACGCTGGTGATCGCTTCGGGCAATGGCGAGGACGTCTACAACGACGCCAGCCAGCTGATCGCCAACATCACCGGCACCGAGGGCGGCAACTTCGAGCATCTGGTGGTCGGGACTGCGACGGCGACGGCGCATGTCGACGACACCGTCACCGATGCGACGGTCAACCTCAGCGCCTCGACGGTGCTGGAAGGAGCGGTCGCGAACTACACCTTCACGGCGACGCTGTCGAACGCATCGGAGGGCGTCACCACGGTCCATACCGACCAGGGCGACATCACGATTGCCAACGGCCAGACCACCGGAACGCTGGTGATCGCCTCGGGCAATGGCGAGGACGTCTATCAGGATGCATCGTCGCTGACCGCCAATATCACCGGGACCGAGGGCGGCAACTTCGAGAACCTCGTCGTCGGGACCGCGACGGCGACGGCGCATGTCGACGACACCATCACCGATGCGACGGTGAACCTCACCGCATCGACGGTGCTGGAGGGCGCGGTCGCGAACTACACCTTCACCGCGACGCTGTCGAACGCCTCGGAAGGCGTCACCACGGTGCACACCGACCAGGGCGACATTACGATCGCGAACGGCCAGACCACCGGGACGCTGGTGATCGCCTCGGGCAATGGCGAGGACGTCTATCATGATGCATCGTCGCTGACCGCCAACATCACCGGGACCGAGGGCGGCAATTTTGAGCACCTCGTGGTCGGCACCGGGGCGGCGACGGCGCATGTCGACGACACCGTCACCGATGCGACGGTCAACCTGAGTGCCTCGACTGTGCTGGAGGGGGCGGTCGCGAACTACACGTTCACGGCGACGCTGTCGAACGCCTCGGAAGGCGTTACAACGGTGCACACCGACCAGGGCGACATTACGATCGCGAACGGCCAGACCACCGGAACGCTGACGATTGCCTCGGGCAATGGCGAGGACGTCTATCAGGATGCATCGTCGCTGACCGCCAACATCACCGGGACCGAGGGCGGCAACTTCGAGCACCTGGTGGTCGGCACCGGGACGGCGACGGCGCATGTCGACGACACCATTACCGATGCCACGGTCAACCTGACCGCCTCGACCGTGCTGGAAGGAGCGGTCGCGAACTACACCTTCACCGCGACGCTCTCGAACGCCTCGGAAGGCGTTACCACGGTGCATACCGACCAGGGCGACATTACGATCGCGAACGGTCAGACCACCGGAACGCTGGTGATCGCCTCGGGCAATGGCGAGGACGTCTACAACGACGCCACGAGTCTGACCGCGACCATCACGGGAACCGAGGGCGGCAATTTTGAGCACTTGGTAGTCGGCACTGGGGCAGCGACGGCTCAGGTCAACGACACCATCACGGACGCGACGGTCAACCTGAGTGCCTCGACGGTGCTGGAAGGAGCAGTCGCGAACTACACGTTCACGGCGACGCTGTCGAACGCCTCGGAGGGCATCACCACGGTGCATACCGACCAGGGCGACATCACGATCGCCAACGGCCAGACCACCGGAACGCTGGTGATCGCCTCGGGCAATGGCGAGGACGTCTATCAGGATGCATCGTCACGGACAGCCAACATCACCGGCACCGAGGGCGGCAACTTCGAGAACCTGGTGGTGGGGACCGGGGCGGCGACGGCCCATGTCAATGACACCGTCACGGATGCGGCAGTCAACCTCTCCACGTCGAACGTGACCGACCATGATCCAACCATCACGTTCACGGCGACGCTGTCGAACGCCTCGCAAGGCGTCACCACGGTGCATACCGATCAGGGCGACATCACCATCGCCAACGGCCAGACCACGGGCACACTGGTCGTTAGCACCCCCAACTCGTCGAGTTTGACCGCGACGATCACGGGGACCGAAGGCGGAAACTTCGAGCATCTGGTGGTCGGAACCGGGACAGCCACTGCGCAAATTATCGACACGACACCGCCGACCGTTGCGGTCGACATCGTCGCCACGTCGCTGAGCGACGGCACGCCGAGCTCGAACGTGACCTTCACCTTCAGCGAGGCGCCAGGCGCCAGCTTCACGGCCGCCGACATTACGACGACCAATGGCACGATCAGCGGTCTGACCCAGGACGACAGCACGCACTATCACGCCACCTTCACCGCAACCGACGGCGTCTCTGCCACCGGATCGGTGTCGGTAACGGCCGGCAGCTACACCGACGCGGCCGGCAATCTCGGTGGTGCGGGGGCTGACACGGTCGCCATCGATCGGCTCAACCCGACCGTCGCGGTCGACATCGTCGCCACGTCCTTGAGCGATGGCACGCCGAGCTCGAACGTGACCTTCACCTTCAGCGAGGCGCCGGGTGCCAGCTTCACGGTCGCCGACATTGCGACGACCAACGGCACGATCAGCGGCCTGACCCAGGACGATACCACGCATTACCATGCGACCTTCACGGCAACCGATGGCGTTGCCGCAATTGGATCGGTGTCGGTGACTGCGGGGAGCTACACCGACGTCGCCGGCAATCTCGGCGGCGCGGGATCTGACACCGTCTCCATCGACCGCCAGGAACCGACTTTCACGAGTTGGTCCTACGTAACGTCGGGCGGTTCGAACAAGCGCATCGTCGTAACCGGGATCGACGATCCAAATGCCACTTTCAGGATTTTCGACAACACGCAAAATCGAGACTTGACGTGGCAGTCGATCACCAAGAATGGCACGACTTGGACCTTCAACAGTATCGACAATGGAGCAACCATTCAAAACGACTCCATAACGGTGACGATAACCGATGCTGTGGGAAATTCGTCCTCCCAGACTCATAAGGCACCGGCGGGCGTCGCGGGAGAACCGATCAACCTAGGTCTGACCGATCCCACCGGAAACCACGGCGAGGTGTCTCTCACGATAGCAGGGGCTCCATCCGATTGGACCATCAGCGGAGGAACACACAATTCAGACGGTTCGTGGACGGTGGTGACCAATGACGTCGGTTCGCTGACCGTAACAACGCCGTCGTCCTATGCCGGCGCGCTGGTGCTCAATGTCACGGAGACCTGGATAAATGCCGACGGCAGCACCGGAAGAGCAACCGTTCTCGACAACGTCGAAGCTTACGCACCGGGCAATCCGATTTTTGCCATCTCCGGCGATGATAATCTCACCGCCTCGGGCGGAAACGATCTGCTCGTGTTCGCGCAGCCGATCGGACACGATGTCGTCTACAGTTTCGATCTGATGTACGACAAAATTGACTTGATCGGCTACGCCGAGTTCACGGCGTTCGCCGATATCCAGGCGCATACGGCGAATAACGCGGCGGGAAATGCCGTGATCACGCTGGGTGATGGTCAAACAATCACATTGGACGGCATCGACGCCGGCTCGCTCTCGGCCGACGACTTCGTATTCGATCAGACACCGGTGGTCGAGAACTCTGTCACGATGACCATCAGCGATGGCGCAATCCTGCCGTTGTCCGGCATCATCCACAATACAGGAACAATTTCGCTGGGTTCGACCGGCAGTGAGACCGACCTGCGGCTCATCGAGCACGGCATATCGCTTGAAGGCGGCGGTCAAATGCTGTTGTCCGACAACATCGGAAATGTCGTCAGCGGTGCGGTTTCCGATGTGACGCTGACGAACGTCGACAATACGATTTCCGGCGCCGGTCAGCTCGGCGCGGGCACGATGACGCTGATCAACCAGAGTACGATCGTCGCGACCGGGGCCAATGTGTTGGAGATCGATACCGGAGAGAACGCGGTCATCAATTCCGGTACCCTGGAGGCGACCGGCCCCGGCGGTTTGGTGATCGACAGCGCGGTCACCAACTCCGGTCTGCTCTGGGCTAACGGCGGCAATATCATTGCCAATCACGATGTCAGCGGGGGTGCGGCGCAGATTAGTGGCACCGCAACGCTCGAACTGCGCAACATGGCATCAACCGACGTAAAGTTTGACTTTGATGCCATCGGAACCCTGAAGCTCGATCATTCCGTCAATTTCACGGGGTCCATCGTCGGTCTAAACGCGGACGATCAACTCGACCTGGCCGATATTCTGTCAGGTGCAGGAACGACGGCCAGTTATGCCGCAAATGCGGCGGGCGACGGGGGAATGCTCAGCATAAGCGATGGTGCCCACACAGCTCATATCGCTCTCCTGGGACAGTACTCAACGGGCGCTTTCGAAGTCGGAGCAGATGGTGCCGGCGGAACTCTGATCAGGTATCTCGATCCACACGCGTTGCTGTAAGACATTGCCGGCGGAGGCTGCTTGCGCTCTCAATCGTTTTGTTGAACGTTCAGTAAAGTTGCGTACTAAACATACCGGCTGTGGCTAACCTTCCGGCTTTCCTGTTATCGGGACGGGCCGAATTGCGTCGGGCGGACCAGATCGGCAATCGTGGTCCGCCACATCCGCTGCAAATCTCGAACATTTTGTTGCATTGCAAACGTCGGCGCTTGCCCGTGCGAGCGCCGCGAATATTTTCGCCAGGGTCGCGAGAACCGGCTTGACGGCTCAAAAATTTTAGTACTACGTTTAGTAATACAAAAAACTAAACATCGCGCATCGAGCGCCGATGTGCAGGAGGAGCCCAAGCCAATGCCGTCTCCGGCAACGGTCCGTCTCGTCCTTCACTCGTCGCTCCTCAAACTCGGTTTCAGGGTCTTGGCGTCGCTCCGGCAGAGCGCGCCGAGCGGGTTGGATGCTTCAACGAGAGAGGAAACGGATATGCGAACATTCAATTGGCTGAGAAGCTCGGCGGCCACCACGGTTCTCGGGGCGGCGCTGCTGGGGATATTTGGCGGAGGCGAAGCTGCGGCCCAGGGTAAGCAGCTCACGCTGTGCTGGGCGGCATGGGATCCGGCCAACGCGCTGGTCGAACTCGGCAAGGATTTCACCAAGCAATCCGGCATCGAGATGAAGTACGAGTTTGTCCCCTGGACGAGCTACGCGGATCGCTTCCTCAACGAGCTCAACTCCCACGGCAAGCTCTGCGACCTGATCATTGGCGACAGCCAGTGGATCGGCGGCGCCGCCGAGAACAAGTGGTACGTCAAGCTCAACGACTTCTTCGCCAAGGAGAAGATCTCGATGGACGACTTCGTCCCGGCGACCGTCGTTGGCTACTCGCAGTGGCCGAAGAACTCGCCGAACTACTGGGCGCTGCCGGCGATGGCCGACGCGGTGGGCTGGACCTATCGCAAGGACTGGTTCTCGCGGCCCGACATTCAGTCGGCTTTCAAGGCCAAGTACGGTCGTGATCTGGGGCCGCCGAAAACCTATGACGAGTTGAAGCAGATCGCGGAGTTCTTCCAGGGCCGCGAGATCGACGGCAAGAAGGTCTATGGCGCCTACATCTTCACCGAGCGCGGCTCCGAAGGCATCACGATGGGCGTGACCAACGTGCTCTACAATTACGGCTTCAGCTACGACAATCCGAAGAAGCCGTACCAGATGCAGGGCATCGTCAATTCCGCCGAGGCGGCCAAGGGGCTCGAGTTCTACAAGGAGCTCTACAAGTGCTGCACCGCGCCGGGCATGACCAACGCCTACATGCAGGAAGGGCTCGATGCCTTCAAGTCGGGCCAGGTGGCGATGCAGATGAACTGGTTCGCCTTCTTCCCCGGCCTCTACAAGGATCCGAATGTCGGCGGCGACAAGATCGGCTTCTTCGTCAATCCGGCCGGCCCGAACGGGCACTTCACCCAACTCGGCGGACAGGGCATCTCGGTGGTTGCGACCTCCGACCGCAAGGACGACGCGCTCGCCTATATCAAGTGGTTCGCGCAGCCCGCCGTGCAGCAGAAATGGTGGCAGATCGGCGGCTACTCGGCGCTCAAGGCGGTGGTCGACGCGCCGGACTTCCCGAAGAGCGCAGCGTTCGCGCCGCAATTCCTGGAGTCGATGGGCATCGTCAAGGACTTCTGGGCCGAGCCGTCCTACGCCCAGCTGCTGCTTGATATGCAGAAGCGGGTGCATGACTACGTCGTCGCCGACAAGGGCACGGCGCAGCAGGCGCTCGATCTCCTGGTCAAGGACTGGACCAAGGTGTTCAAGGAACAGGGCAAGGAAGTCGCCTCCTCACAATAGCCCGAACTCCGCGTCCCAACTGAACTGGCTTCCCCGAGGTCAGCCTCGGGGAAGCCGAACCAGCCCAGCCGATGGACAAGATGACGACGATCCTGCAACCCGATCATGCTACGATCCCGGGCGTGAGCGAGCCCGCCAAATCCCGCGCCGCGCGCCGCGTCCATGGTCTGTCCGACCGGACCATCGCGTGGCTGTTCGTCGCGCCGACGATTGCGCTGCTGCTCGCGATCAACATCTTCCCGCTGGTCTGGATGATCCGGCTGTCCTTCACCAGCCTCAACCTCAGCATGTCCTATCTGCCGCTGCGGTTTGTCGGGCTCGACAATTTCAGCGACATACTCAACGACGAGGACGTCTGGTTCCGGCTCCAGACCACGGCGCAATTCGTGATCTGCTCGGTCGCCCTGCAGGTCGTGGTCGGCTTTGGGCTGGCGCTTCTGATCAACCGTCAATTCCGCGGCCACAGTTTCTGGACCACGATCATCCTGCTGCCGATGATGCTGTCGCCGGCGGTTGTCGGCAATTTCTGGACGCTGCTGCTGCAGCCGCAGATCGGCCCGTTCAACTATCTGATCAGCTTGTTCACCGGTGTGCCGCCGAGCTCTTTCAGCATGACAGGGCAGGTCGCGCTCGCGCCATGGACCATCGTGCTCGTCGACACCTGGATGTGGGCGCCGTATGTGATGCTGATCTGCCTCGCCGGGCTGCGCTCGATCCCGGACTATATCTACGAGGCGGCTGAGGTCGATCGTGCCTCGGCCTGGCGGCAGTTCTGGTCGATCACGCTGCCGATGACGGTGCCGTTCCTGATGCTGGCGGTACTGTTTCGCGCGATCGAGAACTTCAAGATGTTCGACATGGTCAACCTGCTGACCTCGGGAGGGCCGGGGTCGACCACCGAGCTCGTGTCGATCACACTCAAGCGCGCGGCATTCGAGAAGTGGCGGACCGGCTATTCCTCCGCGCTCGCCATCATTCTGTTCGTGACCGTGTTCGGTGCCGCCAACATCTACGTCAAAGCGCTCAACAAGGTGAAGCAACGATGACCGCTGCCGTCGCCAAATCCGTCCTGGCCAGATCCAGCGCACACTCGATCGTCGAGGCCTCACCGCGCACCAAGGCATTCGCTGGTGCTCTCGTCATCCTCTATGCGTTGATCACGATCCTGCCGCTAGTCTGGATCGTCGCCACCGCCTTCAAGTCGCAAAGCGATGCCATCGCCTATCCGCCCAAGGTGATCTTCGAGCCGACGCTCGAAGGTTATGTCAACCTGTTCACGGTGCGCACCCGCCAGACACCCGATTTCATCGCCAAGTTGCCGCCGCCGGAAACCTTGTATGACAAGCTCGTCCGCAAGCATGACATGGTCATTGCCGGACCGTCCAAGGTCGTCCCGCGCTTCGTCAACTCGCTGATCATCGGGTTCGGTTCGACCTTCCTCGCCGTCTTCCTCGGTACGCTCGCGGCCTACGCCTTCTCGCGCTTCCGCATTCCGCTGGCCGACGATCTCCTGTTCTTCATTCTCTCGACGCGGATGATGCCGCCGGTCGCGGTCGCGATCCCGATCTATCTGATGTACCGGCAGCTCAACCTGACCGACACCAGGCTCGGAATGATCCTGCTCTATACCGCCGTGAACGTCTCGCTCGCGGTCTGGCTGCTCAAGGGGTTCATCGACGAGATTCCGCGCGAGTACGAGGAGGCGGCCCTCGTCGACGGCTACACGCGACTGCAGGCGCTGCGCAAGGTGGTGCTGCCGCAGGCCGTCACCGGAATTGCGGCGACCGCGATCTTCTGCCTGATCTTCTCCTGGAACGAATACGCCTTCGCGGTTCTGCTGACCAGCGGCGAGGCGCAGACCATGCCGCCCTTCATCCCTTTCATCATCGGCGAGGGCGGGCAGGACTGGCCGGCGGTTGCCGCCGCGACCACGCTGTTCGTCGTCCCGATCGTCATGTTCACCGTGCTGCTCCGCAAGCATCTGCTGCGCGGCATAACTTTCGGAGCGGTGCGCAAATGAGCGGTTCTGTTGTTGCCAAGGGGACCAAGGGGACATTGCATCGCTTGTTCAGCCGCGGGCGCTGGGAGGCCGTTGCGATGATCCTGATCGGAGGCGGCATCTTCATGCTGGTGCAGCCTTTCTCGATCGATCTGTACAGCTATTCATTCGTGACGATTCTCGCCGGCACGGTCGGCTTCGTCGTCGTCAGCCACTTTCCGGAATAGGGCCATGGCTCAGATCCGCATCGAAAATCTTCGCAAGTCGTTCGATCAGTTCACCGCGGTGGAAGGATCGAGCTTCACCATCGACGACGGCACGTTCTTCGCGTTGCTCGGCCCCTCCGGCTGCGGCAAGACCACCACCTTGCGCATGATTGCCGGCCTCGAGCTGCCGACCGAGGGCAAGATCCTGCTCGACGGGGAGGACGTCACGTTCCACCGCGCCGCCGCCCGCGACATCGCGTTCGTGTTCCAGCTGTTCGCGCTCTATCCGCACATGAATGTCGGGCAGAACATCGGCTTCCCGCTGAAGTGCCAGGGCATGGCGCGGCCCGAGATTCGCGAGCGGGTGCAGGAGACCGCGCGGATGCTGCGGATCGAGCATCTGCTGTCGAGCAAGACGTCAAAGCTCTCGGGCGGCGACCGCCAGCGCGTCGCGCTCGGGCGCGCCATGGTGCGGCGCCCGAAGGCCTTCCTGATGGACGAGCCGCTGGGCGCGCTCGACGCCGAGTTTCGTCATCTGATGTGCGGCGAGCTGCGCGATTTGCACGATCGCATCAAGGCGACCACGGTCTATGTCACCCACGACCAGCTCGAGGCGATGTCGATGGCCGACCAGATCGCGATCATGAACAAGGGGCGCGTGGAACAGATCGGTACGCCGCAGGAGGTTTACGACCGGCCCGCCAGCATGTTCGTCGCGGACTTCATCGGCTCGCCGCCGATGAACTTCCTGCGCTTCGAGAGCGGCCTGCGGTCTGGTGACCGGGCGATCAATTTCCACGACGCCAGGCTCGCGGTGCCCGAGATCCGCGAGGACCGCGCCAGCGCTGCGCTGGCGCTCGGAGTTCGTCCGGAGCATATTCGATTCACCGACGCCGGATCCGTTCGTGGCGAGGTGTTCGGCGCGGAATATCTCGGCACGACGCAGATCGTCACCATCGACACGGCGTATGGGCGGCTCGCGGCGCGGCTGCCGTCGAGCGCCTCGGTGCGAATCGGAGAGACGGTCGGCCTCGAATTCAACTCTGTTCGGCTCTCACTGTTCGATGCCGGCAGCGGCCTTGCAATCAGGACCGCCGGCGAGGAGGGCGTGCGCCATGGTTGACGTCAGCTTGCGCAATATCAGCAAGCGCTTCGGCGCGGTGGAGGCGGTGCGCGACCTTTCGCTGACGGTGAGCGACGGCGAATTCCTCGTCCTGCTCGGGCCGAGCGGTGCCGGCAAGACCACGACGCTGCGACTGATCACCGGGCTCGAGAGCCCCGACGCGGGTTCGGTCATGATCGGGGGGCGCGACGTGACGCATGAGCCGCCGGGTGCACGGGACATCGCATTCGTGTTCCAGCAATATTCGCTGTATCCGCATTTGTCGGTCTATGACAACCTCGCGTTCCCGCTGCGCTCTCCGGCGCGGCGCGTGCCGGAGCCGCTGATCCGCAAGCGTGTCGAGCAGACCGCGGAGCTCCTGCACATCGCCAGCAAGCTGAATAATCGCGCCACCCGCCTGTCGGGAGGTGAGATGCAGCGGGTCGCGATCGGCCGCGCACTGGTGCGCGATCCCTCGATCTATCTGATGGACGAGCCGCTGTCGTCGCTGGATGCAAAGCTTCGCGCCGAGCTTCGCCTCGAGCTGAAGCGGATCCAGCTCGAGCTCGGCGCGACCATCTTGTATGTGACCCACGATCAGGTCGAAGCCATGACGATGGCATCGAGGATCGGCGTGATCAGGGACGGCCGGCTGCTTCAGCTCGGCACGCCGAGGGAGATCTACGAAAATCCAGCCAGCAGCTATGTCGCGTCGCGGCTCGGGACGCCCCAGATCAATTTCCTGCCCGCACGGCTGCTGTCCGATGTGGCGATACCGCCGGAAACCGAGACGGTCGGCATCCGCACCGAGCACCTCCAGATCGCCGCGCGCAACGGCGGGCAGATGATCGGCCGGGTGCATCGCGTCGAGCACCTCGGCGAGCAGAATCACGTTCACCTCGACTATAAGGGCGAAACACTGGTGACGCTGGCGGATCCGCATCAGCCGTTGCGGGCCGGCCAGGAGGTTGAATTGCAACTGGTGCGGCCGCTGTGTTTCGACCGTGCGGGGCAACGTATCGGCGCGATGGTTCAATAGAGGAGCGAGAGGTTCAGATAGATGTCTGTGCAACCCGAGACATTCAAGTCGCTGCTCAAGGCGGCCGCCGAGCAGGTCATCGCGAGCGCGCCGGAGCTCACGAGTCTGGACCAGGCGATCGGCGACGGCGACCACGGGACCAACATGAAACGCGGCTTCGAAGCCGTGCTCGGCAAGCTCGATGCCATCTCGGCGCAGCCGCTCAACGAGGCATTTAAGACGATCGGCAAGACCCTGGTCATGACGGTTGGCGGCGCCTCCGGCCCGCTCTATGGCAGCTTCTTTCTCGCCGCGGGCGAGGCGTTGTCGCAAGACAAGCATCTGCCTGATGATCTCGCCGACGTGTTCGGCAGCGGAGTGGACGCGGTGAGCGCGCGCGGCCGCTCGCAGGCCGGCGAGAAGACGATGCTCGACGTGCTCGTTCCGGTGCTGGAGACGCTGAAAGCGGGCGCCGGCCAACCCGATCTGATCGCACGGGTGCGCGCCACCGCGGCTGAAGCGGTCGAGCGCACGGTGCCGATGCAAGCCACCAAGGGCCGGGCGTCGTTCCTCGGCGCGCGCAGCGTCGGTCATGTCGATCCCGGGGCACGATCGAGTTGCGTTCTGCTGCAGGCTGTATGCACTGGCCTGGAGGCGCGGCAATGACCGACACCGTAGGGATCGTGATCGTCTCGCATTCCCGGGATATCGCCAAGGGAACCGCGGACATGGTGCGGCAGATGGTGGGCAGCGAGGTCAAGGTCGCCTTCTGCGGCGGCAATCCCGATGGTGGTCTCGGCACCAGCGTGCCGCTGATCATCGACGCCATCAACGACGCCTGGTCGTCGAAAGGTGTTGCTGTGCTTGTCGACCTCGGCGGCGCCGAGACGAACAGCGAAATGGCGGTCGAGATGTTGGAGCCGGCGCGGCGTGATCTCGTTGTCGTCTGCAACGCGCCGATCGTCGAGGGCGCCGTCATGGCGGCGACCGAAGCTGCGGGCGGCAGCTCGTTGGCCCAGGTCAGGGCCGTGGCCGAGGAACTCTCTGCCGACTGAGGCGGCGGCGAAGCGATGATGGATGATGAGCATGCTTGATAAAGCGGACGAACAGATATTCACCGGCAATGTGCGGTTGGTGCACGCGGTTGGCATGCACGCGCGCCCCGCGGTCAAGTTGACCAAGCTCGCCAAGAAATTCCAGGCTCAGATCTCGGTGCGGGTCGCGGGCGCGCCTGAATGGATCAATGCCAAGAGCGTGGCCAAGATCATGGCAATGCGCGCGGCACACGGCAGCACGATCGAGATCAAGGCCTCCGGCAGCGATGCCGAGGCCGCGGTCGCGGCGTTGGTCGATCTGATCGCAAGCGATTTCCCGGATGGAGCACCATAGCATGCAGGGCGGCGCTGCAGGGCTGGCCTACCGCGGCAGGACCGCCTCGATCGGCTTTGCCCATGGCCCGTTCGTCCGTGTCGACGCGGGCGCGGCCGGCGAGCGTGTGGCCGGCACACTGGTCGAGGAGGCGCTGGCGTTGCGCAATGCGATCGACGTCGCGAGTGGCCAGATCGCGGATCTTGCCGCCAGCGCCGGCGGCGAAGCTGCGCAGATTCTCGAATTCCAGGTCGCATTGTTGGAGGATGAGGATCTGATCGAGGCCATCTTCGCGTCGATCGGCGAGGGGCGTCCGGCCGCCGTCGCATGGCGTTCGACGCTCGACGCGCACATCGCCGACTACAATTCCGCACCGGACGACTATCTGAGAGCGCGTTCCTCCGATCTTGCGGATTTGCGCGACCGCGTGGTCCACATTCTGCGTGGCGACCAGGGGCAGCCGCTGAAGGTCCCAAGCGGGGGCGTGGTCTGCGCCGACGATCTGCCGCCATCGCGATTTCTCGAGATTGACTGGTCCGGCGGCGGTGGCCTGGCTCTGTTGCGCGGAAGCCCGACCAGCCATGTCGCGATGCTGGCGCGGGCGCGCGGCATCCCGATGGTGGTGCAGCTCGGTTCCATTCCGGACATCGGCACCACGGCGCTGCTCGACGGCGAAGGCGCGACGCTGGAGCTGGATCCCAATGCCGAACAGGTCCGCACTTTCGAGAAGCGGCGCGACAGCCATCTCAAGAGCAGGGCGTCCGCGCGCGCGATCCTGCGGCGGCCGACAGCCTCCTGGCGCGGCGAGCGGATCAAGCTCTTCATCAACATCCAGCGCGTCGAGGATCTCGAGCATGCCGACGCGCAATATGCCGACGGCATCGGCCTGATGCGGACTGAATTCCTGCTCGCCGGCCGGAGCGTGCCGGACGAGGAGACCCAATTCCAGGCCTATGACGCGGTGTTGCGCTGGGCCGGCCAGCGGCCCGTCACCATCCGCACGTTCGATGCGGGCGGTGACAAGCCGGTGCCGGGCTTCACGATGGACGGCGAAGCCAATCCGTTCCTCGGGGTGCGCGGTCTTCGCCTGTGCCTCGCCCGGCCTGAGATTTTTGCCGTCCAGCTCCGCGCGCTGGCACGCGCGGCGGTGCGTGGCAATCTCAAGGTCATGTTCCCGATGGTCACCTCGGCGGATGAGCTCGAAGCGGGACGGAAGCTGTTCGCCGATATCGTGCAGCGCTTGCAGGCGGACGGCATTGCCGCAATGCTTCCCGAGCTGGGAATCATGGTCGAAGTCCCGGCGGCGGCCCTCGCGGTATCTAGCTTCAAGGCCGCCTTCTTCTCGATCGGCTCGAACGATCTCGCGCAATATGTCCTGGCCTGCGATCGTTCCAACGGAGCTCTCGCCCCCCTGATGGACCCTCTGCATCCCGCAGTGCTCGAACTGATCGCGCGGACCGCGGAGCACGGCCGCCGCGCCGGCATTAGTGTCAGCCTTTGCGGCGACATGGCCGGTGATCCGCGCTGCCTGCCCGCATTGCTGAATTGCGGACTGCGCGAATTGTCCATGAACGCCTCGGCGCTGGCGCAGATCAAGCACACCATCGACCGGCTGAGCAGCGGAGGCGGTCTTGGCTGACACGGCGGCCGATGACGCGCCCGAGGCCGGCGCGGTTGCGGTCTACAAGCGCATCTTCAAGGAAGTGCTTGAGAGCCGCCCGTCCGGCATGCGGCTGCGGCTCGCCCATGCCATGGGAAAGAACCGCAGCTTCGTCAGCCAGATCAGCAACCCGGCCTATCCGGTGCCGATTCCGGTGCAGCATCTCAACACGATCTTCGATGTCTGCCACTTCCCGCCGCAGGCGAAGAGCGCCTTCCTTCGCGCCTATGCCCGCGCGCATCCGCGCCGCGTCGGCCGGCTGAGCGAAGGCTCGCACGAGCGGACGCTGACGCTGCATCTGCCGGACCTTGGCAGCGCCAAGCGCAACGCCGAGCTCGACACGCTGCTCCAGGAGTTCACACGGCGCCTGATTGGCATCATGCGGGAAAAATAGGCGAGATACGCCGAACGGACGAGGCGGGAGGACACCATGAAGAAGTTCATCAATACGGTCGACAACGTGCTCGGCGAAAGCCTCGACGGTTTCGCGGCCGCGCACGCCGATCTGGTCGCGCTGGGCGCCGAGCGTAAATTCGTTCGCCGCCGCGAGCTGAACGGCAAGAAGGTCGCGCTGGTCTCGGGCGGCGGCAGCGGGCACGAGCCGCTGCATGCGGGCTTCGTCGGCTACGGCATGCTGGATGCCGCCTGTCCCGGCCAAGTGTTCACTTCGCCGACGCCGGACCAGATCGTCGAAGCCGCACAGGCGGTCGCGGGCGATGCCGGCGTCCTGTTCATCGTCAAGAATTACGCCGGCGACCGCATGAATTTCGAGATGGCGGCCGAGATCGCCGAAGGCCGCACCGCCACCATCGTGACCGATGACGATGTCGCGGTCGAGAAGTCGACCTACAGCATCGGGCGCCGCGGTGTCGCCGGCACGTTGATTGTCGAGAAGATCGTCGGCGCCGCCGCTGAGACAGGCGCCGATCTCACCTCCTGCGTGGCGCTCGGCGAGCGCATCAATGCACAGACGCGCTCGATGGGCGTTGCGCTGACCAGCTGCACCGTCCCGGCTGCGGGCACGCCGACCTTTGCACTTGGTGAAGACGAGATGGAGATGGGGGTCGGCATTCACGGCGAGCCGGGCCGTCGCCGCGTCAAGCTCGCGCAGGCCGACGCGATCGCCGCCGAGATGATCACCGCGATCGCCGATGATCTTGGCGCGCGCGCCGGTACCGAGGCGCTGCTTCTCGTCAACGGCTTCGGCGGCACGCCGACGATCGAGCTCTATCTGATGTACAACGCGGCGCGCCGGATGCTCGAGGAGCGGGGCCTGCGCATCGCCCGTTCTCTGGTCGGCAGCTACGTCACGTCGCTGGACATGGCGGGCTGCTCGCTCACCGTGAGCCTGCTCGACAGCGAGTCCACAGCGCTCTGGGATCATCCCGTGCGCACGGCCGCATTGAAATGGTGACCACCGCGGCGAGCGGCCGCTGATTCTCAGATTGCGCCCTGACCGGCGATGGGGCCGGGGTCTCAGGCATGCCCCGGAAGTCTGCGGTTCATCCTCCCTGAAACTTGCCGTGTCCTTCGGGCACGGCATCATTTTGTGTGGAGTAGCAGGATCTCCGACGATCCATGATCGTGAGTGCCAAGTGATTCATCAACGCGTGGTGAGCGCGCTCGTTCTCCACTCACGCTTTGGCGGCAACATACCCGTAATAATTCATAAGGAAGTCCCCAATTGAGAGAGGCTTTTGGGCGCCACCCTTGCCCGGATGCGGGATCGCGTAGTCTCCCTTGCCCCATGTGAAGATCGTTGTCGTCACGTTTCCGTTCGACACTTGTATCCTGTCACGCAAGACGACCCAGTGCCGCGTCAACACGGAGCCTTCGTCCGACTGGTCGTCGTATTCGATCATGTTGGCGCTTATAAACAGGCATACGCGATATCCGCCGGCAAGCAGGGCGTTGGCTTCGTTGACGCTGTCGAGGCCTTTGCTGAATTTCAGATTGGTCTCCTCGCGCACGTCCTGGTATCCGGCCTTGCGGAACCATTGCTCCATTTCGCTCGGCAAAGTGATCCCCGCCGCATCGCTTATTCTGCCGGTGTCGTCAAAATCGAGGAACCAATTTTCGGAATCGCGAATGGAGGCGCATGTCAGCCAATCAACGTGATCCAGCGAGTAGGGCGGCGTGTAGTTCTTCACGTCCTTTCCCGGCTTGATCAGCAGGCGGCCGAGGTTCGCCTGCCCCTTCTGATACAGGTCGATAGCGAACCGCGCATATTGCCCCGGCTTGTCGGATGCGTAGCTGAACATCAGCGCGGAGGGGCCGCACATGCTCGCCTGATCCTGATCTATGAGGCTCGGCTTCGCAATTCGCCTGAGAATGCCTATCCCGACGCGGTGCGGGTCGAGCTTCGGAAAGAACGTGGTCCTCGTGTTCTTGAGAAAATCGCAGACCATCTCGGCGGCGAGCTTCTTTTGATCCGAGTTGAGGTCGTACGGTCCAACCCCGAGCCACTTCTTCTTTTCGTCGCCGACGAAGAGCGTGATGAGCTTTTTCGAAGTCGGAGAAAGCGTTCTGGAGGTGTTTGCAATGGTGGTCAGGTCGTCCAGCTCGAATGCGGTGACCATGCCGTCCGTGACGGTCGCCCTGATGATATCGACCACTTCCGCGTAATCCAGCCTGGAATCGTCGAGCAGGCCCTTGCGAAGTGCGGCATCGACGGATGGCGTCGCGATCCCATCCCATTGACCCTTGGGAGGAGGAGGCTTGGCGGCTGCCTTTGTCGCGAGGTCAACGAGCCGAGTGAATGTTGGTCCGCCGGGCCGAATATAGCCGTCCGGCGTGCCCGGGAAGTTCTTTTGCTGGAAATACAGGATCGAGTTGTAGAGGCCGTCGCTGGCGTGACCCGTCACGATCATTTGCGGTTTGAGCGTGGTCTCGGCGCCTCCGTCGGAAATGGCGGTCTTGTTGAGCAGCGAGATGACCAGCTCCTGGTCTTGCTTCCAGTTCTGGCAGCTGCGACCCGTCGCGGCAAACCGACCGACTTTGTCTTTCAATTGCGGCATGACCAATCACCAGCAATATGGTCGTTTTCAGTGGCGTATTGCGGGTTCAACTATCGCGTTGGTGGTCGGCTGAAGCGTCCAGGCAAGCTTGTCGATGAACTCGTACTCGAATAGCGCCTGCGGATCGGTTCCGAAATAATATCCATACTGATGCAGAATCTTGGAGCCCTTGGCGACCATCTCGCGCTTCCATTTCAGGTCCTTGGCAGAGCTGAACTGAAATCCAATCACCACCGCATAGTTTTCGTACGCTTCGGCAACTTGCAGAATGGTCGCGCGCGCGTTTGCTGAAGCGCCGGTTCAAGCGGCTCCCGATATCGCCATACAAGCTCCACCTTGCTCTGGCGCTGGCGCGAACACACGACTTGGACGGATGCATCGACGATGTCGGCGATGCGCTTCGCCACGCTTGCAAGGCAAATGGGCCAGAACGGCCGGCCGCTCCTGATCGGCCTCACCACAGTGAGATCCATCGAAGGGCATGAGGCAGCCGCTACCTGGATCCCAGGAATGCGATCGTCAGCGCGCGCCCTTCGGCTTGGAGCCAAGCAGATCGTGCGTCCCACTGACGCTTAACGTTCCCGAGCACTCGAATCCCCCGAAAATGCCGCAGGATCCGGTGACGGTGACGCGCAAGTCCTTGCGTTGATACAGGTCGACCGAAACGCCAAATCGCGAAAAATCATTGGCGCTGTTCGGCAGGATCAGGTCGATGTGATCGATCGCCCAGCGCGGCAGGTGAGGATTGCTCTTCCAGAACAGTTCATTGACGGCGTGGTGCCCGAAATTCGGTCCGACCGTGAGGGCGCCGTCCGCGCCCTCGAACACGAAGCCCGTCTCGTCGATATGAACATTGACCCGGTCGGGCGCTACCGCGAAATGCAGCGACGTGATGTCTTGCGGCTGCGGGTCCTTGCCGAACTGCGCACTATAGTCGTCGCTCCATTGCCCTCGACCGCGCCCCAGCCCGAAGCCGTGCCGGCCCGGAAGGTCTCGCGTAGAGAGCGGCCGGTCGGATAGCTTTGGGCGCCAGATCTCCCGGAATCCCTTGCCGATGGTGGCTGCCATCGACAGGTCGAGGGCCCAATGCGACGGTTTCTCCGGGCTTTTGCCTTCGGCGAAGGCGTCAAATCCGTCCGAGGTCTTGGCAATGCGCAGCGTCTTGATCAGGTCTTCCCAGTCCTTGGGCAGGAAGGTGACGCCGTCGAGCGTGCTCGTCGCGGCCGCCACTCCGTACTTCTCCAATTGGCGTCGGATATAGGCCTTTTCGTCATAAAGGCGGACATTGGGATTCGGCCCCGCGAAATATTTCGACAGATCGATCTGCGGCCGGAGCATGGTCAGCCGCGCCGCGATCTTCCGGTAAGTGTCGGTCGTGGTCGGGTTGGTGGTCGTCACGGGTCCGCCCTCCGGGTCAAAGCCAGTCTCCGATTTGTCTGGTCCGGGCGGGGCCGGGTTCAACTGAACCTCCCAACCGGAAACGCCGACCACCGTTCGTGGAGCAGTGTCAACAGCAAGGACGATCCGATGTCACTTCGGAGCAGGGTGCTAGACGTACTCAATGGCCCGGCGGTCGCGCGTATTCGCTTCCGGTTTCCGATCCGTGGCAGCCACGTGACGATTGCACCGCAAACGTTCCATCACGTCGCTCGCGCGATCCGGTTGGGGCAGGTCAGTGTCAGAGTTCCGACCGACCTCGCGGCAAATGTTGCGGCACAATATAACGACGTCGCGCGAACCCGAGCGGACGGTACGGTCGTCGCGGCGAATACGCTGGAGGTCGTGTCGGCGACGGGGCGAATGGACGAAGCCTATATCGTCCACGAGGCCTTGCATGCGGCTTACGATCTGCTGCGGACCGGCCTTGACGGCAATGCGGAGGAGGCGTCCGCCTATGTCTGCACGGCGCTCTACTGCCGCATGACAGGCCTACCGCGGCCCCGCTGGGCGAACGGCCCGATCTACGCCAATGCCGCGGAGGTTGCCCGAACGCTGCTGGCGCAATACCAAAAGGGTGATCCCGGCATTCCCTGGGTCGGCGAGCATGAATGGCGGATGCTGCGCGCCGGTGTCGGCCTTAGTGCGGTCTATGCCAGCGGACCTGGCGGCATTCTCACCGGATGGCTGCTCGGCCAACAATACACCCACGACGGCTGACGGGACGCGGGGCGTCCGCTCCCACAAACTGGCTGCCGGCCCGGCTCCCTGCCGCCACTTCCTTACCGAGGTCGACGCCGTCGAAAGCCTCAGGCAACCAGCAAGCCCAGTTTGCCGACCGTCGCCAGCGAACGGTCAACGCTTTGTCGGGTTGACAGCAGCAACGGCTCGGCGGGCTGCCCGGCATCATCCATTTGCTTGACCCGGACGGTCGGTCCGAAGGTTTCCGTCATTTCGGCCGTGATCTGCTCGATCGTCCGGGAGCCGTCGAGCAACTGCAGGAAATGGCGCGTCCTGTCGTCCTCCAACTGCACGGTCTGGTGAAGCAGATTGGTGACCAGCGGGCCGCACTGCGCTTGTCTGCGGGCGAGCAGGCTGGCCTGCGGGCAGTCCGTGATTTCCTGCGTGAGAAACGGCCGTGATTTCAGAAAGGAGACCTCGCCGCTGCAGGCCAGGATATAGAGCGCTTCCGTCAATATCCGTTGGTCGTCGTCGGTTTGCCGGCCCTCCAGCAGCGTCCGGGCGGCATCGAGCAGTTCAGTGAAGGAGAGTGCGCGCGGCCAGGCCCGGCCGAGACAAAGATGTGCGGCCTTCAGGAGCGGATTGGTCACCGTGATCCGACTGCCGTCCTGATTTTCAAATTCCATCTCGGAATCGTCAGTCAGGCAGGCGTGGGGGCGACGTGGGCTGGTGGTGCTCAGCAGATAGAACGGGGTGATGAAGTCGAGATCGACCTGGCGGTCAAGGGAGATGCCCTCGTGGCAGAGCAACGTACGCCGAAACCCGTTGCCGTCGATGAAGTCCTGGTACTGATCGCGCGCCATGAACTCGCTTTCGGGAAAGCGCTGCAGCGTGGCGCGGACCTCTTCGGTGTAGCCGGCAAGATAGCGCCGTGAGAAATCGGCGTCGCTCAGATATTGCAGGCCATGTCGGCCGGCATCTTCGACGACTTCGTGCAAAAGGAAGGCCGTCGCGCCCTGATCGAGGTCGTCGTGAAAAAGCAACTCGTCCGGAGCGTTGAGCACGCGGGTGCACTGATCGCGCATGACTGTACCGTGCACCGAGTTGGACTTCGATCCTTCGCTGAGAAATTTCACGATGGCGCGAGCTTGTCCCACTTTCTCCTTCATTCCGGTGAAGCGCCGGGTGTGGTAGCGCATCATGTCGCGGACCATGTCGCGAAGATGCGAGAACGGGTGCGCGTTATAGCTGACGTAGCAGAGCCCCTGTGGCGCCAAATTCCGCTTGAAGATGGACATCATCTTCTCGCGCACGATCGGTGGTACCCATGAATACACGCCATGGGCGATGATGTAGTCGAACTGTCCGAAGGCAGCGTCGACATCCATGATGTCGCAATGCAGAAGCCTGATGTTGCTCAAGCCCAATGCGGCGATGTTTCGCTGCCCGCGTTCGATCGTCACGCCACTCAGGTCGATACCGATGAACTCGCTGTCTGGATATTGAAAAGCCATCGGCAACAAATTGCCGCCAACGCCGCAGCCAAGTTCCAGGACCCGGCAGCGCTCGACCGGAGCCGGCTGCATGCCATAGACCGAAGCGATCGTTGCCAGATGGTTCGGGTGCGTGAGCCCGTAGACATGCCCGGGATAATACACCTCGTCGTATGCTGTGGTGCCGGTGGTCGGCTGGCGGTGTTCGGTCTGGATGTTCATCGCAGTCAGTTCCACGAATATGCAAACTTGTCGTTCACGATCGAGACGCGCGTCTGCTTGACCTCCTCCTTGGCGAGAGACTTGCTCAGGAATTCGCGCGACAGCTCGGGCAGCAGCGTGTTGGTGATGATGTTATCGATCATCCGCCCGCCGGAGTCCGGATCGTTGCAACGGGATACGATGTGCTCGACGACTGCATCGTCGTAGCCGAAGGCAGCCTTGTGGTTATCGCGGAGGCGCTGTGCGATCCGGTCGAGCTGCAATCTGACGATGCCGGCAAGCATCTCGTCCGAAAGCGGAAAGTAGGGGATCGAGACGATGCGCCCAAGCAACGCGGCGGGGAACACCTTCAGCAATTCCGGCCGCAGCAGCCTGGCGAGTTCTTCCGGCTCGTTGCGATACTTGGGATCGCGCGCCAGGCTCATGATGAGATCGGTGCCGACGTTTGTGGTCAGAATGATCAGCGTGTTCTTGAAATCGATTCGCCGACCGTTGCCGTCTTCCATGACTCCCTTGTCGAACACCTGAAAGAAGATCTCGTGGACGTCGGGATGGGCCTTCTCCACCTCGTCGAGCAGGATAACGCTGTAGGGCTTGCGCCGAACCGCTTCGGTGAGCCGGCCGCCTTCGCCGTAGCCGACGTAACCCGGAGGTGCGCCCTTCAAGGTCGAGACCGTATGGGCCTCCTGGAATTCCGACATGTTGATCGCGATCATGTTCTGCTCGCCGCCATAAAGGGTTTCGGCAAGCGCGAGGGCGGTTTCTGTCTTGCCCACGCCGGACGGTCCGGCCAGCATGAAAACGCCAATCGGCTTGGACGGGTTGTCCAACTTGGCGCGGCTGGTCTCGATTCTCTTGGCAATCATCGTCAGCCCGTGGGACTGGCCGACAACGCGGCGATTGAGAATCTCGGGCAGCTTCAGAACGGTTTCGATTTCGTCGCGCATCATTCTGCCGGTCGGAATGCCGGTCCAGTCGGACACGACAGAGGCCACCGACTGTTGGTCGACATGGGCATAGATCATCCGCTTTTCCGGATTGATACCCTCCAGTGTCTCGAACTTGCCGCGCAACTCGACGCGTTTGGTGGCTCGATCTTCCTCGCCGTTCTCGGAGAGAATTTCGCGAATGCTGCGGATGTCCTTGACGAGCTCCTGTTCCTTGGCCCAGTCGGCCTCCAGGCCGGTCAGCTTGTCCTTCAGCGCCGCTATGTCGCCGTCGATCGCGGTGATGCGCTCGCTGTTCTCGTCCCCGAGATCGCCGTCGCTGACCAGCGCCGATCGCTCGGCCTCGCGGGCCGCTATGGCGACGCGAGCGTCCTCGATCAGGGCCGGCGTCGCGCTTTGACTGATGGCTACTCGGGCCGAAGCCGTGTCCAGCAGGCTGACCGCCTTGTCCGGCAGCTGCCGCGACGGAATGTAGCGATGCGACAGGTTGACCGCGGTCACGATCGCAGCGTCCGAAATGCGAACGCCGTGGTGCTTCTCCATCGGGCCGAGGAGACCGCGTAGCATGATGCAGCAGGTCTCAACATCCGGCTCATCGACCTGGATCGGCTGGAAGCGTCGTGTGAGGGCCGGATCCTTTTCGATGTATTGGCGATATTCTGCCCAGGTGGTGGCGGCGATGGTCCGCAGCGTGCCGCGGGCGAGGGGAGGCTTGAGGAGATTGGCTGCGTCGCCGGTGCCGGCTGCGCCACCTGCTCCGATCAGCGTGTGAGCCTCGTCGATGAACAGGATAATCGGGGTAGGCGAGTTCTGTACCTCGTCGATCACCGAGCGCAGGCGCTGCTCGAATTCGCCCTTCATCGAGGCGCCGGCCTGCATCAGGCCGATATCCAGTGCGCAGAGCCTGACGTTGCGCAGTGGCGGCGGGACCTCGCCTGCGGCAATACGCTGGGCAAATCCCTCGACCACGGCGGTCTTGCCGACGCCGGCTTCGCCGGTGAGGATCGGATTGTTTTGCCGCCGGCGCATCAGCACGTCGATCAATTGGCGGATTTCGTCGTCCCGACCGAGAATCGGGTCCATCTGGCCCGATCTGGCCTTGGCGGTGAGATCCTGGGAGAACCGGTCGAGCGGTGTTGTCCCCTTGGCATTCGCCCGGTCCGCACCATCGGTGCCGGCACCGGCCAATCCGGAGCCGTCCATCGGACGCATGGTCTCCTCCTCGGAGCCTGCCCAGATGGCGCGGTGCTCCGCAGCCAATGCGTCGACATTTATCTTGGCGAATTCCTGCGAGATGTTGTTGAGCGCACGACGGATCTCGTTCGATTTCAATCCGGCGACCAGGAGATGTCCGGAGCGGATCTGAGTCTCGCCGAAGAACAGCGTGGCATAGTGCCAGCCACGGTCGAGAATATCGATCACCGAATTGGCGACGCCCGGCATGTCGGTTTCGTTCTTGCGAAAACCGTTGATAACGCCCGCGAGGTCCGACAACAGCCGCGCGCGGTCGAGCTTGTAGTGATCCACCGACAGGCTGAGGTCGGTCCGCTCCTGTTGCAGGATGTGAAACAGCCAGTGCGCAAGCTCCACGTTACGGTTGCTGGCGCTCTTGGCGTGGCGCAGGGCCTGGATGAAGGCGTCGTAGCCGGCCCGGTTCAGTTTGCCGGTCACGGCCTCAAGGCTGATGTCGGTCACGATGGCGCCTCCTGCTCAATCCCTGGACGATGCCGGGGTCGTCGCGGAAATCGGCTCGAATTCCCATGATGTTAGGACAATCCGAGCGATGCTTAGGTTCAAACCGGCGGCGTACCTGTCGCAGCGCTCCGTCGGGCTCTCAGACGCTCGGCAAGGTGAAAGCGTGCATCGCGCCGGTACTCCTCGGTCGAGGCCCAGTTCGGCGAAACCCAGCTGGTCCATCCAAGGCGTCCGCTCTGCCCCAGCTTCATCGGGACGACTGCTCCCGCCGGAATGGCGAGTTCCACCTCCCACTCGAGTTCGTCGCCGATATAGAAGTAGACGGCGTCAGCCAGGGGCTCGGACAGGTTCGGCGCTTCGGTGGGCAGGAACTGCTCGTACTGAGCAAAATCCTTCACGAACACGCGAACCCTGATCTTGTCTTCGACGCTGAACACGCGCGAGCCCAGGAGCGCGTCGTGACCGAGCTTGGCGTGCGTCCCGCCGAGCCGGCTGCAATGGCTTGGGTCGAACGGGAGCCAGGTGCCAACGAACTCGTCGATCTCGGCCCTGACATCGAACAGCCCTTGCAGGAGCCGCGCCAGTCGTGATGCGGACTTCGCTCTGGGTGAAACCAGTCCGGCGAAGCTCAGCTTCGCCATGTCAGGCACGGTATCCCGATTGGCAAAAATTTCGGAGCCGAGGCCGGCGAAGGAGCCGACATAAGCGATGAATCGGTCGTCGGATGGGCGATCGTGCTGGGCGATCGGCCGTGCGTCTGCCCAGGCTCGAAAGAACAATTGCAGGAAGCGTCCGTTCAGCAGGTCGAGAAAACGAGGGAAAGCGTCATCCCGCATCAGCTGCCAGCCGACGCTCTCATCGGTGGTGGCCAGCGGCAGCGCGCCCTGCGGTCCGAGCAGGCCGAGGAATTTGACCAGAATTTTAAGCCTGCCATCGCGATCGTCGACCGAGCTCAGATTGGAAGCGGGAAATTCCAGATAGGGGGTTTGACCGAGGTCGACAAACTCCTCGCGACGCGCTGCACTGTCGCCGATCCGCGGCCGATCCGGATTGCATCGCTCGAGCTGGCGGAGCGTCTGAAAGAAATCGAACCGCCAGGGCTCGGCCTTCATCTGGTCGATCAGCGTCACAGCGGCCTCCGGGTGCCCATGCGGGCAGGCCAACGCATGATCTCGCCACGCTCCGGGGTCGAGATGACGGTCTGGGTGAAGGTGTTGAAGCCCGAATAGTCGGCGAAGAAGCGTTCCAGCACCGCCCCGAGCAGGAACACGCCGCTGCCCTCGAATGCCTTCTCGTCGAGCGTGACCGTGATCTCCAGGCCGCGCGCTGCGCCACTGCCGGTACGCTCACGCACCCGCCGCACCACGGGCCTGCTCTCGACGCTGCGCACGCCACGAATCTTTCGCTCGGTCGCGTCGTCGAACTGATCGGCGAACAAGGACAGCATCTCGCGCAACGACCCGGCGTTCTTGCCGCCGCTGCGTTCCACGAGGCCGAGATAGTTCAGACTCAGCATGTTGATCAGGCGCCAGCTGACGACGCCGCTATTGGCGATTTCGCTGCGGCTGCGCAACTGCGCCACCACCGGCTCGCGTGGTCGGGTGGGGCCGGCGATGCACATCAGCTCGAGCGAGGTGTCGTCCAGCAGGCGAAAGTCGGCTCCGCCCTGGCCGACCGGCAGGTGTTCCGTGAGATGCCGGTTGGAGCACAGCGCCCGAACGCTCAGTTCGGCAGCGGATCCGCCGCCGCTCGGGTCGCCGGGCTCGAGCAGCGAAAGAAACATGTCCGTCCCGGTGTAGTCGGAGGCCGCGCCGTAGGTCTTCTCTTCGACGGTGCGGCGCCGCGGCAGCCGACGAACCGTAAAGTAAAGTCCCTCGACCGATCCGGCTGTCCTGTCGACGGCGGCGGAGTACAGCGGACGCACGCGGCGCTTGTCCTTTTCCGCCGGAAAGTGCGCATAAACCTCCAGCACCTGGTGCGGCTCGTATTCGAGATAGCGACTTCGGTCTGGTACCACGTGGTATTCGTAGGTATTCGACTTGATCGGGATGCGATCGCTGGTCTTCTCGAACAGGTTGATCGCCGGGGCGGTGTAGAGACTGAAAGTATCCGCCCGGACCGAGGCGGTGAGCCGCGAGTTGTGCTCATCGAATGCGAAGACGATATCGATGGACTTGCTGCGTAACCGCGGCATCACAGCGCGAAGTTGCGTCAGATTGACGCCAAGGAACTTGCGCGGAAACACGAAATATTCCCGCAACAACTCCGAGCCGCGAAAGACCCGGTTGTCGTTCGGAAACAGGGATTCGTCCTCGCTGAATCCGACTTGCTGAATACAGTCGTTCGGAGCCCGGATGACGACCGGATCGCCGAAATCGTCGAGATAGCGAAAATAGAGTCCGACGCAGTTCGAGGTCAGTTGTTCGTAAAGTGCGATGGCATCCGACTCGGCGCCAGTCAGGTAGATGGGCAGTTCGCTGGTGCGGCAGCCGGCGAACCAGGTGTCCGGCTTGCTGCGAGTCTCCGCGTCCGCCGGCTCCTCGTCGAGCCGCGCGGCGGTGCGGTGCGTCAAGGAGAGCCTGAGCCCGGCGATGACTTCTCCGCCAACTGGAATCCCGAGCGCCTGCAACGCGCCCGCGGTCGCAAAATATTCGGCGCCGGTGACGCCAAACGGCCAAAGCACGATATCGCGGCAAAGCCGGAACCGGCAGGCGAGGCTCCGTTCCCTTTCGCGATAGCTCGCGTCGAAATAGGCGCCCCGCGCAATCTTCTTGCCGTCGCGCAATGCCGGATCTGCGTAGGTCGGCTGAACCTTGACCAGCATGGCGGACGGAGTTGGCGCGAGATAGTTCGGAACCAACTGCTCAAGCAGGTTCGCCGTGAATTCCGGAAACTCGTGCTTGAGCTTGAGCTGAACACGGGCGGCGAGAAATGCAGCGCCCTCCAGCAGGCCTGAGATCATCGGATCCGAGCGGTCGCGGACCAGACCGCCGAGGCGCTCGGCGATACCGGGATATTCCTCGGCAAAACCCTCCGCATGCTCGTACAGCAGCGACAGTTCACGATTGTAAAAGTCGAGGAACTCGCGGTTCATTCTATAATCGATTGATCTGTATATCGCCGCTGTCGAGGTCGACGTCTGCGACGAATTCCACGGGCACGTTGAGCGGTTCGCATTTCAGGTCGGAATGCACGACGAAGCGCAGCTTGAGCTGCTCGGCGCCCACGGAGGTGTCGCGCCGCACCCGGATGGACTTGCGATCGAGTCTCGGCTCGTAGGTCGTAAGCGACATGCGCAGGGCATCGCTGAGCTCCTCGTCGGTGACTTCGTCGATCGAACGGTTTGCGATATCGGGGAAACCATAGTTCAAGATCGAGGTGCGGACGCAGCCGCGACCCGTCAGGTCAAGCGTCGATTCGAGGGCAATGGTGTTGAGGAGTGTTTCGACGTCCTGCGAAACCTCGCGCCTCAGCAGCGTCTCCGAGATCGGGAACCGACCCGCGCTGCGCCGTCCCGCTATGACTCGCTCGCCGAACTGATCCCGCAGTTCGAGTGGTTTGCGCGCATCGCGCGCGTCATGAGCCGCACGAAAGGCCAGCATCAATGGCGGAGAGAGCCGGTCCTTCCTTGGCGTAACGGTCATTGACGGTCCCCGTACAGCTGGCGCCGATTGCCGCTATTGGCAACCGGCGCCGGGCAGGAAGCTTGCAATCAGGCCCATTCCTTGTTGGCCGCAACGTCCCATCCGAACACCGGAGACGCGCCGGCGCCGCCTTTTTCCGTCTGGGTCTTGTAGGTCATTTTGACCTTCTGGAAGTTCAGGCTGACGTTTTCGGTGAGGCGATCCTCGCCGTGCGATCCGCCCGTCGAGACGCTGGAAACCAGAACGTGCTTCATCTCGATCTTGAGATATTCGAGCGGATGTTCACCGGCCTTGCGTACCGTGAGGATGGCGCTGTCGATGTGCTTTCCATTCGCGCAGACCTTGAACAGCTCGGGTGTCGCTTTGTCCACGAAGTGCGTGAAGTGGAGGTCTTGAACGGCGACCTTGCCGGCGCCGCCGCCTGATCCGCTGTGGAACGTGCCGCTTTGGCTCTCGCCAAACGACCAGCTCAAAATGTCGATTTCCTCCTTGTGTTTGTCGTCGAGCGACTCGCCCTTGATCGGATCGAGTTTCAGAAAGATGTCGACAGCCATAGCATAGCCCTTTCAAAATTCTCTGATGATAGACGATTGCGATAACGCGGCGTCAGGAGCTCGGGCCTGGCAGGCGCGAAACGAGACTGAGACCGACGTCCATCGCTTCCAATTGAAAGTGTGGACGGAGAAAGAAGCGCGCGTTGTAATATCCCGGGTTCTCCTCGTTTGCTATGACCTCAACCTTCGCAGCGGCCAGCGGCTTGCGCGCTTTCTGAGCTTCTGACGACAAGGCCGGATTGGCATCAACGTATTCGTTGATCCAGGTCTGCAGCCAGACCGTCAGCTCATCCTTTTCCTTCATGGATCCGATCTTGTCGCGAACCATGCACTTCAGATAATGCGCAAAGCGGGATACTGCGAACATGTAGGGCAGACGTGACGACAGGTTGTCGGACGCGGTTGCATCCACGCCCTTGTCGCCGAAATACTTCTTCGGCTTATAGAGCGACTGGGCGCCGATGAAGGCGGCCTTGTCGGTGTTCTTGCGATGGATCAGCGGGATGAGTCCCGCCTTTGCAAGCTCGTGCTCGCGACGATCGCTGATGGCGATCTCGGTGGGGCATTTCAGGTCGACGCCACCGTCGTCGGTCGGGAACGTATGCGTCGGCAGGTTGATGACCTCGCCGCCGGACTGGACGCCGCGGATGCGCGTGCACCAGCCGAACTCCTTGAAGGCGCGGTTGATGTTGACTGCCATCGCATAGGCAGCGTTGATCCAGCCGTATTTGTCACCGGTGTGCCCGTCCGTCTCCTCTTCGAAGGCGAACTCTTCCACCGGCTCCGACTTGGCGCCGTAGGGGAGGCGGCCCAGTGCGCGCGGCATGCACAGGCCGAGATAGCGCGAGTCGTCCTGATCGCGCAGTCCTTTCCATGCGGCGTATTCCGGCGTGTCGAACACCTTGCCGATGTCGCGAGGGTTGGACAGTTCGGTCCACGAGTCCATTCCCATCAGCGTAGGCTCGGCGCCGCTGAAGAAGGGGGCGTGGGCGGCGCCGGCGATCTTGCTGAGATCGCGGAGCAACTGCACGTCGGTGGGAAGGTGGCTGAAATAATAGTCGCCGATCAGGCAGCCGAACGGCTCGCCGCCGAGCTGGCCGAATTCGTACTCGTAGATCTGCTTGAAGAGCGGGCTCTGGTCCCAGCGCGCATCGGGATAAAGCCGCAGGTTCCGATACAGCTCGTTCTTGGAGACGTTCATCACCCGGATCTTGAGGTTGGCGTCGGTCTCGGAGTTGAAGACGAGGTAGTGGAGGCCGCGCCAGGCACTCTCGATCGCCTGGAATTCGGGCGTGTGCAGGATCTCGTTCATCTGCGCGGTCAGCTTCTGATCGATCCGCGCGATCATCTCCTCGATGGTGTCGAGCACATCCAACTTGATGACGCTCGTATCCTTCAACGCTTCTTGAACGAGCGTGGACACCGCGTTCTCGACTTCGGTTGCCGCACGTTCGGTGCGCGGCTTGAAGCTTTGCTTCAGCAGGGCGGCAAACTCGTCAGCCTCGACGGTCCCGACCTTGGTGGTGGTCTCTTTATGGATTGCTTCTTTTGCCATGGTCCCCATTCCTTCCTTAGCTGTTGGTGTCGGCGTCGGTGGACTGGCTGGTCGCGCGCTCGCGCAGTGCGGCCATCAGTTGAGGATCGGCGAGGAGCTTCTTCAGCTGGTCCTCGGCGCCCACCTTGCCATCCATGTAGCGCAGCAGGTTGGCGAGCTGTTCGCGCGCTTCGAGCAGCTTGGCCGTCGCCGGCACCTGGCGGGCCACCGCCACCGGCGTGAAGTCGGAGATCTTGTTGAAGCGCAGGTTGACGGAGATCTTTTCGTCAGACCCGTCGCTGAGACGATTGGCGACGCGCGCCGTCACGCCGGGCTGGATCGCCGCCATGCGGTTGTCGAAATTGTCCATGTCGAACTCAAGGAACTTGCGCTCCTCGACCTTCGTCTTTTCGACGCCGGGGTTGTTGCCGGAAAGATCGGATAGGACGCCCATGACGAACGGCAGCTCGATCAGCCGCTCGGCGTCGTAGGGATCTTCGTAAGTGATGTGCACGCGCGGTGCGCGGTTTCGGCGAATGAATTTTTGACCGCTGTCGGTTGCCATTGGGTTGCCCTCTTCACAAAAAAATCTCTGCGGAAGCCGACTTGCGCGACGCAGGCAGGGGAAGTGCCTCGGTCTTTCGTCGGCGGAGCTTCCTTCCGTTCAGTTAGTCCCGTCGAACGGAAGGCGGGTTCAATTCGATTTATCGATCGCCTTCAGAGCGCCCTCGGGCAGCACTTCGTTCAGCAGGCTGAGGAAGTCTCGCTGTGCGAGTTCGCGTGCGCGATCGACCAGGAACGGGATCGGGCTGGACGGCTCTGCGGCCCGGAAGAAAGACGCGACCTTGCTCAGCAAGTCCAACGCCTGCGCTCTGTTTTCTGCCGCAAAAACAGCATCTTGAGCCTCGTTTTCGGCCGCGGATGGGAGCGAGGTGGCGAATTCCGCCATGCGTTCGATCGGCAGGTCGAAGACCTTGTCGCGACCGATATTGATGGCGGCGGTCTCCACGTGGGCCGGCATCAGCATCCGCATCACTTCGATAAACGATTTGCCAACCATGTCCTGCGCCTGCCGCACCAGCAACAGCGCCGGGCTCGACGGTTCCTTCCGAGCGAAGTAGTCGGCAGCCGCCGCCAGCGCCGCGGATGCCTGTCCGGGTGACGTCACCGCGCCGGCGATTTCAATCGGAAGCTGCGGGCCGTCTTGAGTAGACGCGTCCGGGGATGGGGCAGTTGCAGCCGGATCGCGTGCGGTGACCAGAGTCGCGAGCCAGCTGGCCATGCCATTCGCGACACCCGCCAGCCTGTCGAGACTGATGGGCTGCCCCGAGTTCAACTTTTCGTGCCAAACCGATTTGATGCCGGCGATCTCGGCAGCGACCGCGGAACAGCGGGCGCTCACCGCCTTGAGGGTGTCGAGATCGGTCTCGCCGACGATGCGCTCGATGGTTCCGAGATCTGGCATGTCGACATCGGCATCGGCGGCGGGAATTTCGCCCTTGGCAATCTGATAGGCACGGTAGTTGAGGCTGCCGTGCCTTCGATTTTCGATCAGGGGGAGGAATTGGAGCGGGTTGATCACCGTCGGAAACACGTCGATCGCCTCGATGGTGACGGCCCGAAAAGCATAGTCGCCGTCTTCGCCCCTTGGGTGAACCGCTTCCCATTGTTCGCGGAGCAGCAGGGTGGTTGCCTTCAGGCAGTCGAGGAAGCCATCGAGATCGCGGTTCAGGATGGAAAACTTGGCGAGCAGCATGGTCAGGCGCAGATCGCGGGTGCGAGCCAACAGGGGCTGCGCAGCGGCGAACTGGCCGGCAATATCGATGGCCTTCGGGTCGAACCGTCCGCGCTCTCCGTTCGCATTGACGACCTCGAAATACGACATCGGCAGCAGCGATTCCGCAGCTGCGAAGAAATTCAGGTACTGGACGTCGCCGGCCGCATCGAGGTCAGGCCCGCAGGGATTGTCCGGGTCGATGGGCTGGGTCAGGGATACGACGTCGAGCATGCAAAGAGGATCCGTCTGCGGGGCCCTGGTCCCTCCACCAGGTCCGTGACATCTGGCGGATCACGCGGGGGATCATGATCCGATTGACTGTTAGGTCAGATCAACGCCGGCCTCGGTTCATTCCCGGCATGATGGCGGTTTCCCGTGAACCAGCAAGCGCTTGGAACCGACTACATGAGTGCCGCAGCGGTTTCCTCGGGCGGGTGCTTTGCCGCGTCAGGTGAGGGCGACGCCGGGCGGACTTGTCGGCCATCGCACCGATGGCCGGCTCGGATTTCGGTTGTTCGTGCTTGACCGCCCGATGCGCCGGTTGCGCAGCTGGTGCGGTCAACGAGGGAGTTTAACGCCCACATGGGCCAGCTTACCCAGGATACCCGCCTCTGCGAGCTCAAGACCCCCCTTGGCAAGGACGTTCTGGTTTTTGCCCGGTTCGAGGCCGCCGAAGGTCTGAGTGAACTGTTCGAATATCGCATCGAGTGTCTCAGCGAGGAGGCCGATCTCGACTTTGATCGGGCCATTGGCAAGCAGTGCACTCTCACCATCAAATTGCACGAGAAGGAACGCGAGTTCAGCGGCATTCTCACGGAAGCCCAGTGGCTGGGGGTGAAGAACGACTATTTCAGTTACCGGATCGTGCTGAAGCCCTGGTTGTGGCTGCTGTCGCGGACCACCGATTGCCGGATCTTTCAGGACAAGAAGGCGCCCGACATCATCAAGGAGGTCTTCAACGAGCGCGGTTTCACGGACTATGAGTCCAAGCTTACCGAAGAGGGCTCATGTCCAAAGCTCGAATACTGCGTTCAATATCGCGAGACCGATCTGGATTTCGTGTGCCGGTTGATGGAGCAGCACGGGATCTACTACTTCTTCAAGCATGAAGGCGGCAAGCATACGCTGGTGCTGGCTGACTCCAAGTCCTCGCATAGCCCCATCAACGGTCTCGCCAAGATCCCCTACATCCCGCTCACCGGCTCCGACCGTCGCGGCGAGCAGCACATTTATGAATGGGCCTCCGAGCGTCGGTTCCGCACCGGGAAGATCGAGCTCAACGATTACAACTACCAGAGGCCCAACGCGCAGATGATCAGCGACGCCAAGGGCTCCGAGCACTACACACGGTCCGAGATGGAGTTCTACGACTACCCGGGCAAGTTCAAGGAGAAGTCCGACGGCGAGCGATACGCGAAGATCCAGCTTCAGGCCGAGCAGGCGATGGATCGGCGCCGCCGCGGCAACGGCGACGCCGTTAATCTGTTTCCCGGCGGACTAACCAAGCTCGAGAAGCACTCGAAAGACTCGCAGAACGTCGAATATCTCGTGGTGCGAGCCGCTCATTCGTTTTCCATCGAATCCTATCGCACTGGCGGCCCCGGCGACGCCGGACAGCACGTTTACTTTGGCAGCTACGAATTTCTGCCAAGCGATCGGCCGTTTCGATCTCCCATGACGACGCCGAAGCCGAGGATCAACGGCATTCAGACAGCCAAGGTGGTGACCAAGGACGACAATTCGAGCGAGGAAATCGACGTCGAGTCGCTGGGCGAAATCTATGTTCGCTTTTTCTGGGATCGGAAGAAGAAGCGCTCGTGCCGATTGCGCGTGGCGCAAGTCTGGTCCGGCAAGCGCTGGGGCGGTCAGATCATCCCGCGCGTCGGGCAGGAGGTGGTCGTGGAATTCCTGGAAGGGGATCCCGACCGGCCATTGGTGATAGGGACCGTCTACAACGATGAATACAAGTTGCCTTACGACCTGCCGTCCAAGAAGACGATTGCGGGTCTGAAGTCCGACTCGACCAAGGGAGGCGGCGGTTACAACGAATGGAACTTCGAGGATAAGAAGGGGTCCGAGAAGATCACCGTGCACGCCGAGAAGGACTACGACGTCACGGTCCGCGACACCGAGACCAGGACCATCGGCGAGGCGGCGTTCGGCGGCGATACCCGCAAGACCACGCTCAAGAACGGCAACGACAAGCTTGATATCCAATTGGGCGGTCAGCACATCAAGCTGGCGCTGGATCAGTCCGTCGATGCGGGCCTGAGCATCACCCTCACGGCCAACGTCAATATCACCCTGCAGGTTGGTCCAAGCCAGATCATCCTGTCTCCGGCCGGCATCGTCATCAACGCGCCGACCATCACCATGACCGCGCAGGCCGCCATGGCGCTCGCGGCCGGCGGCCCGCTGGTTGCACACGGCACGCCAACCATTGTCGGCTGACAGCCATGAATCAGGTTCGGTTCAGCACAGTCCACGATCTGTTTGAAGCCTATCCGCTGGCGCGCTACGACGTCGGCAAAGCCGCTCCGGACAAGTTGTCGTTGGATTTCCTGCAGGAGGCGGCCGATGCGGGCAAGTGGCACCAGGCTGTATCCTTCTGCGCGTATCTGCTCCCCAGGCGCGTGGCCGTCGCCTGGGGCTGTCGCTCGTTGCGGCAGATGTTTGACCATTTCGACGGCAATGAAGGCAGGTCGCTCAATTTTGCCGAGACCTGGGTCCGGCAGCCGGACGAGCAATCGCGCAACAAGGCTTTGGCGGTCGGCAATGCCAACGATCCCGAGCAGCCGGCGACCTGGCTGGCGCTGGCGGCGGGTTGGTCTGGCGGAAGCGTGGTTCCCGCGGAGTTTGCACCGGTCGAAGCCAAGCCGGATCAGACGGCGCGAGCGGTTCGCGCAGCCCTTTTGATCGGCCTCTGCCGGCTTACCCGTGAGTCCAGGGACCGGATAATGACGGCCTGCCTGGAGGATGGTATTCAATTGGCACGCGGCGAACCGCGCCCTCCACGCTGACGAGACGATGTGATGGTGCTTCGCTTTAACATCGAGAACGAGCCGAACCTTCCAGACGGCGGCCCTGTGTCATTTACCGTCACCGGAAGGCGTTCGGTCGACATTGGCCGGGACCGCCATCTCGACTGGACATTGCCCGATCCGGCGCGGATGATTTCGGGGAAGCATTGCGAGATCCATTATCGCGACGGCGGCTACTGGTTGCACGACGTCTCGACCAACGGCACCTTTCTCAATGGTGCCGACCAGCGCATACGGGGAGCGCATCGGCTGCGTAACGGCGATCGGCTCGTCATCGGCCACTATGTCATTGGCGTTTCGCTGGACCTGGATGAGCCTGCCGAGGGCACTCCGAGCCATGGCGCGCAGCAGCCAGCTCCGCTCGCTCAGCAGCACGCCGATTACCAGGAACTGTGGGCTCCCGGTCGCGACGTGCCGCCGCCAATCGACCCGCAGCAGTTGCGAAAACCGCGCGAGGCCGCGCGGCCCGTCAATCCGGAATTCCTGGACTGGGCGGCGAGCGTCCCGCCGGCGGGTGTGGATCCGGTCCGCCATTCGCCGCAGATGCCTCACCGCGAGCCGCCGCTGCACGACGACATGAGCTGGGCAGCCGGTCCGGTCGCCACGCCAAAACCGCCGGTCGATGTGCTGCACGCGATGCCGACGCCGCGCCGACCGTCGGTATGGGCCGACGACGAAGCGGCTGTCCTGCCACCGCCGGCTCCCTCACCGGCAGGGCATGTGGGAGCGCCGCGGCCGCAACTGGCCGAGCCGGCACCGGCCATGGCCGCGTCGATCGGCAATCCCGAGTTTGCGCGCCTGGTCGCACGTGCTGCCGGGCTGCCGGACGGTTTCTTTGCCGACAAGACCGAAGCCGAACTCGCGGAACAGCTTGGCGTCATCCTGCGCATGACCGTGGAAAACCTGATGGCCCTGCTGCAGGCGCGGACCCAGGCCAAGCAGCTGACGCGCAGCACCAGCCAAACCACCATCCAGGCCATCGAGAACAATCCGCTGAAATTCTCGCCGACCGCGGAAGACGCGATGCGTATCCTGTTCGGGCCGCCGACGCGCAGCTACCTCGATGCGCCGCATGCCTTCGCTCAGGGCTTCAAGGACCTCAAATCCCATCAATTGAAGACCTATGCGGCAATGCAGCATGCCGTCCGGGGACTGATCGCCAGTATCGATCCGACGCTGATGGCGCGCGAGCTCGAGCTTCAGCGCGGCGCAAGGTCCTTGTTTGGCTCGAACAAGAGCAAGCTCTGGGATGAATTTTTGACGCGCTGGAACGCGCATCTCGGTCGCGACGAGAGCGCGCCGATCGATACCTTCATGCTGCATTTCTCCGAATATTACGACCGCGCAGACAAGCCGGGGTCAAAGTGAACTGTCGGTGACGATGCAGTCGCCGATCATTGCCGAGTGGATGTAGGAATGTCCTGGTACAGCAAAGTTTTCTGGTCGGAAGGTCTGTTCCTGCGGCCGCATCATCTGCAGCAGAACGATCGCTATCTCGAGCATCTGCTGGAAAAGCGCGTTCGTTACACAACGCCGTACCCCTGGGGCTTTGCCCAGCTCGAGATCGACAACGATCTTACCCAGCAGAGCAAATTCGCCGTGCGCAGTGCGACCGGCGTCATGCCGGACGGAACGCCGTTCGATATTCCTGCCGACAGTCCGATCCCGGAAGCCATCGAAGTGCCGGATTCGGCCGCAGGCCAGATCGTCTGGCTGATGATGCCGGTGGCGGCGCCCAATACGCGGGAGGTGGATGAGGATCGCACCGACAGCGCAAGTCGCTACGTTCGGACTGCCGAAACGTTTATCGATTCAACCTCGGCGCTGCGCATCGAGGAAGAGATCGACATTGTCTATCCGCGGCTCTCGTTCGAGCTGCGCAAGACGAGCAAGCCGGGATACATGGGTCTCGGCATCGCTCGCATCCTCGAAGTGCGCGACAAGAATATCCTGTTCGACGACAAGTTTGTGCCGCCGATGCTGGTCTGCGCCGCGCATCCGGTTGTCGATGGCTGGCTTAATCGAATCATTGGCTGGGTTGAGACCAAGCTCGACGAGTTGGCGCGCTACGCGGTCGATCCTTCGTCCGGCGGCGGCTTGCAGAGCGTCGATTATCTGGTGCTGCAGGTGCTGAACCGGACCATTCCGGTGCTGACTCATTTCAAGCGGTCCGGCAGCGTACATCCCGAGCGGTTGTACGAGGAATTGCTGAGGTTTGCCGGTGAGCTTGCGACCTTCGCGACCACCGAACGACGCGCACGGGACTACCCGGCATATGATCACGACAACCTCGAATACGTCTTCACGCCCCTTGTGCGCGACATCCAGGATTTCCTGAGCGCGCGGCTGGGCAGGCGGGCGATCCGTCTGGAGATCATCGAACGCGCCCAGAACGCTTTTGTATCGCCGATCCGCGATCGCGCGCTGTTCCGGAATGCGACCTTGGTGCTCGAGGTCGCCGCGCGGCGGCCCCTCGTGGAGATTCAGAATGAATTTCCGCACCTGTTCAAGGTCGGGCCCAACACAAAAATGACCGAGATCGTGCACGCAAACCTGCCGGGTTTGACCTTGGTGCATCTGCCGACGCCGCCACCGCACATCCGAGCCATCACTGACCACGTCTATTTCTATCTCGATCGCAAGTCGCCGCTGTGGCCCGAGTTCAGCACAGCGGCCTCGATCGGGATGCATTTTTCCGGCGACTGGCCGGAGCTTGAGTTGTACCTTTGGGCCATCCTGGAAGAGCGGCCATGACCGACAGGGACAAGCCGGTTAATCCTTTCGGTCGGGGTGAGCGGACCATCATCCGTCCGAACCCCGGCGGGAAGATGCCGCCGGCTCCGGCTCCTCAACCTCCGGCAGGCGGGGGACCTGCCAGCCGTCCGGCGTACTCGCCATCGCCCATGGCTACGCCGGGTGGCCCTCCGCCACCGCCTTCATTCTCTCCCGTGCCGCAGAGCGCAAGCTACGCCGCCCCGCCGACCAGCCAGCCCTCAGAGGAATGGATTTCGACACCGGCGCAGGCTCAGGCGACGCAACCGATCCTGCCGCCCGGTCCGCCCTTGCGTGTCGACGATCTGGTTGCGCCAAACGCCAATCCGGTGATGCGCGCCGGCGGCCCTTTGCTGCAGTTGCTTGGCCGGCTGCGCGTCGCGTTGATGCGGGCGTCATTCGCGAGCCTGATGGAGCAGGTCGCCGACGCCATCAAGTTCTTCGAGAAGGACATTCGCTCGGCCGGCATTTCCGAGCACCAGGCCAATACCGCGAAGTATATCCTGTGCGCGACCGCCGACGATATTGTGCAACACATACCGACCGACGATCGACACGTCTGGGCCCAATACTCGATGCTCAGCCGGTTCTTCGGCGAGCGCGTGGGTGGCGTACGCTTCTTCGAGATTCTCGACCATTTGAAGACCGATCCGCTCGTCAACTATCCGGTGCTCGAGCTTCAGCACGCCTGCCTTGCGCTCGGATTCCAGGGCATCCACCGGACGTCGCCGGGCGGGCTTGCGAACCTCCAGGTGATCCAGCGCAACCTCTATGAAACGCTGCGCCGGGTTCGGCCCAAGCCGACCAATGATTTGTCGCCGCACTGGCGCGGACAGGCCTTGGCCGGTCGGCGGAAGCACTTGCGCATTCCGGTTTGGCTGGTGGCGGCCGTGGTCGCCGCGCTGCTGACCGGATCCTATTTCGTTCTGCGAACGTTGCTGGCCGGCCGTGCAGAGAATGCTGCGCAAGTCGCGCTGGCACTGCATCCCGGCGATCCAATCGAGCTCAAGCGCCGCGTCGTTGCGCCGCCACCGCCACCGCCTCCGCCGCCACCGCCGGACCGCATCACCCAGCTGCAGCGCATTCGCAACGCGCTTGCACAGGAGAAGATGGCGTGCGCCATGACGGCGGATCAGACGGCGAGCTTCATCGTGATCAGGGTGTGCGATCTCGCATTGTTTGCCTCTGGCCAGGCAACCATCCTGGATGGTTTCAAGCCGATCGCGGCCCGCGTTGCGGCGACGCTCGACAAGGAGCCCGGCCGAATCCGGGTGGTTGGCCATACCGACAGCTCGCCGATCCGCACCGTGCGTTTCCCCTCGAATTTCGAATTGTCGGTCGAGCGCGCCAAGGCGGTTGCCGCCGCGCTGAAGCCCGGCCTGGCCGATGGTTCGCGCATCGATGTCGACGGCAAGGGATCGGATTCACCGATTGCCAGCAATTCGACGCCCGAGGGACGAGCCAAAAACCGTCGGGTCGAAATCTTCATCGAACGTAGCGAATAGGCGGACGCCAGAAGCTCACGCGATAAGCGACAGGTACCGGTAAATATGCTCGCTAAGGACATACTACGCATCGTTCTCTATGGCGTCGGGCTCAGCTCGCTTGGGGCCGTCATCTACCTTGCCGGTCCCTTCGTTGCTTTCGGCGACTGGCATCCGCTGGAAAATCACATCGTCCGCCAGATCGCGATCCTGCTGCTCGGTGCCGCGGCAGCAGGCGTCACCGGTCTTCATTTCTTCAAGCGACGCAGGAACGCCAAAGAGATCGCCGACGGCGTTAGCGGTGCGGACCAGGCTGTCAGCGACGAGCCTGTGCTCAAGGAGCGCATGAAGGATGCGCTCGCAACGCTCAAGACCGCGAGCGGCAAGAAGTCCGGTTATCTCTACGATCTACCCTGGTACGTCATCATCGGCCCGCCCGGTGCGGGAAAGACCACCGCGCTGGTCAATTCGGGGCTCAAGTTTCCGCTCACGCGCGGGGCGACGCCGGCGGCGATCGCCGGGGTCGGCGGGACTCGCTACTGTGATTGGTGGTTTACCGAGGAGGCGGTGCTGATCGATACCGCCGGTCGCTACACAACCCAGGATTCAAACAGCAAGGCCGACAAGGAAAGCTGGCTGTCCTTCCTGGATATCCTGAAAAAAAATCGGTCGCGCCAGCCGATCAACGGCGTTCTCGTTGCAATCAGTCTGGAGGACGTGCTGACGCTGCCGAAGCAGGAGCTCGCGCTTCATGCCGATGCCATCCGGATGCGGCTCCTCGAGCTGCATCAAAGGCTGAAAGTGAGCTTCCCGGTCTACGCGCTGTTCACCAAAGCCGATCTCGTTGCCGGTTTCACCGAATATTTCGCCTATCTCGGCGAGGCCGGCCGGCGCCAGGTCTGGGGGGCCACCTTCCAGACCGCCGACAAGACCCAGAATCTGGTGGGGCAGGTCCCGGTCGAGTTCGATCGCCTGCTGGAACGTCTGAGCGAGGAAACGCTCGATCGTCTGCAGGACGAGCCGACGCCGCAGCACCGGGTGCAGTTGTTCGGCTTCCCGGCGCAGATGGCGCGGCTCAAGCCGCAAATCCACGATTTCCTCAACCAGATTTTTGAGCCGACGCGGTATCACGTGAACGCCAATCTGCGTGGGTTCTATTTCACGTCGGGTACCCAGCAGGGTACGCCGATCGATCAATTGATCGGATCGTTGGCGCGTACGTTCGGCGCGGAGGAAGTCGGGGCCGGATCGTACTCCGGAACCGGCAAGAGCTATTTCCTCGCCGATTTGATTTCGAAGGTCATCATCGGCGAGGCCGACTGGGTCTCGACCGATCGTGCTGCGGTCCGCCGCGCCCTGATCCTCAAGACTGCGGCGCTGTCGGTGATAGGTTTGGTGGCGATCGGGCTGATCGGTGCGTGGCTGACCAGCTACAAGCGCAACTCCGAGCTGATCGAGCAGAGCTTGCTGGCGGACAACGAGTATGCAACCGCCGGTGCGCCGCTCATCAAGCAAACGCTGATCGCCGATCATGATCTCGACAAGGTGCTGCCGCTGCTCTATCGGTTGCGGAACGCCCCGGCCGGCTATGCCTCACGGAATGAGTCGGTAGCACTTTCGGCGCGCTACGGGCTCAGTCAACACGCGCGCCTGTTATCACCCGCGAAGGCAGCCTATCACACCGCGCTTGAGCGCATGTTCAGGCCTCGCTTGCTGTACCGCCTGGAAGAGCAGCTCAATGCGCGCATCAACGAGCCTGCCTTCGTCTATGAGGCGCTGAAGGTCTACCTGATGCTCGGCGGCCTGCAATCCCCGGACCGCGAGCTGATCCGTTCCTGGATGCAGCGCGACTGGGCGGACAACCTGTATCCTGGCGCGACCAACGCGGAAGGGCGGCGTCTGCTCGATGAAAATCTCGTCGCCATGTTCGACCTCGAAACCGAGCAGCCGCCGCTGGTCGAGCTTGACGGACGGCTGATCAAGCAGGCCCAGAATTCATTGGCGCGCCTCAGCGTCTCGCAACGTGCCTACGAGTTCCTGAAGTCGGAGGCTCGTGGATCGACCGCCGGCGACTGGATCGCCAGCCGCCGAGGCGGTCCGGACGTGGCAGTTGTCTTCGAAACCACGACCGGGCAGCCCTTGGACAATGTGCGGGTGCCCGAGTTCTTCACCTACAACGGCTTCAATCAGAAGTTCATCGCTCGACTGCCCGGATTGTCGGAACGCATGAAGCGGGAGCGCTGGGTGTTGGGCGACGCCGGCCAGCAGTCGGCAATCGACCAGCAGTATGACAATCTGGCCGGCGATCTGCTCAGCATCTACTCCAATGAATTTGTGACGACGTGGCGGACTGCGCTCGGCAGTCTGCGCCTGAAGAAATTACTCGCGGACAAACCGAAATACGAAGTGCTGAGGGCGCTTTCGGCGCCGACCTCGCCGCTGCGGCAAATCCTGGAGTCGGTGCGCGATGAGACGATGCTGACCAAGGAACGCCCGAAGCCGGCGAACGCCGGCACGCCGGCCGCGCCGCCCGCGGTGACCACGCCAGCGCTGTTCAACAATGCCCAGGACGGTACGCCTGGCGCGGCGATCGAGTCGCAGTTCAAACCCTACCATGCAGTCCTTGAAGGGGAGAGCACCCGCCGGCCGATCGACTCGACGATCGCAAACCTGAACGACATCGCGCAGAATCTGACGCTGATGGTCGAGAATCCGCAACTGACGGCGCAAGCAACGGCGGGGCTTCAGACCCAGGTTGCAGCGCTACGCAACAATGCCTCGCGTATGCCGCCGCCATTTTCCGATATGCTGCGGGCGGCGGCCGCGGAGTTCGAAGGCAGCATCGCCGCCTCCACGGCTGGTCAGATCCTGCAGTCGTTGCGCGATCAGGTCACGCCGGTCTGTCAGCAGACGGTAACCAACCGCTACCCGTTCGTCCGGAGCAGCGGTCAGGAAGTCCCGCTCGCGGATTTCGCCAAGCTGTTCAGCCCGAACGGTGTGATGGACAAGTTCTTCAGTCAGTTCCTGGCGCCTTATGCGGATACGTCGCGATCCGAATGGGTCTGGCGGAAGGAAAGCCCCGTCGGCCGATCGTTCTCGCCCGACACATTGAAGCAGTTCCAGAATGCCGCCTATATCCGCGACGCCTTCTTCCAGACTGGCGGCGGTGTGCCGGCAGTGTCCTTTGCAATCCGGCCGCCGGCTGCGGCCGGACCGGGCATCACAGTCAAGACCGAGATCGGCGGCACGACGATCACGAGCCCAACCACACCAGGACCAGCCGCAGCTCCCTCCATGTTTGGCGCGCCGCAACCCGCTCCTCCGCCGCCGCCGCCGCAGAGCAATTCACCGACTACGGTGCTCTGGCCCGGCCCATCGCCGCGGACGGCAATTTCGGTCAGCAACGAGACCGGCTCGCCATCCGTACTCGAGCGCATCGGCCCCTGGTCATTGTTCCGAATGCTGGAGGCTGGCTCGCTGGTCGCCAAGGCGGAATCCGCCAGCGCAACGTTCATTGTTGCCGGACGTGAGCTCAACTATCAGATTTCGACCGGATCGTTGCGCAATCCGCTAAACCTGTCAGTGCTCCGCGAGTTTCGTTGCCCGACCGGAATATGACCATGCGATGCGGCTTATTCGGCAAGATCGGCGCGAAGCGTGATTTCATCGCGATCGCGACGCCGCGCAGCTTCCTGGAAGTCTGGGAGCCGTGGGTGCAAGCTGCCATCTCCGCGAGCCGCCATCAACTCGGCGCCGACTGGCAGGAAGCATTCCTGACCGCGCCGATTTGGCGATTCTGGCTTGGCGGAGCGATCTGCGGCACCACCGTCGCAGGAGCGATCATGCCGTCGCTTGACGGCGTGGGGCGATACTATCCGTTGACGCTGCATGCGGTGCCGGATGGCGACGCCGCGCTGCCGCCGCCGCACATCGATCCGCAGGACGGGTGGTATGGGCAAGTGGAGACGTTCCTGCTCTCGACCCTGGACCGGGCTGCGACCTTCGAGCAGATCTCCGATGCACTGGATCGTCTCGCGCTTCCACGTCTGCGGACGCGGGAGACTGACGGACCGCCGGTCGTGTCGCTGAGCGACGCGACGCTGGGAATGGTTTCGACGGTCGATGGGTTTGCCGAGTCGTTCGAAGCGCTCTGCGACGCGAGCTCCCAAGTCTATGCCGCGGCTAGTTTCTGGTGGACCGCCGGGGGCGAGGGGTTCTCGCCGATCGCACTCTGTTGCCGCGGATTGCCGGATCCGTTTCACTATTCCACGCTGCTGACCGGCGACGTTGGCCGCGAAGTATCCGGGGCGGGATGACGCGCGATGGTACACGTCCCATCCTTGTTCGATGTCGGCAGCGTCACTCACGCCGGACGGGTGCGGGCGCGGAACGAGGATTCATACCTGGTAAGAACCGACGTCGGCCTGTGGGCCGTCGCCGACGGTATGGGCGGTCACGAGGCGGGCGATCTTGCCAGCCGCATCGTGGTGGAGTCGCTTGATTCCATCGGCGCGCCGGACTCCGCGGCGGACCTGTTGGCGCAATGCGAGGCGCGTCTGTTCAGCGCCAACCAGCAGATCCTGGCCCTCAGCCATGAAAGGCAGGGTGCCATTGTCGGGACCACAACGGCAGTCCTGCTGGTGCGCGACGGCCATTATGCCTGCATCTGGGCGGGTGACAGCCGGGTGTACCTGATCAACTGCCACGGCATCACACAGGTGTCGCACGATCATAGCGAGTTGGAGGAACTGATCGCCGATGGCGCGCTATCGCGCGAAGAGGTCCAGGATTGGCCGAGCAACGCCATCACCCGGGCCGTTGGTGTCGTCGCCGACCCCGAGCTCGAGGTGGTGACCGGTCCGGCCGAACCGGAAGACATCTTCGTGATTTGCAGTGACGGCTTGACCCGACACGTGCGGGACGACGAGATCGAACAGCACGCGGCCACTCGCCTTGCCCAGACAGCCTGCGACGACATGCTCGCGCTCGCGCTTGAGCGCGGCGGGCTCGACAACGTCACGATCGTGATCGTGCGATTGCTCGCGCCACGGTCCTCAGAGCCCACGAGGACGCCGCTCGATCAGGAGCCGCGACCATGACCGCGAACGATCCGTTTCGGTCATCCTACCGCGGTGTGCCGGCCGGCACCCGGCTCAACGGCATTTACGAGATCGAGGCGATGATCGGGGCAGGCGGCATGGGGGAGGTCTACCGCTGCCGCGAGATCCAGACCGGATCGCCCGTCGCGGTCAAGATGCTGCTCCCCGACATGGTCGACAACGAGGCGGCGCTTGCGCTGTTCCGGCGGGAGGCAGCGGCACTTCATAATCTTCCGCACGAAGCAATCGTTCGCTACTTCCTGTTCACGGTCGAACCCGCACTGCAGCGCCCGTATCTGGCGATGGAGTTTGTGAACGGACGCTCGCTGTCGAACATGCTCGACGATGGGCCGCTGACCTTCGAAGCGCTGATCAAGTTGATGCAGCGGGTCGCATCGGGCCTTCAAGCCGCTCACGAGCACGGCATTGTCCATCGCGATGTCTCCCCCGACAACATCATCGTGCCGCTCGACGATGTGAGGCGGGCGAAGATCATCGACTTTGGGATCGCCCGGTCAACGCAGATGGGTGACAAGACCATCATCGGTTCCGGCTTCGCCGGCAAGGACAATTACGCGTCTCCGGAACAGGTCGGCCTGTACGGCAATGATGTCACCGCGAAGTCCGATGTCTACAGCTTTGGTCTCGTGCTGTTCCATGCCTTGACCGGACAAAAGCTCGATATGGGCGGGAGCCAGTTTCAACTGGTCGAGAAGCGTCGGCGTGTGCCCGATCTCGGCGCAGTCGACATGCGCATCAGGCCACTTCTCGAGAGGATGCTGCAGCCAGACCCGGCCTTGCGCCCGACCATGGCGGAGGTCGCCAACTGGACGCCGGCGGGTTCGGCGCAGCCGTCCGCAGCACCGCTCTACGGCTTCGATCCATTGGCGAAGTCGCAGGCTGGTATGTCTGCGCCGCAGGAGCGGGCGCCATCAACCACGCGGAACTCCCGCCGCATCTGGCTCGGCGCCTGCGTCGCGGCGCTGCTGCTTCTGCTGGGCGGCGGTGGGTACACATTCTATAAATTTGTCTGGAGGACATCGGGCTTGGCGGCTTTGCCGCCACCTCCGAAACTCGCCGGGACATCCACGCCGCCGAGCGAGCCTGCTCCGCCACCCCCGACACGTCAGGAGCCGGTGAAGCTGCCGTCTCAGCCGACGTTGACGCCGTCTCCGTCCCCCGACGGGCCGGGTCGAGCCGAGCGCATCCGCAAATATGTCGCCCAATATGCGGGCGGCGACTGCTTCTTCATCCTGCCTGTTGCCGTGAGCTCAAGCGCAGCCGTCATTGAAGGCTTCGGCGCTTCGACCGCCCCGTTCGATACCTTCGATAAAGCGTTTCGAAAGGAGCAGGGATTTGAGGCTTCGGTCGGCGTCAGGCAGGTGAATCAGGCACAATGTCCGGCCGTCAAATTCCTCAGTCAGGTCGGAAGCGATCAAGCGCGTGCGCCGCGCATCAACCTGTCGGCGACGGAGCTGAAGGCCGGCGAGACCCTCAACGGGACCGTCGAAAATTTTGCCAACCGGGTGGTGGAACTGCTCATGGTCTCGGATCGCGGCGAGGTGCGCAGCCTGTCCTATCTCCTGAAGCCGGGCGTCGACTCGCTGTCCTTTGCCCTGCCGATGGAGCGCACGACCGGTCCGCAACTCCTGTTGGCCGTCGCAGCCCCACGGGTTCTGGATTCATTGCGCCAGCCGCGACCGATGGCTGCCGACACATTCTTCCTGCAGGCGACGAGCGAAGCTCAACGCGGCAACGTCACCATCACCGCGGCTGGACGCTATGTGATGCTCACCAATTGAGCCGCTGTTCAGAACTTGCCGATCATCAGGATCTTCAGGTCGGCATCCGGCTTGAAGTCGCTCGCCGTGAATTGACGTGCATTGTCGGCAGATGAGGGTTTGAGCCGGCCAGGACAAAAACTGACCAGACGGTCGTCGCCGCCGGGATCGATCGTCAACGTGAAGGACCGGATTGGACCCGCCCAGTTCGCACCTGTCTTGAGCACGTAGGAAATGCGCCGCTCCTGCAGCTTTGCGGTATTGGCCTGGCTGTCACCTGTGCGCTTGTCCAATTCGGCAAGGAACGCATCCGTAACGCAATAGTCTCTCCTGTACCGCGCGACTTCCGGTCCCAGTGCCGCGCTGCGACGCAGACCCGAGCGCAGGACCGTGTCAGGGCTGGAGCCGACACTCGGGCGATATTGATGTTCGACCGTGACGGTACGCGCCGCGGGAAACACTTGCTCGCGAACGGCAGATGTCTTGGTTATCCAGCCGGGCGTGTATTGCTGGCGACCGTTGTCGCTCATGCCCGCAGGCATCAGAAGGCCGTCATCGATCAGCTTCGTGCGGGTTGTCGCCGGCAGGTCGGCGACCCGGATCTCCCGATCACCGAGCGGCAGCAAAGGCAGCTTGAACTGACGGAGGAGGGCGGTGACATCCTTGTTGCCGATCATGGCGCGCTGGTCGATGGCCAGCGGCACCGGGTTGCCGTCGATCCTGGTCTCAAACGCGACGAAGTTGACCGGATCGCTCGATGGAAGGGCAATGTTCTCGGCTTCGGACAAATCGATGTCGGGCAGCGGAAAGGCAACCGTGAGCGCAACCGGTTTGCTCGTCTGGTTGACGAATTGGTAGCGAACGGTGACCCTGTCCAGCCCGATATGAAGCTCCTCGCTCGCCATGGCCACGTCCTTGGTGCGGACGAATTGCAGCCCGCCGATGGACAATTCGGCCGCGGAATCATTTGCCCGCGCAGGCCAGCCGGTTGCGGCCAACAGGACGATCATCAAGGCTCGCGACCTCAACGACAGCCCGCTTAACGCTCCATTTGCCATGCCGGCCTCCATGCGGCGCCGCAGCGTCTGTCCGTGTGGGTCAATCGATCGCCTGGTAGAGGTCGCCCCATTCCGGCTTCCAGACGCCATCGGGGTCGCAAACCACGATCGCGAGCTTCATGTCATTGGCGAGACGGATTGCGCCGCGAAAGGCATCCTGGGCCGGCATATGGGCGCTGACCTGGTCGCTGTTCAGGCGTCCCCCGCTTGCGGCGGCCGGCAACACGATTGACCCGGAGGCGCCGGCATTGTCGCGCTTCAAAACCAGAGTAATCGCGTCTGGCTGGATTTCGCTGACTTGCTCAAATCTGTTTCTGGCCATGATTTTGCACTGCAAGCTGAAGGAGTTCGGACTATCACCGTCCAGTGAAAGAGTTGAACGGGATCGGGGTTGCTCGCCACTAATTGACGCTGCACTCGCGCAGTCTTGGATTGGGCAGTCTTGGATTAGTCGGACTGACGCCGCATTCGGTTCGGTTACATTGAGGCGGATATGCTTCGTCGATCTAGCTGGATCTGGCTCTCTATCGTCGGCGCGGCCATAGCGGTCACTGGGGCAAGGGCCGACGATGCGGTCGTGCGAAGCTTTGCCGGCGGTTCGGCTGCATCCATGGTGGGGATCGTCGCGGCCAGCCAGGACGTCGAACTCGCGGGCCCGCAAGCGCTCAGTGCTGACGGACAGGGAAACCTGTTTGTGCTCGATCAAATCAATGGCCGCATTCTGCAGTTCGACCCCAAACAACCGAACACGGCTCCCGACATCCTGAAGATGCCTGGCGATGTCCAGCCCACCGACCTCGTCGTCCATAACGACGACATCATGGTGTGGGACGGCGGCGTGCGGATGCTGAAGGCGGCACCAGGACAGTCCACACGCGGGTTGGGTGGAGACGAGATCCAGCTGGAGGAAGTCTCATCCCGCGGAACCGACGACCAGGTCGCCATTTCGGCCTTCGCCCAGATGGGCTCGCAGGCGCTGAGCAGCCCGACCGACTTGCTCGATCAGAATACACGCGCGGCCATCGTGAGGACGACGCGACAGCCCGACCGGCAATATATCGCCTCGCGCAGCAAGGGATCGGTGATCGCCGATATCATTCCCGACAAGGGCAATGCCGGCGTTCGGGTCGAAATCCAGACCATGGTATCCAACGAGACCATCGGTCAGCTCGGCCTGCGCGTCCGCAACCAGCTCGGCACCGTTGAGTTTCTCGAGATCGACAACAGCGACCGCTTCTACGTGCTGGCCGAGGACATTCCTCCGTCAGGCAAGAATGCCTCCACCTTCGTCGCACGCTATGCCGCGAACGGACGCCTTGAGGGTATCTACGAGCTGCCGCTGGAGAACACGCCCGTGACCCGGCGGTTCGTCACCGTTTCGGGCGATGGCGACGTCTATTTTCTGCGCACCAAGCCGGATGGTGTCGAGGTGGTCGGTGTCGGCTTCCGCCCCCTGGGGAAGGTATCCGTCATTGACGTCAGGCCGTCGCGCACGGCGGCCGCGCCGGCGGCGGCGCGGCCGGATATCAAGTTCAACGCGACCGCCGCCGTGCGGCCGTCCAATCGTCAGCAGGCGATCGAGACCGCCTTCGCTTTTGAGGGCATTCAGTGGAAGCTGACACCGGCCAACTACGGCAGCGATCCCGACAGCCAATGCTCCGGTTTCAGCCGTATTCGCCGGCCGTGGTACCTGCAGGGCAAGGTAAACCAGGAAGTGCGCGGCGTGCCCTATTGTTGGGGGTGCCACGGTTCGCTCGCGAACTTCCGGCAGCGGATCGAAAGCGGGACGCTGGCGGGTAATGTCTGCACCCGTAACGAGCCACGGCCGGATGTGGCCGGCGTCGACTGTTCGGCATTCGTCAGTGCCACGTGGGGGCTTTCCGTTCACTACACGACCGCCGCCATCCCCGCGATCGCCGCACCCGTGACCAATCCCTGGGACCTCAAGCCTGGCGACGCCCTGAACAAGCCGGGTTCCCACGTCATGTTGTTCCTGCGGTTCACGCCCGATCGCAAGGCTGAGGTCATGGAATCCTCGACGGGTGGCTGCAACGGTCGGGTCTGCCGCAACGTCTATCCGCTCGCGAGCCTGCTCGCGCGCGGTTACGTTCCGGTTCGCTTTCGCGCATTCGCAGATGATCAGACGACCGTTTCCGCGAACGCCTATCAGGAGACCGAGGCGCCAACAGGCCGCAAGACGGCGAATAAACGGCGCTGAACCTGAGGTCTTGCCAAGGCTACAGATGAACATGGATCACCGCCTGCGCGCTGGTTTCTGGAGGTCCGGACGGCATTCCTGCCGCTCTGCCTTGCCGGTGTGGTTCCAGGGCGGACCTGCTTGATATCGAGGAAGTCGGATCGTAGCCATGTCGTTCTGTGAGCCAAGGAGTTGCCAGACATATTTGTCTTCCTAAGACCGCTTGGCCTCCCGACTTTGATCGGCCTGCCACTCCAGCGCGCGCATGCGGCGGGTGAGCTGTCGATAAGCAATCCCGACGGTGCGGCGCTCCGGGCGCTCGTCATCGGGATCGACGACTACCAGCATGTGCGCAAATTGAAGGGCGCGGTCGCCGACGCCAACGACATCGTGTCCAGCCTGAGGACCATGGGCGTCAGCGATGTGGTCGAGCTGACCAATGCACAGGCCGACCGGGCAAGCGTGCTGCGCGAGATCAGCTCACTGGTGGAGCGGACCAAGAGCAACGATCTCGTCTTCCTGTCGATCGCAGGTCACGGCACGCAGGAGCCGGAGCGGATCAAGGGCTCGGAACCGGACGGAATGGAGAACGTGTTCCTGCTGCCCGAATTCGCGACCACGCCGGCCGGATCTGTCGAGCGCATTCTGGGAAGCGAATTCAATCATTTCATCCGGCAGTTCGAATTGCGCGGCGCAAGGGTGATCTTCGTCGCGGATACCTGCCATGGCGGCGGAATGGTGCGCGATATCGATCCGCGTGCGGCCGAGATGAGCTTTCGACAGGTGCCGCGCTACACGCTGCTGGTCGATGAATTGAAGCCGGTGTCGAGCAGCGACGACCCGAAGTCCGAACTCGATCTCGACCACACCGCGTTCATCGCCGCGGTCGATCGTCACACCAAGGCTCCGGAAGTGCGGATTCCCGGGATCGATGGCCTGCGCGGCGCTCTGAGTTATGCCGTTGCGCGGGCCGTGGAGGGCAACGCGGACATCAATCATGATGGCAAGGTGACCCTGAAGGAGCTTTTCAGCAATGTTCGGCAGGTGGTCTATCAACTGTCCGACCAGCGCCAGAACATCGTGACGGTCTCGTCGCCGGCACAGATGCCGGAAACCGAGGTCGCCTTCGAATTGACGCGCGGCGTGGTGCTGATCCAGGGGACGGCCGCGAGAGCTGCCTCCGGCCAGGTTGCTAACGTCGCGTCCGCCGAGAAACAATCTCCTGCGTCGCCGGCCGTTACGGCTAAGTCGGAAACTGCTCCAACCAGTGCCGCTGCGAGCGCCCCGGCCGCGCCCAGTGCCGCGCTGCCGCCGTTCCGCCTCACCACGCCGATCCGTTTGGCGGCGCTTGACGGCAAGATGAACTATTTCACCAGTCTCAAGCCGCAGGACGCCAGCGTGCAGGCAGTTCAACCGACTGATAATCCCGACCTGATCTGGGACCCCGTGTCTCATGACGTGATCGCCTGGGGCGACGTGGTCGCCTATGGCGTTGACGTTGGCGGTTTGACGACAGTGGTCAACCGAACCGCGGCAATTCGGGAGCTTAAGCGCATGGCGACGCGATCGCCGCAGCTGATGCGTATTTGGCCGGATGATCGACAGCAGCGCAGCGGCCAGACCGTCGAGGTCGAATTGTCCGACGTCGGTTCGCGGGCTGTGCTGCTGTTCAACGTGTCCGGTGATGGAACCATCCAAATGCTGTATCCGGTGGGTTCCGATGCCGCGCTGGCTCGATCGGCAAATCTGCGGCTGCCTCTCCGGGTGGGCGAGCCGTTCGGCGCCGAGCAGATCGTCGCGGTGACCTCGCAGCAGCGGATGGTTGATCTGGAGACGGTCCTGATGCAGCTCAACCGGCGCCGTGCCTCGGGGCAGGTGATCAAGAGTCTGGAGCGCTATCTGCCGGCGGACGCGCGGATCGCGTCAATCGGCTTTTTCAGCGTTCCCTGACAAAGCTGTGACAGCGGGTCATGTCGCCAGCGAAACTGGTTTCCCGGAAGCAATCAGGGTTCGCGATCGTGCTGTTGCTGGCGGGAAGCGGCGTCGCGTTAGCGGCGCCGCCGCCATCGGCCTCTCCATCGGGAGGTGCGACAAACGTTCCATTGCTCTGGCGCGTACAGGCCTCGCGCGGCGCGGCAAATGCTGCCGGCGTGGCGCTTGAGATCCTGCCGGGTCCAACGGTCAACATTGGCGGCAAGGTGTCATTCGGCGTAACCGCCAGGAAGCCCGGCTATCTGATGCTGGTGGATGTGGATGCGGAAGGGCGGATGTCCCAGATCTTCCCGACTGCCGAGCTATTGGCGCAGTCGGTCGGACCCGACATGAATCTTGTGAAGCCCGGCGTCCAATTCATTGTTCCGACCCCAGCGGCACAGCAGCGTGGATTTGAATATGTCGTCGCGCCGCCGGCCGGGTCCGCCGTGATCGTTGCGATCCTGAGCGAGCGACGTGTGCAATTGCTGGATTTGCCGGACGTTCAGCGCAAGCTTCAGGGGCCGGCCGACACGTTGAGCTATCTGTCGGATTGGACCAGTCAGCTGCGGATACCGGACAGCGGCGGCGGAAGACTGCTGCCGAACAATTGGTCGTTCGACATCAAATCATACTCCATCAAGTAGGTGAGCGATTGCGTTGCTACGGCTACCCGGGCGGTTGAGGAGACCGTCCGGCGCGATCATGTAATATTCTTGTGGCCGAGGCTGCTGTCCGGCGTCTTGCGTGCAGGGCCCCGCGGTTTGGCTCCGTTGCCCCGGCATGACCGATTGCGGAGGAGGCGGCGGCCCGACCTCGAGCGCGCCGCCGTGCATGCTGTCCTAGTTGCAGACCTCGACATTGCCGGTACCGCCGCCGGGACCTCCGCCGCCACGGTAATCGAGATGACACCCGCGACGGACCGGGCGGCATAGATAAGCATCGCACACGATCTGGCCGCTGCCACCCGAGGGTCTGGCCGTCGCCTGCCGTCGGGGAACGTCGGCTTGCGGCTCGGGCCTCTCGCGGACCGGACGATCGGCACGCGACGGCCGCTCATCCGTGTTGCGCTTCGCCACCGGCTTTTTCCCGCGCCGCTTCTCGCATTCGTTGTCCTCGTTCAGGAACGAGCCTTCGGCGCAGGTGATCTTGCGGCACTGGTCGCCGTCGGCTTTGTAGCCGTGTTCGCAGATCAGCGGGCAAACCCGGGCTGGCTTCAGCTTGATCGCATCGAGCACATCGAGGCTTGCAAGCTTGACGTCAAATTTGGTTCCGGCGTGCCGGTTGAACAGGGTCAGGGAGCGACGCGAGGCCGCGTTCCACTCACCGTCGATGGAGCCCGTGAAACAGCCAACCCGGCTCAATTCGCTCTGCACCGATTTGGCAAGATCCTCCTGCGGCGACGCCGTGTTCAAGGCGGCAACCTTCGCGCCCTCGCTATTCTGCGATGGGGTCGCGGTTGCAATATTATCCGGCCTGGCGCTGTCGGGCGCGGGTCCGTTCGCGGAAAGCATGGCGACCGTTGAGGTTTGGGATGCGGTTCGCTTGCGTTCAGCCTCAGCAGCTTGGTCCTGCGCTGCCTGCTTTGTTCTTTCTGCCGCGATCCGGGCATCCTCCGCAGCCTTGAAATCTGCGGCCGCCTTTTCCTGCTCCGCTCGCTGGGCACCTTCGGACGCAAGCCGAGCCTTCTGCTGCTCCGCTTCCTGCGCTTTCCGGGTCGCGGTGACGCGCGCGTCCTCCGCGTCGATCTGATTGAGCTGAAGCTTGGCCAGGTTTGCGTAATAGCCGTCGGGGTGCTGGGCGAGGAACGCGCTCATAGCGGCCTTGTTACCCAGTTGCAGGGCCAATTCGTAGTCGCGACGAATTTCCGACGAGGCGCTAGCCGGCGGCGGCGCCGGCTCCTCTGCCTTTGGCACGAGCGCAACGTCCTCACCGCCCAGCGATCCGTAAACGTAGGGCTCCTGTCGATTACCCGTGGCTTGCAGGACATCATCGCGGACGAAGCCGAAAGCCCTGCGCAGGTCGAGTCCAGGCTTTGCGATATATTTCACCAGTGCCGTCGCGTAGGGACTGTTCGTGCTGTTGCCGTCGAGCGCGGTCAGTCCGGCCTTGGCCGCAAACGCGATCAGCGTATTGGATACGGCGGGCTCTACCCGGGCGAGCCCGCGGCTGATCGCGCGCGAAGCGACGGTTCGTTTCATCGTGTCGGCGAATGGATTGTTGCGACAGGCGTCAACGATCACGACGCGGAGCTGTTTCGCGGGCTCGATAGCCAGCAGGACGCGATCGAGCGAGAAGGCCTCGTCATAGATATCAGTGTCGCGCTCAAGCCTGGCATCCGTCGGAATCAGATAATTCGTCCCGTCGATCTCGATTCCGTGACCTGCATAGTAGACGATGGCGATGTCTGCATCGCGAGCTTGGTCGGCGAAATCCCTCAGTGCCCGCCGCATGTCGCTCGAGGTCAGGTTCAGCCGGGACTCCACCAAATCGAACCCGGCGCCCTTCAAGGTCGCGGCGATTGCGGTGGCATCATTGGCAGGATTTGGAAGCAATGGCGCATTTTGATAGTTCGAATTTCCGACCACCAAAGCCACTCGCTTCGTTGCCCAGGCTGGCTGAGACGCCAGGAGAACTGAAGCAGCAAGAACAACAAGAACTCGGAGGAGCGTGTAGCGCATGGCGAACGTCCAAAATCGGCTCAAAACAACGGCAGCTTTATCGAAGGTGGCCGCGCGCAAACTCCACTGCGTCAAGCGTTACGAGCGCCGGCATGCCTCCGTACGGTAACAATCCTGAGTCCAATCCATTCCTGATGTTGTCGCTTGGGGAAGCGAGAATGTTCAAGGATACACCGAAGCGTGTAGGGCCGGTGGCGGACGGCCGAACAAATGTCAGCTGACCTGTAAGATATTGAAATATCTGATTTTTATCTTTGGCGCCGGAATGGCTGGCAGTGCCGCCATCCGGGTGGCTTCGCCAAGCGAAGTTCCATCTCTCGATAGTGATCTCGGAATTGACCCGCATGCTCAAGCGATGCTCGCGCGGATCGTCAGGGTGTGGCGGCCGCGTCGTTAGTCTCGGTGGCGTCGACAAGGTTCAGCCGGCTCGTTTCGGCTGTTTGTCGCGCCGCGGGCCTCTTCCATAGGAGCGCGAACTGCGTCTATCTGGAAGCAACGCCGATCCGCTCGAGCCGAGACGTGCGAGTCCCGAAAGAATCGAAATCTGCGTCCTCGGGATCCGGACGTCGACGCGTGGACCCCCACCGCAGGTGTCGTGGAAATCTCTAGCGTTGGAGACGCACATGTCAATTCCGCTGAAAATCTACGTCACGCCATTTGCCGAGAAAGGTGTCGCCGAGCCTCAAAAATGGAGTGGCGAGGCCGCCAAGAAGGCACTGGATGTGGTCAATAAGATCTGGGCGAAGGCCAAGATCGCGTTCGTGATCAATGATTACGTGGAAGATAAACCGCTCGATATGGCGAAGAGCGCGCGCAACAATGACCAGCGCGTGCTGGATGTTCTCAGTCTCCGGCATGCTCCCGACAACGCGGTCCACATTTATCTCGTCAACCCGATTGTCAATCTCTCGGCCGGTGGCAGCTCATACCTTCATAGCGATCCCGAGCCGGCAAGCTTTGTCCAATGGTATGGCAATGACTTTGCCAACGGACGCGCGTGGGCCCATGAACTTGGGCATTTGATGAGTCTCGACCACGTCGACGTAGATTACGCCGATGAGAAGCAGGCCGCCCTGCGCAGCAACTTGATGACGAAGGGATTGAGCGTGGGAAGCGATTTGACCGGTCAGCAGATCAGCACGGCCAAAAGTTCAAAACTGGTGAAGCGATTTGGCGGCTGACCTCGGAACCTGCTGCCGGCGCCTTCCATGGACGGATTGCCGCCGGCCCGATCGCTCGTTCGCCCACCGACCGCCGGAGAGACGCCATGCCCAGGATCGACCTTGCAAACGTGCCGGAACGCAAGGGGACCGGCTATCCGGCGGAGTTCGCCGCGCCGTGCGCCGAGCGGGCGCGGCAGCGTCTCGGTGATGCCGGCGGGCTCGCCGACTTCGGCGTCAACCTGATGCGGCTGCCGCCCGGCAACTGGTCGAGCCAGCGCCACTGGCATTCGGATGAGGACGAGTTCGTCTATGTGCTCGCGGGCGAAGTGGTGCTGGTGGAAGACGGCGGCGAGACGGTGCTGCGGGCCGGCGATTGCGCGGCATTTCCGAAAAACTCCGGCAACGGGCATCATCTGATCAACAGGGCGCAGATGACGGCGACCTATCTCGAGGTCGGCTCGCGCTCGCGCGCCGACGTCATCACCTGCTCCGACATCGACATGATGAGCCCGAGCTCCGACGGCCGCTTTCTGCACAAGGACGGCACGCCGTACGAATAGCCCACCTGCCGCGCCGCGCCCGAAATCGGGCGTTGCGGATTGGCCGGCGAAGGACCAATGTTCCGGCGAGGAGCTTTGGTCGCGTCGATGGCGGAATGGTATTTCATCTGGGTCGACGGTCCGCGCGGACCCGAGCCGCAGAAATGGTCGTCGGACGGGCTGTGGGGCCAGCTGTCGCGTCAGGACGTGATCGTGCGTTTTCCCCTGAGCGATCGCGAGGCCGAATTGTCGCTCGACCAGCTCGCAAGGCTGCACCCGGTGCCGCAGTGAGCTGCGCCGCAGTTTTCCGTCGACGTTCGATCCGCCGGGTTGAACGTCAGACCGAAAGATCGAAGCCGGGCGTCTCGATTTCGGTCAGGAATGAGGCGACGAACATCTTGCCCAGCACGTGCTTGGCCGCCGGCGTGCCGGCCTTGAGCAAGCCGGCGCGTGTAGCCTCTGCGAGCTCGGCAAGCGTCGGTGCTGCGAGGCTCGTGTCGGGTGTGGCGCGCGGCGCCGTCGCGGATGCGCTGAGCAGCACGCCGGCATAGTAGAGCCGGGTGAGCGCGCGGACATGTGCGAGCCGTGCGCGCAGCGCCTCGTCGAGCGGGCGGCCGAGCCAGGCACGATGCAGGATGTTTTCCAGCTCCGGCGTGCGCGCCAGGCTGTCGCCGACAATCGCAAGGTCGACCAGCGGATCGGTGCGATAGGCGGATTCCCAGTCGATCATCCAGAGCCTGTTGCCGTCGAACAGGATGTTGGCGGGGAGCGAGTCGTTGTGGCTCGACACCGAGTTGGCCTCGTCCCAGGCATAGGCCGCGCGGATCCGCGCGAGATGCGCGTTGCAGCGCTCAAGCACGCCGGGCGCGAACAGGCCGGTGCGGCCGACATGGGCCCAGAGCCGGGCCACGATGTCGGGGTAGCGCACGAAAGCGGGAAAGGTCGGCGTCGCCTGCAGGCGCGCCAGCAATTCGCCGAGCGCCTTCGCCAGCGCCGGCAGGCCGCCGGGATAGCGGCCGAGCGGCTGCCGCTGCACAAAATCCATCACCGCGATGCGCGAGGCCTCGTCGACATAATGGAGTCGCGGCGCGATGCCGGCCTCGGCCGCGATCCTGAGCGACACATACTGAAACGGATTGCGCAGCGGGCTCGGCATTCCTTCGATTCGGAGCAAATAATTCTCGCCGCCTGCATGGATCCGGAACAATTGCGCCGACGTTGCGCCGCCCGAGACGGATGTGACGGCGTCGATCGCCGCGGTGCCGATCACCTGACGCAGTGCGGCATGTGCTGCGTCGCGCTCTATCGGCGGAAGTTTATCGAGAGCACTCATGCGCAAGAAGTTAGCATGGCCGCCATGCGTGCCGAAATCGCATTGATCAGCGTTCGCGATCTATTGCTGGCAGCGCACGACGAAGCGTGAAACAATGCTGCAAAAATCATGCTGGGAGAGAACTTGATGTCGTTCGAGCGGGGGTTGCATTGCGCCGTTGCGTGCCGATCATGGATCGCGTTGCCATTATTCTGCCTGATCAGCACGTTCGGAGTGGTGCATAACGCCGCCGCGAACGAGTCCTTGCAGATTGTGGACGCGCGCGTGCCGGCGGTCGACAAAGCGGGCGGGGACCTTCCGTTGACGATGACGATCAAGAACGAGGCCGACAGCGCCGATGCGCTGCTTCGTGTCCGCTGCCCGGTTGCGAATTTTTCCGAGCGTCATACTGTGGATCGCGGCGAGGGCGCACCAGCGATGCGCTCGATATCCAATATACCAGTGCCGGCAAAGGCAATGCTCGAGCTGAAGCGTGACGGTTATCACGTCATGCTTCTGCAGATGCGTCAGGCGCTCACGCCGGGCGAGACCTTCAAATGCGCGATCGTTTTTCAGAAAGCAGGCACCATCGAGACGGAGGTACAGGTCCAGAAGTGACCTAACACAAGTGACTCAAGAAGGCGGCGGGTGGTGCACAGCCACGCGCCGGGACTCAAGGCTTCTCGCGTGACCGCCCGTGTGTGACGGGCGGTTCGATCAATGAAGAATGCTAGATCCGGAGGAAATGAACTCATGACAAGGTTGAATTGGGTAAAGTCGCATATGCTCGCCGCGGCAGTAGCATCCGCAGCGACCTTCGCGGGCTCTTTGGCGCTCGCCGACGATGTCAATCAGGACCGTCTGCTCAATGCTGACAAGGAAGCAGGCAACTGGCTGCACCACCACAAGAACTATTCGGCGACGCGCTTCTCGTCGCTGGCCGATATCAACAAGGACAACGTCAAGAACCTGAAGGTCGCCTGGACCATGCATCTCGGCGGCGTCGAGGGCGGCGGAATCTGGTCGCATGGCGGCCTGGAGGGAACGCCGATCGTCGAGAACGGCTTCATGTACGTCACCGACGGCTGGGGTTCGGTCTACAAGATCGATGCGCATGGCGGTAAAGGCGTGCTGCTCTGGAAGATGGACCCGAAGACCGACCATGACTGGGCCGGCGCGGTCGCCTGCTGCGGCGTCGACAACCGCGGCGTCGCATTGTGGGGCAACCTCGTCGTCTCGCACACGCTCGACGGCCGCCTGATCGCGACCAACAAGGAGACCGGGCAGGTCGCCTGGCAGCGCCAGGTCGCCGATCCCGACAAGGGCGAGGTGATCACCGGCGCACCGCTGATCGTCAAGGACATGGCGATCACCGGCGTGGCCGGCGCCGAATACGGCATTCGCGGCTGGATCGCCGCGACCGACCTGAAGAGCCAGAAGGAAGTGTGGCGCACCCACACCATCCCGGGCAAGGACGAGGCGGGTCACGAGACCTGGAAGGACGACAAGGACGCCAAGGCGAGCGGCGGCGGATCGACCTGGGTCACCGGCAGCTTCGACCCCTCGACCAACACCATCGTCTGGGGCGTCGGCAATCCCGGACCGGACTGGGACAACGAGTATCGGCCCGGCGACAACCTCTACACCGACTCCTCGCTTGGTCTCGATGCCGACACCGGCAAGATCAAGTGGCACTACCAGCACACGCCGAACGATCCCTACGACTATGACAGCGTGGCGGAGAACGTGCTGGTCGACGTCCCCGGTCCGAACAACACGACGCAGAAGCTCGCGCTCGAGGCCGACCGCAACGGCTTTGCCTATGCGATCGACCGCAACAGCGGCAAGTTCATCTGGGGTCTGCCGTTCGTCAAGAAGGTGACCTGGACCAAGGGTCTCGATCCCGAATCCGGCAAGCCGGTGGAGTATGATCCGAAGCAGGGCGTGCAGCGCTACAACGCGGCGGTGACGCCAAGCCGGACCAACAAGGTGACGGACATCTGCCCCGGCAACATGGGCGGCAAGAACTGGCCGCCGACCGCGTATAATCCGAATCTGAAGCTCTGGTACATCCCGGTGATCGAGAGCTGCAACCGGATCACGGTCGAGGAGACGACGCCGGACAAGTTGAAGAAGCGCGAGTTCTTCACGGGCGGCGGACCGAGCCAGCCGGTCAAGATCACCGGCAGCGTCACCGCGATCGACGTCACCACCGGCAAGGTGGCAGGGAAGGCGGAGACCGAATTCCCGAACCTCGGCGGCATCCTGGCAACGCCCGACCTCGTGTTCTCCGGACAGCCGTCCGGCGAGGTGATCGCCTATGACGCGAAATCGCTGCAGCAGCTCTGGCAGTTCAACACCGGCGGCGGCGTCAACGCGCCCCCGATGACGTTCTCGGTGGACGGCAAGCAGTATGTGGCGATCCTGGTCGGCCTCGGCGGTGCCTGGGACAAGTGGTTCATCGATGCCACGCCCGAGCTGAAGCGGATGCAGCCGGGCTCGATGCTCTACGTGTTCGCCCTTTGACGTCGCAGCGCGGGAGGCCTCTCACCGAGGCCTCCCGCGTCGATTTGGCCGAGAAAGACAAAAAAAGACAAGAAACAAGACAAATGAAAAAAAATTGGCTGGTTGGCGCGTGGCTCGGCTGCGCGCTGGTGATGGGATTCATCGGTACCGCGCAAGCGCAGTCGGCGAGCGATCCGACCGATGCGGGCAAGGCGGTGTTCAAGCGCGGCAATTGCGTCGGCTGCCACAAATGGCATGGCAATGGCGGCGGCGGCTATGGCGGCGATGCGCTGTCGCTGCGCAAGACCGAGCTGACCCGCGAGCAGATCATCGAGACCGTGACGTGCGGCCGGCCGGGCACCGGCATGCCGTTCTTCGTGCGCGGCTCCTACGACACCACCAAATGCTACGAGATGACCCGGCAGGATGTCGCGGACCGCATGCCGCCCGAGGCGAATGTGTTCCTGCGGCCGAACGAGATCGAGGCCGTCGCCGATTACGTGCTTGCCCGTGTCAAGGGCAAGGGCGAGCCGACCTACGATGAATGCATCGCGTTCTTCGGCGATGGCTCGCGGGTCTGCAACATCTACAAGGAGGCCGGCCACGCCGCCGCGCCGTCCGACCAGAGCGAGAAGGCAAAGCCATGAGCAAGCAAGGATCGGCAATCCGTGGCTTGGTCTTCGCTGTCACCGTCACGGCAGCGGTGCCGGCGATGGCGACCGCGGGAGACCTGCGCGACATCAGCGTCGGAATGGCGATCAGCAGCGTGCCGGACGCGGGCTACATCAACCTGACCTGCGTCGGAGAGAAGACCCACAGATTGGCTGATTGGGCGCAGTGGCAGGCTTGCCAGGCCGGACCGGACCAGCTGCGCGGCATCCGCTTCGAGTATGATCGTGAGAGCGGGCGGGAAGGCACCATGGTCGGCGGCCATCCCGCGATCCTCACCGTCATGATCGACAAGGACGCCAACATCGCGGCGCTCATGATCGAGACCGATCCGAAGGCGCGGCTCTATCTGCGCAAGAAGGCCTTCCTGCTCGGCCTGCAGGCGAGGTCGCGCTATGGCGAGGACGGTTGGACCTGTTCGAAGGCACAGCCGGGCGCCGACAAGCAGGAGGTCGGCGGCGTATTTGTCGACGAGAAATGCACCAAGACGATCGACGGCCGCACGGTCGAGATCGAGCGTCATCTCTACCGCGAGCCGAACAAGGAGCTCAAGGACATGACCGACGAGACCCGGATCACGATCCGTCGGGCCGGGTCTTGAGCCGCGAACTTCGCTTCACCTCGCCCCGCGTGCGGGGAGAGGCATAGGCCGCCTTCGGCGGCCGTTTTCAAGAACGCCGAAGCCAGAGCTTCGGCTATGACGCATGGTTAGATGCGTTCCGGGTGAGGGGGAGTCTCTGCACATGCAGCTATCTCCGAATACGCGGAGACGGCCCCTCACCCCAACCCTCTAAGAGCAAGCTTCGCTTGTCTCGACCCCGTAAGAACGGGGAGAGGGAGTACAGGCGGTCTTCAACTTGATCTCATCAATGCTCAGTGCCGCGCCAGCAGCACGACGACGACCAGGGCCAGGATCGCGCACAGCACCTTCCAGAAGGTCACGGGATCGCGGTCGTGCAGCGATTTGCGGGTGGTGACGGCGGGGCCGGCCCAGGTTGCGCCGTTTTCCAGTTCGTGCGCGAACTCGATGGCATCGCCAAAGCGTTGCGCCGGGTCGACGCTGAGCGCCTTGCCGATGACCGCGTCGAGCCAGGCCGGCAGGTCCGGCCGGTAGCGCGACAGCGGCGCGGGCTTGCCGAAGCGCGGCCGCGAGAACGGCTCGATCTCGCCGAACGGATAGTTCGCGGTGAACATGCGGTAGACCGTGACGCCGAGCGCGAACAGGTCGGAGGCCTCGTCGCCGGCCTTGCCGCCGAACAGCTCGGGCGCCATGTAGCTCGCGGTGCCCGGAATGTCCTCGGCGGGAAAATCCTCCAAGAGCGGCACCCGCGCAACGCCGAGATCGACAAGGCGCAACCCGCCGTCCTTCAGCAGGATCACGTTGTCGGGCTTGATGTCGCGATGGATGATGCCGGCGCGGTGCAGCGCGGTGACCGCGCGCACCAGCTTGGTTGCGATCGCGATGCCCTCGGTGAGCGACAGCCGCGGCGCGCGGCCAAGCCGTTGCTCCAGCGTTTCACCCTCGTAGAGCGGCATCGCCGAATAGAGCCTGGTCTGCCGCTCCGCCGGCACCTCGATGATTTCGCCGATCCAGAGACTGCGCACGCGCGCGGCGACCCAGGCCTCGCGCACGAAGGCGAGGCGGTAGGAGCCTTCGCTCGCGACCCGTGGATGTGGAAACTTCAGCACCACTTCGCGGCCGGCGCGCTTGTCGGTCGCCTTGAACAGGCGGCTGTAGCGCCCGTCGGACAAGACGTCGCCGAGGCTGAAATCGTCGATCGTATCGCCGGTCACCGGCAGATCGAGGATCGGCAGCGTCGCGATCGCGTGCGTAAGATCGTCGCGGTCCGCCGGCGGCAGGTCGACGACGTCGAGCACCAGCGCGGTCGTGTTGTCGCTGCTGCCGGCCCCGAGGGCGGCATCGACGATGCTGCGCGCGGACTCGTCGGGCGGCGTGCGTTCCTCCAGCAATTGCTGGAGGCCCAAATCGCCGAGCGCGCCGTGAACCCCGTCGCTGCAGATCAGGAGACGGTCGTGTTGCCGGAGCCCGAGGGACGTGTAGTCGAAGCGGGCGAACTCCTCGAAACCGATGGCGCGGCTCAGCATGTGGGCGAGGTCGCCGCGCCCGGCGATATGGTCCTGCGTCAGGCGTTCCAGCCGGCCGTCGCTTAGGCGATAGGCACGGGTGTCGCCGATATGGATCACATGGCATTGCCGCCGCGACAGGATGATCGAGGAGAACGCGCAGGCCATGCCGCTGCGCGCGGCATCGACGCGGCCCTGGCCGTAGATCCAGCTGTTGGCGGCTTCCAGCGCCCGCGCGGCGCGGCGGCGGACGCCGAGCGTCTCGGGCAGCGAATAATAGGCGTCGATGAAGCTGCGGACCGCGACCTCCGCGGCCTCGCGTCCGCCCTTGTGGCCGCCGACGCCGTCGGCGACCGCGGCGACGACGTCGCGATGGACCGAGCCCGGCTGGCCGAGGCAGGCCGCGACATAATCCTCATTGGCGGCGCGCTTGCCGGTCTCGCTGGCGAAGCCGACGCGCACCCCCAAGTCCCGTTGCGAACCGTTCGCCACGTCCGAGCCCCGTCACATTGCGGAGCGGAGTCCTCAGACGCGCGCTCCCGATACCGCGCCCCAGGTGGTGCGCCAGCGGACCTTGACCATGGCAAGTCCGATGAAGCCAAGCAACGCCAGCCCGCCGAAGAACAGAAAGCCGGCGCCGAAGCCGCCGGTCATGCCCTTGGCGAAGCCGAGCGTCTGGGCAAGGAAGAAGCCGCCGATGCCGCCGGCGCAGCCGACCAGCCCGGTCATGAGGCCGATCTCGTGACGGAAGCGTAGCGGGATCAGCTGGAACACGGCGCCGTTGCCCATGCCGAGCGCCAGCACGCCGATCGAGAACAGCAGCACCGAGATCCAGGCGATGCGCGGCAGTTCGGTCAACGCCCAGCCGGCCTGCGTCGGCGCGGTCGGGCCCTCCGGCATGAAGGCGATGACAAGATAGGCGGCGACCACGACGCCGAACAGGATCGACAGCGAACGAATGCCGCCGATCCGGTCGGCGATCATGCCGCCGACGGGACGGAACCCCGAGCCGAACGCGACGATCAGCGCGACCAGCATGCCGGCCGCGACGCCGGAGACATGATACTGCACGGTGAAATAGAGCGGCAGCGCGTTGGCGAGGCCGACGAAGCCGCCGAAGGTGATGAAGTAGAAGAACATGAACCAGCGGCTGTCGGAATCCTTCAGCAGCGCGCCGTAAGCCTGCAGCGAGACCTTCTTGCGCTCGCCCGGCGCGTCCTTGGCTGCGAACGCGTAATAGGCGAGCACCATCAGCATCGGAATCAAGAGGCAGCCGAACACGGCCTGCCAGCCCCAATGCTCGGCAATGGTCGGTGCAAGCAGCGTGTCGAGCACGACGCCCATATTGCCGGCGCCGGCGATGCCCATCACCACGCCCTGATATTGCGGCGGATACCAGCGGCTCGCCTGGGGCAGGGCGACGGCAAACGAGGCGCCGCCGACGCCGAGCGCCAGCCCGAACAGTTCGATGGCGAGCTTGCTGGTGAGCCCGAAATGCCACACCGCCGCGGTCGCGGCGATCACGACGAGCTGGGCGATGATGCCGGTGCGCTTGGCGCCGATGATGTCGGCGAGAATGCCCATCGGCACGCGCAGCAGCGCGCCGGCGAGCACGGGAATGGCGACCAAGGTGAACTTCTCGTTCACCGCCAGATTCATGTCGCGCGCGATGTAGACGATCAGCGGTCCGAGCGCGACCCACGCCATGAAACTGATGTCGAAGTACAGGAACGCGGCAAGCAGTGTCGGCCAGTGACCTGCCTTCTTGAACTCGGCTAGCTTCATCGCAAGCATCTCGCGTTGATGCGGCGGAGGCAGCCGCACAAAGCGCGGCCGTCTCAAGCGCAGACAAATGGAATGTGGGTGAATGCTGAGCGCGCTCGTCGTTGAGACGCACTCCGTCAACAGCTGTGGTCAGCAATTACCGTGCCATCGATCACGTCGCGTCGCTTTGCCGTGCAGTCGCAAGACGTTGCCGCGCAATCGCGGACAGCGTTCCGCGGCCGCACGTGGCGTGGCTTGCGGCAAATGCCGCCGCGCAAACGCGCACGCTGGTGCTTTTTTGTGCGGTGCGCCAAGCCCGCGCGATCGCGCATCAAATGCGACTTCGCGATCGCCATCACGGCCGGCGATGCTGTGATGCACAAGAGATCATCGGCGTGGCTAAAATTTCGGCCGGCTGTCGGCGCCGCGGGCGACCCGGCGGATTTTGGTCGGCCGGAAACCTGTTGATTTTGCAGCCGGATTCGCCCGCCACGAGTTGGCACGCGTTTTGAATATCAATCAATAACGGAACATCGGTCGTCATCGAAGACGGTCTGCGCCCGCGGCTGGGCTTCCTACAACTCCAAACCTTTATCGGTGCACATCAACGACGCACGCCGCGTCGCTGCGCAGCGCCGTCGGAATTGAAAGGCAGACCATGCTCGACAAAGTGACCAAGCAGAAGCTCGTGGTGATCGGCAACGGGATGGCCGGCATCCGGACGGTCGAGGCGCTGCTGGAGCGCGCGCCCGATCTCTACGACATCACAGTGTTCGGCTCCGAGCCCTACGGCAATTACAACCGCATCCTGCTGTCGCCGGTGCTCGCCGGCGAGAAGACCGTCGACGACATCATGCTCAACACCGTCGACTGGTACGAGGACAACAACATCACGCTGCGCAAGGGCGAGACGGTCACCATGATCGACCGTCGCACCTGCGAGGTCGTCACCGAAGCCGGCGAGCGCGTGCCCTATGACCGCCTCTTGATCGCGACGGGCTCAAATCCGATCATGCTGCCGCTGCCGGGCAAGGACCTGCCGGGCGTGATCGGCTTCCGCGACATCTATGACGTCGATCGCATGATCAAGGCCTCGACCGACTACCGCAATGCGGTCGTGATCGGCGGCGGCCTGCTGGGCCTCGAGGCCGCCAACGGGCTGATGAAGCGCGGCATGAACGTCACGGTCGTGCATCTGCTCGACACGCTGATGGAGCGTCAGCTCGATCCGGTGGCCGGCGGTCTGTTGCGCAAGTCGCTGGAAGAGCGCGGCATGGTGTTCAAGATGCCGGCGCAGACCCAAGCGATCCTGGGCGAGGACCGCGTCACCGGCGTGCGCTTCGGCGACGGCACCGAGCTGCCGGCCGATCTCGTGGTGATGGCGGTCGGCATCCGCCCGAATTTCGAGCTCGCCAAGAAGGCCGGACTCTATTGCGAGCGCGGCATCGTCGTTTCCGACACCATGCAGACCTATGACGGTCGCATCTACGCGGTCGGCGAGTGCGTGCAGCACCGCCGCCAGACCTACGGCCTTGTCGCGCCGCTGTTCGACCAGGCCAAGGTCTGCGCCAACCACCTCGCCATGAAGGGTTTTGCCACCTATGACGGCTCGGTCACCTCGACCAAGCTGAAGGTCACCGGCATCGACCTGTTTTCGGCCGGCGACTTCGCGCCGGGGCCGGACAAGGAGGAGATTGTGCTGCAGGACGCCAACCGCGGCGTCTACAAGCGCATCATCCTGAAGGACAAGAAGATCGTCGGCGCCGTGCTCTATGGCGACACCATCGACGGCCCCTGGTACTTCCAGCACCTGCGTGACGGCACCGACGTCTCGCATATGCGCGAGCGCCTGGTGTTCGGCGCTGCCAATCTCGGCGATGGCGGCGTCAGCGGCCAGAGCTCGGTTGCCGCGATGAGCGACGAGACCGAAATCTGCGGCTGCAACGGCGTCTGCAAGGGCGCCATCGTCAAGGCGATCAGCGAGAAGAAGCTGTTCACGCTCGACGATGTTCGCGCCCACACCAAGGCGTCGTCGTCCTGCGGCTCCTGCACCGGCCTTGTCGAGCAGGTGCTGGCGTTCACGCTCGGCGGCGACTATTCGGCGGCGCCGAAGGTCAAGCCGCTGTGCAAATGCACCGATCACAGCCACGACGACGTTCGCCGCGTCATCGTCGAGCAGCAGCTCAAGACCATTCCCGCCGTCATGCGCTTCATGGAGTGGAAGACCCTGAACGGTTGCCACTCCTGCCGCCCGGCGCTGAATTACTATTTGCTCGCGACCTGGCCCGGCGAATATCGCGACGATCAGCAATCGCGCTTCATCAACGAGCGCGTCCACGCCAACATCCAGAAGGACGGCACCTATTCGGTGGTGCCGCGGATGTGGGGCGGCGTCACGACGCCGAGCGAGCTGCGCGCGATCGCCGACGTCGCCGAGAAGTTCAGCATCCCGACGGTGAAGGTCACCGGCGGCCAGCGCATCGACCTGCTCGGCGTCAAGAAGGAGGACCTGCCGGCGGTGTGGGCCGACCTCAACGACGCCGGCATGGTGTCGGGCCACGCCTACGCCAAGGGCCTGCGCACGGTGAAGACCTGCGTCGGCTCCGAATGGTGCCGCTTCGGCACCCAGGATTCCACCGGCCTCGGCGTCAAGCTCGAGAAGTTCATGTGGGGATCGTGGACGCCGGCCAAGGTCAAGCTCGGCGTCTCCGGCTGCCCGCGCAACTGCGCGGAAGCGACCTGCAAGGACGTCGGCGTGGTCTGCGTCGATTCCGGTTACGAGATCCATTTCGCCGGCGCCGCCGGACTGCACATCAAGGGCACCGAGTTCCTGACCAAGGTCGAGACCGAGGATGAATGCCTCGAGGTGATCGTGGCGCTGACCCAGCTCTACCGCGAGGAGGGCTGGTATCTCGAACGCATGTACAAATGGTGCGACCGCGTCGGTCTCGAGCAGATCAGGAAGCGCGTGGTCGACGACGTTGCGAACCGCAAGGCGCTGTTCGCCCGCTTTGCCTATTCGCAGCAGTTCGCGCAGACCGATCCGTGGGCCGAGCGTGCCAGCCGCGGCGTCGACCGCAACGAGTTCGCACCTCTCGCCGAATTGGAGCTCGCATGACCCAGTGGATCGAAATCGGCGCATTGACCGACATTCCGCGGCTCGGCTCGCGCGTGGTGCGCACGCCGGGCGGCAACATCGCGGTGTTCCGGACCGAGAGCGACGAGGTGTTCGCGCTCGACGACCGCTGCCCGCACAAGGGCGGGCCGCTGTCGCAGGGCATCGTGCACAACAAGCGCGTGACTTGTCCGCTGCATAACTTCGTTATCGAGCTGGCGAGCGGGCAGGCGGTCGCGCCCGACGAAGGTTGCACCCATACCCATCCGGCCAAGGTCGAGAACGGCGTTGTCTGGCTGTCGGTGCGGCAGGCGGCTGCGGTGAGCTGAGCGGTCAGGCAATGTCCGTCAAGACCACGTGTCCCTATTGCGGTGTCGGCTGTGGCGTCATCGCGTCGAAGGACGCGGCGGGTGTCGTCACCGTCGCGGGCGACAGGCAGCATCCGGCCAATTTCGGCCGGCTCTGCAGCAAGGGCTCGGCGCTCGCCGAGACCATCGATCTCGACGGGCGTCTGCTCGAGCCGATGGTGGACGGCGCGCCGGCGGCATGGGACGACGCGCTCGATCGCGTCGCCGATGGCTTTAATCGCATTATTCGTGAGCACGGCCCGGACGCGGTCGCGTTCTATGTCTCCGGCCAGCTGCTGACCGAGGACTATTACGTCATCAACAAGCTCGCCAAGGGCTTCGTCGGCACCGCCAATATCGACACCAATTCGCGGCTGTGCATGGCCTCCAGCGTCGCCGGGCACAAGCGCGCCTTCGGCAGCGACACCGTGCCGGGCTGCTACGAGGACCTCGAGCAGGCGGACTTGCTGGTGCTGGTCGGCTCCAACGCCGCCTGGTGCCATCCGATCCTGCACCAGCGCATGCTGGCGGCGAAGGAGAAGAACCCGGCCTGCAAGATCGTGGTGATCGATCCGCGCCGCACCGCGACCTGCGAGGGCGCCGATCTGCATCTGCCGCTGCGCTCGGGCAGCGACTCCGTGCTGTTCAACGGGCTGTTCGCCTTTCTTGCCGGCAGCAACGCGGTCGACCGCGGCTTTGTCGGCAATTGCACGACGGGTGTCGTCGACGCGCTCAAGCAGGTCGGCGGCCAGACCGTGGCGCAGACCGCTGCGACCTGCGGCCTGACCGAAGGCGCGGTCGGGCTGTTCTTCGACTGGTTCACGCGGACGGAGCGCGTCGTCACGCTGTATTCGCAAGGCATCAACCAGTCGTCGAGCGGCGTCGACAAGGTCAACGCCATCATCAATTGTCATCTCCTGACCGGGCGCATCGGCCGGCCCGGCATGGGGCCGTTCTCGCTGACCGGCCAGCCCAACGCGATGGGCGGCCGCGAGGTCGGCGGGCTCGCTAACCAGCTCGCCGCCCATATGGAGATCGACAACCCCGCGCATCGCGCGCTGGTGCAGCGGTTCTGGCGTGCGCCGGTGATCGCGGAAAAGGCCGGGCTGAAGGCGGTCGACATGTTCGATGCGATCGCCGACGGCCGCATCAAAGCGGTGTGGATCATCTCGACCAATCCGGTAGTGAGCCTGCCGGATGCCGATCGCGCGCGCGCCGCGCTCGACGCCTGCGAGCTCGTCGTGGTGACGGATTGCATGCGCGACACCGACACCACGCGCCATGCCGACGTGCTGCTGCCGGCGCTGGCGTGGGGCGAGAAGGACGGCACTGTCACCAATTCCGAGCGCCGGATCTCGCGGCAGCGGCCGTTCCTGGCAGCTCCGGGCGAGGCGCGCGCCGACTGGCGCATCATCTGCGACGTCGCCGTCCGGATGGGGTATTCCGGCTTCGACTACGCTTCGGTTGCCGAGGTGTTCCGCGAGCACGCCGAACTGTCGGGCTTCGAGAATAGCGGCCGGCGCGATTTCGACATCTCGGCGCTGGCGACGCTGGATGATGACGCCTATGACGCGCTGGCGCCCGTGCAGTGGCCGGTGACGTCAGACCATCCGGCCGGCACGCCGCGGATGTTCGAGAGCCAGCAATTCTTCACGCCGGACCGCAAGGCGCGCTTCGTGCCGGTGGCGCCGCGCGCGGCGCGCAACGCGACCAGCCGCGACTTTCCGCTGGTGCTCAACACCGGCCGCGTGCGCGATCAGTGGCACACCATGACCCGGACCGGAAAAACCGGACGATTGATGGCGCATGTGTTCGAGCCCTATGCCGAGTTCCACCCCGAGGATGCGCGGCAGGCCGGGCTGCAAAACGAGGGATTGGCGCGGCTGACCAGCAGCTGGGGCGAGATGATCGCGCGCGTCGTGGTCAGCGCCGACCAGCGCCGCGGCTGCGTGTTCGTGCCGATGCACTGGAACGCGGAGTTCGCCGGCGAGGGACGCGTCAACGCGCTGGTCAATCCGGCAACGGATCCGCTGTCCGGCCAGCCGGAGTCGAAGCACACGCCGGTGAAGGCCGATCCCTATACGCCGAAATGGCACGCCTTCATCCTGAGCCGCGATGCGATCAGACGTCCGGCAAGCGGTTATTGGGTTTACGGCAAGGCCGGCGATTGCACGCGGCTCGAACTTGCGCTCGATGCCCGCCCGGAGAGCTGGCGCGACTGGGCGCGGGCGCAGCTCGGCCTCGAAGGTGTCGAGATCGAATGGATCGCCTATCGCGATCCGGCGGCGGGCCGCTTCCGCTACGCGGCGGTGCGCGACGGCCGGCTCGAGGGCTGCGTGTTCATCGCGCCCGATCACACGCTGCCGTCGCGTGCGTGGCTGACCGGGCTGTTCGCCGAACAGCAATTGTCGGCCAATGCGCGGATGTCGCTGCTCGCCGGACGGCCGTTCGGCGCGGGCGAGGATGTCGGCCCGATTGTCTGCTCCTGCTTCAGCGTCGGACGGCACCAGATCACCGCCGAGATCAAAAAGGGCGCCGACAGCGTCGATGCGATCGGCCGCTGCCTGAAGGCCGGCACCAATTGCGGCGGCTGCAAGCCCGAGATCGGCAAGCTGATCGGCGCCACCGCGCAGCCGCGGCAGGCGATCGCGTCATAAGTCGCTGCGCATCGCAGCCGCGCCAGGGTCCAACCGAGACATGCGCGGTTCAAGATTGTTGCGGCGCAAATTGACCTTGAGCCGTATTTCTACGGCCGCAATTTCCTGATGTGATCTTCAATATTGCGAGCCAGTTTGCGGTGACCCCTGCTGAGGCGCGCCGTGCCGATCACCATCATGTCGTGACCAAGGCTAAACAGGAAGGACATTACATGCCTTCACGCCGTCATTTTCTGACCGGCGCCGTCGCGACCGGTGTCGCGCTGTCAATGCAACGCGCCACGGCAGCAGTCGCGCCGCAAAAACGAGTGATCGTCGATTCGCAGGTTCACCTGTGGCCGGCAAGCACTCCGGAAAGACCCTGGCTCCCTGGCGCCAAACCGCAGCTTCCGGAGCCATTCACCATCGAGCGAGTCATTCCACTGATGGACGAGGCTGGCGTCGATCGCGTTGTCATCGTTCCGCCAGTGTCGCTTGAAGGTGAGCGCATCGATTATGCCCAAGAGGCAGTCAGACGGTATCCGGGCCGCTTCGCCATCATGGCGCGTGTCGCCCTCGACAAGCCCGACCGCGCGGCACGGCTTGCGACTTGGCGCGACCAGCCCGGCGTACTGGGCGTGAGGTTGAACTTCGGCCCCGGCGAAGCGGCGTGGCTGACAGACGGGACCGCGGACTGGTTCTGGCCGGCGGCGGAGAAGGCCCGCCTGCCTGTGATGTTTCTCACCGAGGGCCAGACGTCGCTGTTCGCCCGCATCGCCGAGCGGTATCCGCAACTTACGCTCATCATCGATCACATGGGCGTCGGCGCGGGCCTGCGCCCACGTCCCGGCTCATCGGAAAACAACATGGTGCCGGAGGCTATCGTCCAGGCGGCTGCGCTCGCAAAATATGCGAATGTATCGGTGAAGCTGTCGTCGATCCCGCTGATTTCGACTGAGCCATATCCATTCCGCGACGTGATCCCGCACATCCACCGCCTGTTCGACGCCTACGGCCCGGAACGCTGCCACTGGGGGACGGATCTAACCAACTCATTCGCCCGGGCGACTTACCGGCAGCGGGTGACGCAATTCACGGAGGAGCTTCCGTTCCTCAGCGAAAGCGACAAGGACTGGATCATGGGCCGCGCGATCCTGGCGCGGCTTCGCTGGACGTCGTCCTAACAACCGCGGCAGATGCTCTTCAGCTTGCTGTTGAGCAGGTGGTCCTCCTCATCCGAAGCTGCCTTGGTAAAGGCATGGTTGCCGTGGTGCTTGTCGTCGGCAAAACCGCCGGCGCCAGTGGCGCCGCCAAAGTGCATGCCATGCATCGCGTGCCCGCCGCCATGGCCGTGGCCGCCGCGCGCATCCACCGCCGGCATCGCGGCCGCAAGCAGCGTCAGCAGCAACCCGACCGTCGTGATCGTCCGCATCTTTTCCTCCTCGTCGCGGCAAAATACCGCTGACGCCAAGGCAAATCGGTGTCGGCCATCTTCACAATTTCGCGTGGCGGCAATCCGGGCGGGGGCCGGCCGGTTCCGGCCAAATACCGCCGGTGCGCCGCACATAGGCCGCCCGGGGATGGCTTCATGCCGACAATGCAGTGCTCGTCACACCAAAATGGTGTATCGGCAGGCTTGAGCGCGCGCGGGCAGCGGCCCGGCGCGACACAATCAAGATATCGCAAGATTTTGGAGGAACGTTCATGTCGGCTCTGCCACTCTCGGGCATCAAGATTCTCGACCTGACGCGGGTGCTCGCGGGTCCGCTGTCGGCCCAGATGCTGGCGGATCTCGGCGCCGAGGTGATCAAGATCGAGCGGCCCGGCGGCGGCGACGACGCCCGCGCCTTCGGCCCGCCCTATCTCGCCGACCCCGAAGGCAAGCAGAACAACAACAACTCGTTCTACCTCTGCGCCAACCGCAACAAGAAGTCGGTCACCGTCAACATCGCCAAGCCGGAAGGGCAGGCGATCATCCGCGAGCTCGCCAAGACGGCCGACGTGATGATGGAGAACTACAAGGTCGGCGACCTCAAGCGCTACGGCCTTGACTACGAGACCATCAAGCAGCTCAACCCCGGCATCATCTATTGCTCGGTCACAGGTTTCGGCCAGACCGGACCTTATGCGCCGCGCGCCGGCTATGACGCGATCCTGCAGGCGATGGGTGGGCTGATGAGCGTCACCGGCCATATCGACGGCGAGCCGGGCGAGGGCCCGATGAAGGTCGGCCCCTCGATCGTCGACTACATGACCGGCATGAACACCTCGATCGGCATCCTCTCGGCGCTCTACCATCGCGACGCCAACAACGGGGAAGGGCAGCATATCGACGTCTGCCTGTTCGACACGGTGATCGCATCGCTGTCGCACTGGCTGCAGATCTACCTCGTCAATGGCAAGACCCCGCCGCGCCGCGGCACCTGGGGCAATGGCGGCATGCCGGCCGGCGTGTTTCGCTGCACCGACGGCGAGCTGATGCTGGTGGTCGGCAATGACGGCCAGTTCCAGCGCACCTGCGCCGTGCTCGGCGAGCCCGAGCTCGCGAACGACAAGCGCTTCGTCAAGAACAACGACCGCGTCGTGCACGGCAAGGAGATCATGGCGATCTTCGCCGGGCTGTTCCTGAAGCATCCGGTGGCCTACTGGCTGGAGAAGCTCGAGGAGGCCGGCGTGCCGTCGGGCCCGATCAACAATTTCGAGCAGGTGTTCAGCGATCCGCACGTGCAGTCGCGCGGCATGCGGGTGAAGGTCGACCATCCCTTCGAGCCGAACCTGTCGCTGATCCGCAACGCGCTGACCTTCTCGGGCACGCCGATCACCGAATACCGCGCCCCGCCGCTGTTAGGGGCCGACACCAAGGAGGTTCTGGCGACCATCGGCTATGACGACGCCAAGGTCGAAGGGCTGAAGGCGCAGGGGATATTGTAGGCGCTGACTTCGAGGCCGCGGGCCACCGTTCCGTCACCCTGAGGAGCGGCCACTTGGCCGCGTCTCGAAGGATGAACGGCCCGGCTGGTGCCCCTCGATCCTTCGAGACGGCCGCTGCGCGGCCTCCTCAGGATGACGGTTAGACAGCGGAGCCCGCGCAATAACACTTCGATCGATATCGAAGCATCATTGACATCCGCCTGCTAGGTTGGCGCCATCGATCCCTCATCGAAGGTGCCAATCATGAAACGGGAAGTGGTCCGCGTCGAGCCGATCTCGAGCTGGCTGGAGCGCTGGAAGGCGCCGGCATCGCCGGTCACCCGCGCCGGCAACATGGTGTTCGTCTCCGGCCTGCCGCCGTTCGATCCCGCGACCGGCGAGTTCGCCGCCGGCGCGTCGATGGAGCGGCAAAGCGAGCTGGTCATGGAGCAGCTCAAGCAATGCCTCGAGGCGGCCGGCGCCACGCTCGACAATGTGATGAAGTGCAACGTGTTCTGCACCTCGGCAAAGCACTTCACCACCTTCAATGCGGTCTATGCAAGGTACTTCCCGCACCAGCCGCCGGCGCGGATCTTCGTCTGCATCCCGGAATGGACCGGCCCGTTCGACGTCGAGATCGACTGCATCGCGATGGTGTAGGGCAGGGCGCCGCAGCGGCGCCCTCGCTTCACAGATCCTGGCGCGTCAGCCGGCCGTGCATCGCGACCGGCCGCGCGGCGGGCCTGCTCGGCACGTCGCCCATCGTCAGCGCCATCACCGAGACCATGACCACGCGATCGATGATGGCGCGGACGTCGTCGAGGTCGCACTTGCCTTCCGACAGCCGCAGCAGGCGTTCCTTCTCGCGGATGGTGTGGTGCGCCATCGCGAGCGCGAAGTGCAGGCCCCAATAGAGCTCGGTGTCGCTGCTGGCCGGCATCGCGCGGCGCATCGCGGCGGCGAACTTGCGCAAGTGATCGACCTCGCGATTCTTGATGCGGCGGATCGGCGGCACGGATTCGATCGAGGCGCGGATCATGAAGCGCGCCGCGGTCGAGCCCTCGCGATCCGGCCCGAGGCAGCCGCGCAGGGTGGGGCCGACGAGGGCGCGCATGATGTCCTCGATCGCGGCGCGGCCGCCGCCTTTTTCCTCCGCCGCGCGCAGTTCGTTGAGGCGCTCGCGGTTGGTCTGGATGCTGCGCGTGACGAACAGCTCCGCGATCAATTCGTCCTTGGAGCCGAAATGATAGTTCACCGCCGCGAGGTTGACGTTCGCCTCCGCGACGATGTCGCGCAGCGTGACGTCGCCGAAGCCGCGGTCGGCATAGAGCCGCTCGGCGGCGGCGAGAATGGCGGATCGGGTCTGGTCGCTGGCCATGGCTGGGAGCCTTTCCGTTATTCCGCGGTACGCCGGGGAATGACGAAGACGACAGGGAGTTGCATTTCAAACATTTGTATGAAACTATCGTTTGAAGAGCCGGAAATGTCAATCCGCGCGTTGCGGGCGGTCTTCTGGCACAGCACCGCCGCCCTTCCGCGAACGCCCTTGCGAGCCGCGGAGGCGGGGTCAACAATGTCGACAAATGGCTACGGCCCAGGTCAGCGACCCAGGTCAGCGGCCCAAGTCTAGGAAACGAGGAGCGTCCCATGGATTTCACGATGTCGCCCAAGCAGAAGGAATGGCTGGAGCGCGTTCAGGCTTTCATGAAAGCGCATGTCCGTCCCGCCGTGCCGATCTACGACAAGCAGGACGCCGAAGGCCCGCGCTGGAAGGTGATCCCGATCCTCGAGGATCTGAAGAAGAAGGCGAAGGCCGAAGGCCTCTGGAACATGTTCATGCCGCCGTCCTCGCATGAGGACGATGAATTCCATGGCGCGGGATTGACCAATCTCGAATACGCGCTGCTGTCGGAAGAGATGGGCCGCATCTCCTGGGCGTCCGAAGTGTTCAACTGCTCCGCCCCCGATACCGGCAACATGGAAGTGTTCATCCGCTACGGCACCAAGGAGCAGAAGCGCAAATGGCTGCGGCCGCTGATGGACGGCGAGATCCGCTCCGCCTTCCTGATGACCGAGCCGGCGGTCGCTTCCTCTGACGCCACCAACATCGAGACCCGCATCGAGAAGGACGGCGATCACTACGTCATCAACGGCCGCAAATGGTGGTCGTCGGGCGTCGGCGATCCCCGCTGCAAGATCGCGATCCTGATGGGCAAGACCGATTTCAACGCCGCCAAGCATCAGCAGCAGTCGCAGATCCTGGTGCCGCTCGACACCCCCGGCATCAAGGTCGAGAAGATGCTGCCGGTGTTCGGCTTCGACGACGCGCCGCACGGCCACGCCCAGGTGCTGCTCGAGAACGTGCGCGTGCCGAAGGAAAACATCCTGCTTGGCGAAGGCCGCGGCTTCGAGATCGCGCAGGGCCGACTCGGTCCGGGCCGCATCCATCACTGCATGCGCACCATCGGCCAGGCCGAGGAGGCGCTGGAGAAGATGGTGAAGCGGCTCGCCTCGCGCACCGCGTTCGGCAAGAAAATCATCGAGCACTCGGTCTGGGAGCAGCGCATCGGCGAGGCCCGCGCCGACATCGAGATGAACCGTCTGCTCTGCCTCAAGGCCGCCGACATGATGGACAAAGTCGGCAACAAGACCGCGCAGGCCGAGATTGCGATGATCAAGGTCGCGGCTCCCAACATGGCGCTGAAGATCATCGACCAGGCGATCCAGGCCTATGGCGGCGGCGGCGTCTCCGACGAAGCAGGCCTCGCCCGCGCCTATGCCCACATCCGCACGCTCCGTCTCGCCGACGGTCCGGACGAAGTGCACAATCGCGCCATTGCCAGACTTGAACTTCGGAAGTATGCAAACACGTCGCACTGAGCATGATGCGGAACGCATGGCGTTCGCGCGCACATCGTGCTCAGAATGAAAAAGAGAGATCAGGCTGGCGTGCCAGCCTGATTGAGGGAGCGCCCCGACGCGCTCCTTGAAAAATCGAGTTGAGGGACCGTCATCGTGGCGGACGGCGTCAGGAAAGACGAAGAATTTTCCGGCACAAGGGAAGTCGAGGAGCGCCATCGTATCAACGAGGCCAGTCTCGACGCCTGGATGAGGGAACACGTCGAGGGTTATCAGGGCCCGCTCACGGTCCTGCAGTTCAAGGGTGGCCAATCCAACCCGACCTACAAGCTCGAGACCCCCGGCCGCAACTACGTGATGCGGCGCAAGCCGTTCGGTAAATTGTTGCCGTCGGCGCATGCGGTCGATCGTGAGTTCCGCGTGATCGCGGCGCTCGGCAAGCAGAATTTCCCGGTCGCGAAAGCCTACGCGCTGTGCACCGACGACGCGGTGATCGGCTCGGCCTTCTACATCATGTCGATGGAGGAGGGGCGGGTGTTCTGGGATCCGACGCTACCGACCCAGGAGCCCGACGCGCGCCGCAAGATCTTCGCCAGCAAGATCGAGACGCTGGCCAAGCTTCATCTGTTCAATCCCGAGGCGATCGGCCTCGGCGATTTCGGCAAGCCCGGCAATTATTTTGCGCGACAGGTCGATCGCTGGACCAAGCAGTACCGCGCCTCCGAAACGCAGCACATTCCCGAATTCGAGAAGCTCGCCGAGTGGCTGCCGAAAACCGTTCCGGAGCAGAAGCGCGTCTCGATCGTGCATGGCGACTATCGCCTTGACAACATGATCTTCCACGCCACCGAGCCGCGGGTGCAGGCGGTGCTCGACTGGGAATTGTCGACGCTCGGCGATCCCATGGCCGACTTCACCTATCTGCTGATGCAGTGGACCATGCCGGGCCTCGTCAATGCCGACCTCAAGGCATTGAACATTCCGAGCCAGGATGAGGCGGCGCAGATCTACTGCGACGTGACCGGCATCCCGGTGCCCGACCTGAACTGGTATTTCTCCTACAATCTGTTCCGCCTTGCGGGCATCACGCAGGGCATTGCGGGGCGGGTGCGCGACGGCACCGCGTCGAATGCCAAGGCCCTCGAGTCGGCCAAGCGCACCGTGCCGCTGTCGCAGGCGTCATGGGAATACGCGCAGAAGGCCGGCGCAACCTGATCCAGGAACGCGGCGCGATCCCGCAGGGTTCGCGCCGCTTTGCTTTCACCTCGCCCCGCTTGCGGGGAGAGGTCGGAACGCATGCAGCGAAGCGAAATGCGATCCGGGTGAGGGGGACTCTCCGCGAGTTCATCTGTCACCGGGTTTGCCGAGGTAGCCTCTCACCCCAACCCTCTAAGAGCGAGCTGCGCTCGTCTCGACCCCGCAAGAGCGGGGCGAGAGAGCAAGATCGCGCCGCCGCTGCAAGGTGCGGCATGTTTCCGCATTGTAGCCATCTGTGACTTGAGTTCGCGCTGCCGCTTTGGCAAGTCAGTCCGGTCAACGGCCGCCCTGGTCCTGATCGGACATTTTCATTTTGACCCTCTCCTCGAACCTTCGCGGCAGCCTGTTCATGGCTGCGGCCATGGCCAGCTTCACGGTCAACGACACCATCACCAAGGCGGTGTCGGCGGAGCTCAACATCGGCGAGATCCTGCTCGTCCGCGGCCTGGTCGCGATGGTGCTGGTCGCGGCGCTCGCCTGGTACCGCGACGCGTTGCGCAGTTTTGGCGCGCTGCTGATCTGGCCGGTCGGACTGCGCGTCCTTGGCGAGATCGGCGGCACGCTGACCTATCTCTCGGCGATCTCGCAGATTCCGCTCGCCAACGCCTCGGCGATCTTCCAGGCGCTGCCGCTGGTCATCACGCTCGGCGCCGCGCTGGTGTTCGGCGAGCCGGTCGGCTGGCGGCGCTGGCTGGCGATCGCCGCCGGCTTCATCGGCGTCCTCGTCATCGTTCGGCCCGGCGCGGAAGGCTTTAGCCAGGCTGCGCTGCTGGCGCTGGCGTCGGTCGGATTCTGCGCGGTACGCGATCTCGCCACCCGCCGCATCCCGAAGCACTTGCCGACCGTGTTCATCACGCTGCTCACCACCGTGACCGTGACGACGGCGGGTGCTGTCGTCCTTGTCCCGCTCGGCGGCTGGCGGCCGCCGTCCGGCAATGCGCTCGGCCTGCTCACCTTCGCCGCGGTGCTAATCCTGATCGGTTACCAGTGCATCATCGTGTCGCTGCGCACAGGCGACATCTCGGCGGTGGCGCCGTTCCGCTACACCGCACTGCCGTGGGCGATGCTGACAGGTTATCTCGCCTTCGGCCACAAGCCCGACGGTCCAATGCTCGCGGGTGCCGCGATCATCGTCGCCTCCGGCCTCTATGCCTTCTACCGCGAGCGCAAGCGCGACAAGCTCCGCCCCGCCGCGACCGGACCGGGATTGCCGCCGGACGGGCTGTGAGGCATCCGTGATCCGTAGGATGGGTGGAGCGCAGCGATACCCATCATGGCGCCGCGGATACGAGGTGATGGGTTTCGCTCGCTCTACCCATCCTACGCAGTCATTTGCAAATCACTTCGCGCAATGTGCGATCAGCCGCGCGACGAATGCGCCGCAGGCCTCGAGCTGCGACATCTCGACGAACTCGTCCGGCGTATGCGCCTGTGCGATCGAGCCGGGGCCGACCACGACGGAGGGCACATCCGCCATGCTGACGAACAGGCTGGCCTCGGTGCCGAAGGCGACCTTGGCGTGGTCGTTGCGGCCGGCAAATTGCTTGGCGAGCGTGACGATCGCAGCGTCGGCGGCGGTGTCGAGCGCGGGGTAGTCGAGGATTTCCTCGAAGTCGATGCCGCATTCGGGGTGCCGCTTGCGCATCGCCGGCTCGATCTCGGCCTTCGCCCAGGCGATGATCGCGTCTGTCACTTCTCTCGACTCGGTGATGCCGATGCCGCGGCATTCGAATTCCACCACGCAAGTGTCGGGCACGATATTCAGCGCGGCGCCGCCATGCACGATGCTGGTGAGCAGGGTCGAGTGCGGCACATCGTAGAGGCTGCCTTGTTCGGCATCCGCGGCCAGCAACGCGGCGCGGCGGCGGATTTCGGTGATGAGGTCGGCGGCATATTCGATGGCGTTGACGCCATCGGGCGCGATCGAGGAGTGGCGGGCGAGCCCGCGGAACGTGGCGCGCACGCCGTGCTTGCCCTTGTGCCCGATGATCACCTGCATCTGGGTCGGCTCGCCGACGAAACAGCCGAGCGGCTTGATCGGCTTGCGCGCGACCTCGCGCAGCATCGGCCGCACGCCGACGCAGCCGATCTCCTCGTCATAGGAGATGGCAAGATTGATCGGCGTCTTCAGATCGGCCGCGAGCATCTCGGGAACCATCGCGAGGCAGACGGCGACAAAGCCTTTCATGTCGGTGGTGCCGCGGCCGTAGAGCCGGCCATTGCGCTCGACGAGCTCGAACGGGTTGTGGCTCCAATCCTGTCCCACAACCGGCACGACATCGGTATGCCCCGACAGCACCAGCCCGGCCTTGTCCTCGGGGCCGATCGTGACCCACAACGAGGATTTCTGCCCGGTCTCATCGACGATGCGCTGCCCCGTGAGGCCAAGCGAGGCGAGGTAACGCTCGATGTAATCGATCAGGGGCAGATTGCTGCGGTCGCTGACGGTGTCGAAGGCGACGAGGTCGGCCAATAGTTTGCGGATGCGGTCGGGACGTTGATTTTGCATTGCCTGTTCGTTTGCGAGGGATTGCGCGAGGAATTACGAGTGTGCGGGCGATCCTGCCAGCGAAGTATAACAGCTGGTTGGCCTGCCGAGGCCAAGCAATATTCGGACCGTTGCCGGCGGTTATTGCACGGCACTGGCCATGAGTCAGCGCAAGGTTGGGTAGAGCGCAGCGAACCGATCGACTTTGATCGGCGCGGAAGCATGGTGGGTTTCGCTGCGCTCTCCCATCCACATATTCGGTGTCGTCCCTGCGAAGGCAGCGACCCATAACCACAAATGCTGATTGTTGAACGATGCTGCGACGACGAGTCCCGTTCTCAACACGCGCCGCGGCGTATGGGTCCCTGCTTTCGCAGGGACGACAGTTGTGAATGTGGTGCCGTTGTCGCGTCACACGGACTGGCAGGCCCAGCGAACGGAGAGCGCCCTTGCTAAATCGGCTTGCCGGTATACGGCATCGACGCGGTGAGGCCGCCGTCGACCGGGATGGCCTGGCCGTTGACGTAGGACGCTTCATCGCTCGCCAGGAACAATCCCATCGCGGCGAGCTCGTGCGGCTGGCCGGCGCGCTTGAGCGGATTGAGCTGGCCGATCTTGTCCTGGGTGCCGCGCTCCTTGGCGCGATCGAACACCGGCTTGGTCATGCCGGTCTCGATCAGGCCTGGGCACACCGCATTGATGCGCACGCCGGTGCCGGAGAGCGAGTAGGCGGTGGTCTGCACCAGGCTGATGACGCCGGCCTTGCTCGCACCATAGGGATGTCCGCTGGCACCCGACTTCAGGCCCGCGACGGAGGCGGTGCAGACGATCGAACCGGAACCTTGCTTCGTCATATGCGGGATCGAATGCTTGATCGCGAGGAACGGGCCGATCAGATTGACGCGCAGCACTTCCTGCCAATGCTCGACGGTCTGGTCGGCGAGCGGGACGAGCCCGCCGCTGACGCCGGCATTGGCCCAGATCGCATCGAGCTTGCCGTACTTCGAAACCGCCTTCTCGATGAAGGCCTTCACGTCGCTCTCCGAGCCGGCATCGGCGGTGACGGCTTCAACGGTGCCGCCGGCGTCGCGCACCAGCTTGGCGGTCTCGTTCACGCGCTCGGTGCGATCGACCGCGATCAGCTTGGCGCCTTCCCTGGTGAACAGCAGCGAGGCGGCGCGGCCGATGCCGCTGCCAGCGCCGGTGATGATGACGGATTTGCCTTCGAGGCGGCCCATGATTTTCTCCCTGTTCACATGATCCCCGACGCGTCTGCCGCGCGACGGAATTCAAACAAAATTTCAAACGTCCGAAGCACTTGAGGCGATGTGCGGCGTGACGTACAGCGAGACGGGACACTATTGAAGGGCTCATCCGATGTCCAATCCAGACAAGCCTGACGTGAAGGTGACGCGGTGGTGGTGGGTTCGCCACGCGCCGGTGCGCAGCGACGGCGGCAACATTTACGGACAAGAGGATATCGACTGCGACACCGGCGACACCGAAGTGTTCGAGGCGGTCGCCAAGATGCTGCCGCGCGATGCGGTCTGGTATTCGAGCAATCTGAAACGCACGCACAAGACCGCCGACGCGATCTGGGCTGCCGGGTTTCCAAAGCCGGACAGCATGACGCAGGAACGCGACTTCGCCGAGCAGCATCTCGGCCAATGGCAGGGCATGAACCGCGCCGCGTTTCTCGCCAGCCGTCCGCCGGGCACGGCCTGGTTCGCCGATGTCAACGAGCCCGCGCCCGGCGGCGAGAGCTACATGGATCTCTATACCCGCGTCTGCCGCACCATTGTGCGGATCACCGCGGCGGAAGCGGGCAGGAATATCATCGCCGTCGGCCATGGCGGCGTGATCAAGGCCGCGGTCGGGCTGGCGCTCGGTGGCCAGCCGGACCGCGGATTGTCCTTCGACATCGACAACGTCTCGGTGACGCGCCTCGATCATATCGCGAGCGCCGGCCTGTCGACCTGGCGCTTGCCGATGGTGAACCAGCAGCCGTGGATTGCCGATCCGCGCCACGCCGCGATGCATCAGCCGTCCGGGCCTGAAGTCAGGCCCGCGAGCAAGCTTGCGTGATTGCTGCTATCGCAACCTCACGCCGCTGCTTAAGCTCACCGCAGAATTCAAACACCGTAACATCAGGGAGAGAAACATGACCTTGTTCGACATGAAGGGAAAAGTCGCCGTCATCACCGGCTCGACGCGCGGCATCGGACGCGCGATCGCGGAGCGCATGGCCGAGCACGGCGCCAAGGTCGTGATCTCCTCGCGCAAGGCCGACGTCTGCGAGCAGGTGGCGAAGGAGATCAACGACAGCTACGGCAAGGGCACCGCGGTTGCGATCGCGGCGAACATCTCGTCGAAGGAAAACCTGCAGAACCTCGTCGACGAGAGCAACCGCGCCTTCGGCAAGATCGACGTGCTGGTCTGCAACGCGGCGTCCAATCCTTATTACGGTCCGCTCGCCGGCATCTCCGACGATCAGTTCCGCAAGATCCTCGACAACAACATCGTCGCCAACAACTGGCTGATCTCGATGGTGGTGCCGCAGATGATCGAGCGCAAGGACGGCTCGATCATCATCGTGTCCTCGATCGGCGGCCTGAAGGGCTCGACCATCCTCGGCGCCTACGCGATCTCCAAGGCCGCCGACATGCAGCTCGCGCGCAACCTCGCCTGCGAATACGGCAAGCACAATATCCGCGTGAACTGCATCGCGCCGGGCCTGATCAAGACCGACTTCGCGAAGGCGCTGTGGGACAATCCGGACAATCTGAAGGCCTCGACCGCACGCTCGCCGCTGCTGCGGATCGGCGTGCCGGACGAGATCGCGGGCGCCGCCGTGATGATGGGCTCGCGGGCCGGCGACTTCATGACCGGCCAGACCATCGTGATCGACGGCGGCGCGACGATCAGCTGACGCCGGCGTCGCCGAGGTCGCGCATTGTCGTCATGGCCGGGCTTGTCCCGGCCATCCACGTCTTCCTTTGCGACCCCAAAGACGTGGATGCCTGGGACAAGCCCGGGCATGACGGAGCAAGGGGAGGCGTGCTCGCCTCACTCCACCGCCGCGTACACCCCGTTGCGCACCAGCGAGCGGGTATATTCGCGCTGGCCCGGGCCCTGCATCATGAAGACCGCGATCAGGTCTTCGCTCGGATCGATCCAGAAGAACGTGCCGGCCATGCCGCTCCAGAAATACTGGCCGACCGAGCCGGAGAACGGCGCGATGCCCTGCTGCATGCGCACGGCGAAGCCGAGGCCGAAACTGTGGCCGGGCGACACCAGCGTGCCCTGGATCTTGACGCCGGCGCCGAGGTGATCGGAGGCCATGAATTCGAGCGTCTTGCGGCCGATGATCCTGGTGCCGTCGAGCGAGCCGCCACCCAGCAGCATCTGCGCGAAGCGCGCATAGTCCATCGTGGTCGAGACCAGTCCGCCGCCACCGGATTCCATCGCCGGCTTCTCCAGCATGTTGAACAGCTGCACCTTCTCGTTGGTCCAGGGATCGTTGGCAAACGCCTCGGCGAGGCGGCCGGCATTGGCTTCCCCGGTGTGGAAGGCGGTCTCGGTCATCTGCAGCGGCGAGAGGATGCGCTCAGTGAGGTACGCGCCGAGCGTCTTGCCGCTGACGACTTCGATGATGCGGCCGAGGATGTCGGTGGAGCGGCTGTAGTTCCATTCGGCGCCGGGCTGGCAGACCAGCGGCATGCCGGCGAGCATGGTGGCGTGCTCGGCATTGGTGATCTTGCGGCTGCGCAGCCGCGACTGCTGGTAGATCTGCTGCACCGGGCCGTTGCCGGTGTGGTCATAAGTAAGCCCAGACGTGTGGCGGAGCAGGTCCTGGATCGTCATCTGCCGCTTCGCCGCGACCAGCTCGAGCTTACCGCTGTTCTCGACGCCGACCTTGGTCTCGGCGAATTCGGGGATGAATTTCGCAACGGGGTCGTTGAGCAGGAAGTGGCCGTCCTCCAGCAGCTGCATGATGCCGACCGAGACGATCGGCTTGGTCATCGAGAAGATGCGGAAGATCGTGTCATGCGCCATCGGCGCCGAGGCGGTCGGGCTTTGCCGGCCGATCGCGTCGAACCAGCCGATCTGGCCGCGCCGCGCGACCAGCACCGTCGCGCCGGGCATGGTTCCCTTGTCGACCTCGCGGCGGAAGGTGTCGGACATCGCCTGCAGCCGCGCGCTCGACAGCCCGATCGATTCGGGCTTGGCGAGGGGAAGGGAGGGGGTGGCCGGGCTGGCGGCGTGCTTGGTGGCAGTTTGGACGTTCATGGTCTCTCCCTGGTTCTTGATTCTTGCGGCGAGGTGCCGACACGGGGTGATCGCCGAAGTCTGGCGCAGAAGTTTTGCAATGAACAGAAGCTTCACCGCTTCGCCCTTGCAAACCGGCCATGCCCTGTGCTTGAAACGGCGCGAACTGGCGGCGACGCTGGTTCCCTGCAGGAGTGTAGCTCAATTGGTAGAGCACCGGTCTCCAAAACCGGGGGTCGCAGGTTCGAGCCCTGCCACTCCTGCCAGCTTTTACCCAATTATTTGAAGGTGTTGGCCGAGGTCCCGGACCCCGGCCATGATCATGTTTGCCTACTTGATGAGCGGGCAGCCGCCGTCCTTGAGCGGCCGGAACGCCTGGTCGCCGGGCACTTCGGCGAGCACCTTGTAGTAATCCCACGGCGCCTTCGATTCCTCGGGCTTCTTGACCTCGAACAGGAACATCGAGTGCACCATGCGGCCGTCCTCGCGCACCACGCCGTTGTCGGTGAAGGCGTCGCGGACCGGGGTCGCGCGCATCTTGGCCAAAACCTGCTTGGTCTCCTTGGTGCCGGTGGCCTTTACCGCGTTGAGGTAGTGCAGGGTGGCGCTGTAGGTCGCGGCCTGGTTCATCGTCGGCATCCGCTTCATGCGCTCGAAGAAGCGCTTGCCGAAGGCGCGGGTGCGGTCGTTGAGATCCCAGTAGTAGGCCTCGGTGATGATCAGGCCCTGCGCCAGCTTCAGCCCGAGGCTGTGGATGTCAGAGATGAACATCACGATGCCGGCGAGGTTCTGCCCGCCCGCGACGATGCCGAATTCGGAGGCCTGCTTGATGGTGTTGATGGTGTCGGCGCCGCCATTGGCCATGCCGATGATCTTGGCCTTCGAGGCCTGCGCCTGCAGCAGGAAGGACGAGAAGTCCGGCGTGTTGAGCGGATGTCGCGCGCTGCCGAGCACCTTGCCGCCGGCGGCGCGGACCACGTCGCCGGTGTCGCGCTCGATCGAATGGCCGAACAGATAGTCGGCGGTGATGAAGAACCAGGTGTCGCCGCCGTTCTTCACGATCGCGCTGCCGACGGTGTGGGCGTTGGCATAGGTGTCGTAGGTCCAGTGCAGCGTGTAGGGCGAGCAGGACTTGCCGGTGATGTCGGAGCTCGCCGCGTCCGTCACGATCATGATCTTCTCGAACTGCTTCGACATCTCCATGCCGGCGAGCGCGGTCGCCGAGGTCGGCATGTCGATAATCATGTCGACATTCTCCGCCTCGTACCATTTGCGGGTGATGGTGGCGGCGACGTCGGCCTTGTTGAGGGCGTCGGCAGTGACGAGCTCAATCGGCTTGCCGAACATCGACCCGCCGAACTCCTCGATCGCCATCTTGGTGGCCTCGACATTGCCGGCGCCGCCGATGTCCGAATAGACCGACTGGAAATCCGTGAGCACGCCGATCTTGAGCGGCGCCTGCTGCGCGAGCGCCGGCCCTGCCAGCACAGCCGCTATCAGGCCGGCGGCGGACAGATTCGTGACGATGGATTTCATGATGGTGTGCCTCCCCGAGGTGTTCTTATCAGTTTGTCCGACAAAGCTAGATTTGCTCGGTTCCGGTGTCAATTCCGGCTGCCTAGGTGCGACAATCAGGCCGTATATCGCCGGTTTGACGCCTCAAGGGCCTTCGCCTATCCTTTGTCGGACAAACGACAATCGGGGTCCGGGGGAGCTGAAGATGCCCACCACGCCGCTGTTCCGGCGTATCGATGTCGCGCCGGCCTATCAGAAGGTCGCCGACGCGATCGAACGCGAGATCATCAACGGCCGGATCAAGCCGGGCGAGCCGATCGGCACCGAGCAGCAGCTCGTGGCGCAGTTCGGCGTCAACCGCTCGACGGTGCGCGAAGGCATTCGCGTGCTTGAGGAGGGCGGGCTGATCCGCCGCGATTCCAGCCGCCGGCTACAGGCCTGCCTGCCGCGCTACAACAAGCTCGCGACGCGCCTGTCCCGCGCGCTGATCCTGCACGAGGTGACGTTCCGCGAACTGTTCGAGACCTCGATGACGCTGGAGGTCGCGAGCGTCGAGGGTGCGGTGGAGCGCGCGACCGAGGAGAACATCGCCGAGCTCGCCGGCAATCTCGAGCGCAGCGCGGCTGTCGTCGGCAATCCCGCTGCGCTTGCCGAGCTCGATGCGGAATTCCATGTGCTGATGGCGAAGGCCTCGCAGAACCGCGTGCTGCAGCTGGCGCGCGAGCCCGCCGCGCAACTGTTCTTTCCGACCACCGAGATGATCGTGGGTGGCGTGCCGGAGGGCGGCGCGCGGCTGGTCGAGGCACACCATCATCTGCTCGACGCGATCAAGCGGCGCGACAAGGAGGCCGGCGTGCTGTGGACGCGGCGGCATTTGCAGGACTGGCGGCGCGGCTTCGAGAAGATCGCCTCGCTCGATCGCTCGGTCGAGCACACCTACATGGAACACGCTTACGCCGCGCGGCAATAGGGACGGCGCGGCCAAGACAAGACGAAAACAACGACAACAAGCACATTCGGGAGGGACTTAATGAGCGGAGACATCGCAGCAACCATCCAGCGCGCCCGCGAGCACAGCATCGGCGATCTGTTGCGCCGGTCGGCGAAGCGCTACCCCGGCAAGACCGCGCTGATCTGCGGCGAGGTGAGCTGGAGCTTTGCGGAGATGGACGCGATCTGCAATCGGCTCGGCCGCGGCTTGCTTACGCTTGGCGTTGCGAAGGGCGATCGCGTCGCGGTGCTGTCGCGCAACTCGCACGGCTTCGCCGCGCTGCGCTTTGCGGTGGCGCGGATCGGCGCCATCCTGGTGCCGATCAACTTCATGCTCAATCCGGACGAGATCAATTTCATCCTCGCCAATTCCGGCGCCAAGCTGCTCGCGGTCGGCCCCGATTTCGTGGAGACGGCGCAGGCTGCGGCCGCCAAGGGCTCGGCGGTCGAGACCCTGATCTGGCTGCCGGGCGAGGATCCGGCCAACGCGCCCGACGGCATCACGACATTCGACAGCCTGTTGCACGGCGACGCGTCGGCGCCGGATGTGTCGGTGGACAGCCGCGATCCCGCGCAGATCATCTACACCAGCGGCACGGAGTCGCTGCCGAAGGGCGCGATCCTCACCCATGAAGCCGTCATGTGGCAGTATGTCAGCTGCATCATCGACGGCGGCATGGCGACCGACGACACGGTGCTGCACGCGCTGCCGCTCTATCACTGCGCGCAGCTCGACGTTTTCCTGGGGCCCGCGATCTATCTCGGCGCCACCAGCCTCATTACCGGCAAACCAGTGCCCGACAATGTCCTGGCGCTGATCGCGGCCCACAAGATCAATTCGTTCTTCGCGCCGCCGACGATCTGGATCGCGATGCTGCGCTCGGGCGCGTTCGACCGCACCGACCTGTCGACCCTGCGCAAGGGCTATTACGGTGCGTCGATCATGCCGGTCGAGGTGCTGCTCGAATTGCAGCGACGGCTGCCCGACGTGAAGTTCTGGAATTTCTACGGCCAGACCGAGATCGCGCCGCTCGCGACCGTGCTGACGCCGGAGGACCAGCTGCCGAAGGCCGGCTCGGCCGGCAAGCCCGCGATCAATGTCGAGACGCGGGTGGTCAGGCCGGATATGACCGACGTCAAGGTCGGGGAGGTCGGCGAGATCGTGCACCGCTCGCCGCATCTCTTGTCCGGCTACTACAATGATCCGGTCAAGACCGCGGCGGCGTTCGCCGGCGGCTGGTTTCATTCCGGCGACCTCGCCATCGTCGATGCCGACGGCTACATCAGCGTCGTCGATCGCGTGAAGGACATGATCAAGAGCGGCGGCGAGAATGTCGCGAGCCGCGAGGTCGAGGAGATGATCTACCGGCTGCCTTCGGTGTCGGAGGTTGCGGTGGTCGGGCTGCCCGATCCGCGCTGGATCGAGGCGGTGACCGCGATCGTCGTGGTCAAGGCCGGCCAGAGCCTCGATGCCGACGCCGTCATCAAGCATTGCGCGGCGTCGATGGCCCATTTCAAGGTGCCGAAGCAGGTCATCTTCGTGGATGCCTTGCCGAAGAATCCGAGCGGCAAGCTGCTCAAGCGCGAGCTGCGCCAGCGCTATGTCGGCGGCGCCACGCTCGACCAGGCGGTGCAGAAGAGCTTCGCCGGCTAGGCTGTCTATTGGCCAGCTGTCGCCGGCGCCTTGTCCGACCATTCCGGCGGCAAGCCAAGCTTGCCGGCGGCCATTCCGACCAGGCCGGGACTGCGGCCGAACGCCTCGCAGGCCGCGTATTTCGGCTTGCCGCCGAGCGTTGCGCCAATCTTGTCGAACGATGGCAGCCCCGGCGCCTTTCCGAATGGCGTCGCGCCGGTAACGACGAGCTTGCTGAAATCGTCGCTGAAGGAAGGGGCGAGATCGTAGGCGTCACCGGCGCTCGATACCATCGGCGAGTTGGTGAACGAATTCGCCCCGCGGGCCCAGATCATCGCCGCCTGCTGGCGGCTGGCCTGATCCCGCACCTCGGCTTCGACGGTCAGGCTGCCAAGTCCGACCGGCAACCGCGGCACCGGCACCGGCACGCCCGCGCCGAGCGCGCTCGGCAGGAAGCTGACCACCTTGGAAGTGCCCGCCGCGACCTCGTCGGTGGGGGCCGCCTGGGTGACAAGCGCGTGTACGGACAGATCCGCGGGCTGATCGGGACCAACGACCTGAAGCCGCTCGCTCAGGCCGACGCACAGCGAACGATCGATCGCGTTGGCCACCAGGTGTCTCTGCTCCTGGGACAGCGTCGGCGACGCCGCCTGCGCGAAGGTCGTCGGCACGATTCGCACCGTCTTCGCAGCGAGGACCTCGTCCTTGTTGACGCGAACCAGCGATTTCGCCAGCACGCCGTCGGACGGCGTGAGATTGTCGTACGATGCCAGTGATCCGCCCCGCGTCATCGGTGCGCTGGCACAGCCCGACAACACCACCACCGCAACCGCAGCGCCGGCAAGCAGGGATGACCGATTGGGCTGACCATTGCGCGACGCCCGGCCCGTGCTCCGCGCATCAGTCGCAGCGTCCGGCAGAAATTCGACTCTCATGTACCCCTCGAACGACCGCTCACCCCACGAACGATCGAACGTCACGATAGAGCAGGGCCGCCCGGGTCGGGATTAAGAGATATTAAGTCAGATGAAGCTCGCGAAACCGCGCGACCTATTTGAGCCACATTTGGCCGTGCAGGCTTAACAAAACGCTATATTTGCGCGCTGCGCATTTGGGGCCGAGGCCTCTAAAATGCCGTGATGCAAATCCTGGAATATGACCTCGTGGCTTTCCCCGTCACCAACGCACGCGTCCTCTGCGTCGAGGACGATGCCGATATCGCGCGCCTGCTGGCCGAGGTGCTTGAGGACAACGGCTTCAGGCCGGTGCTGGTCGGCTCGGCCGTGGAGATGGATGCGCTGCTCAAGCGCGAGAGCTTTGATCTCGTCGTACTCGACGTGATGTTGCCGGGCGAGGATGGGCTGAGCATTTGCCGGCGCCTGCGCATGTCGTCTTCGATTCCGATCATCATGGTCACCGCGCGCGGCGAGGACATCGACCGCATCCTCGGCCTCGAACTCGGTGCCGACGACTACGTCACCAAGCCATTCAATTCGCGCGAACTGGTCGCCCGTATCCGGGCACTGCTGCGCAGGGTCGAGAGCGGCGCCTCGTCGCGCTCCCGGCCGCGTCCGCTGACCTTTGCCGGATGGCGCATCAACCCCACCACCCGTGAGCTGCATGACCCCGCGGGCGTCCGGATCACGCTGACCGGTGCCGAGTTCGATCTGCTGCTGGCGTTCTGCCGCAATCCGGGGCAGGTGCTGTCGCGCGAGCAGCTGATCGAGCAGGCCTTCGGCGGCCTGATTGCATCGGTCGAGCGCAGCGTCGATGTGCATATCAGCCGCATCAGGCAGAAGATCGAGCCGGATCCGAGGGACCGCTCGATGATCAAGACGGTGCGGCTCGGCGGCTATATGTTCACGCCTGCGGTCGAGCAGATATGATGGGATGGGCGCAGCGGCTGATGCCGCGCAGCGTCGCTGCGCAACTCATGAGCCTCGTCGCGCTCTCGGAATTGATCGGCATCACGCTCGCCGCGGCGACCGTGATCTTTCTGTTTGATTCTCCCTCAGTCAACGACACGCAGAAGTTTCTGGCCGGGCGGGTCGCGGAGCTCACGCAGCTTCTGCGTTTCACGAAGACGCCAGCCGACGCGGATGAACTGCTGGGGGCAGCCAGGCGCGGCGGTCTCGACGTCAGGCGCGTCGCATTGAGCGAACTCGTGCCTCGGACGGTCGGCGAGACGCGGCCGTTTTCCATAAGAGCGTTTCGGCAGCTGGCGGCCGAGTCTGGAATTGAGTTGCTGGAGGAGCTGCGCCATCCGGCGGGCTCGTCGTCGCAGGTGGTCGTGAAGCTCGACGACGGCCACGCGTTGATGGCCGACGTCGCGGTCAAGGGCGGCTTCTGGTCCGTTCTGCTCCGCCCGGCGGCCGGGGGCGCGATCATCGTGCTGATATCCATGCTGCTGCTGTCGATCTATGCGGTGCGTTGGGTGATCGCGCCGCTGGCCGACGTCGCGCGTGCCGCGACCTCGTTCGGCCGCTCGCCGCGGGCGCCCGAGGCGTTGCGGCGGCGCGGTCCGCTCGAAATCGCCCAGGTCGCCGACGCGCTGAACGACATGCGCACGCGTATCGCAGCGCTGCTCGACGACCGCACCCGCATGCTCGCCGCTATCAGCCATGATCTGCGGACGCCGCTGACGCGGCTCAGGCTGCGTACCGAGCGCGTCGGCAACGACACCCTGCGCCCGGCGATGCTGGGCGATATCGCCAAGATGACGCGTATGATCAATGAGACCCTGGAGTATCTGCGCGAGGATGCCCGCTCGGAGGCGGCGTCGTTCATCGACCTGCCGAGCTTCCTGCAGACCATCTGTTCGGACTTCGCCGACATGGGTCACGCGGTATCCTATGCCGGGCCGGTGCGTCTGCCTTATGCCTGTCGGCCCCGCGCGCTGTCGCGCGCCGTCACCAATATCGTGGAGAACGCGGTCAAGCACGGCAGCAAGGTCGCGGTGATGCTTCGCCTCACGGAGGCCGGCCACATCGAGATCGAGGTGGCCGACGACGGTCCGGGCATTCCGCCGGCGCTGCACGACAAGGTGTTCGAGCCCTTCTTCAAGGCCGACAGCGCGCGGCAGGAGGGGGGCTTCGGGCTGGGGCTATCGATCGCGCAGGATATTGCCAAGCGTCATGGCGGCAGCATCGCGTTGAGGCTGCGGGAGCCGAGCGGACTGCTTGTATCGATGCTGCTGCCGCCAGGACCCGGCTTGGCCTAGACCTTGGCCTAGACGAGGCGAGACGAACGATCCTGATCTCGACAGGAAGCCAGGGGGTCGCAGGGCGCCTGCTAAGCCCTTGATTTGGAGAGACCAATATCCGATCTGCCCGAACCGGGCGGGCGCCGGGCGCGACCCCGCCGACCTTGACGTTTGGCCGGTCTCGCAGTAGATACCCCGCACTCGCAGCCGGCCCGCTTAGATGGCGGATATCCGGCGCGGCCTAATTCCCCGAACATTCGAGCTCGTTTATCGGCTCAACCTTCCAAACGAGGGCTGGGTCCGCAAGGTCGGCTGTTCGGATTCCTTGAAACGTTGCAATCGTCCGGTAACGGACGCGGATCTCACGATGGCTTTCAGCCCGTTCAAATTCCTGCAGGAAGTGCGCTCGGAGACCGCCAAGGTCACCTGGCCGACGCGCCGCGAGACGACCATCACCACCATCATGGTGTTCGTGATGGTGGCGCTGGCCTCGATCTTCTTCTTCGCCGCGGATCAGATCATCCGCTATCTCATCACCCTGATACTGGGCATCCACTGATGAGCATGGGAACTCAATTGATGGACAAGCGCTGGTACATCGTTCACGCCTATTCGAATTTCGAGAAGAAGGTCGCGGAATCGATCCGTGAGCAGGCCAAGCAGCGCGGGCTGGAAGAGCTGTTCGAGCAGGTGCTGGTGCCGACCGAGAAGGTCACCGAGGTGCGCCGCGGCCGCAAGATCGACGCCGAGCGCAAGTTCTTCCCGGGCTATGTGCTGGTGAAGATGAAGCTGACCGACGAGGCGTTCCATCTGATCAAGAACACCCCGAAGGTGACCGGCTTCCTCGGCGCGGAAAACAAGCCGATGCCGATCTCGGAAGCGGAAGCGATGCGGATCCTGCACCAGGTGCAGGAGGGCGTGGAGCGTCCGAAGGCGTCGGTGTCGTTCGAAATTGGCGAGAACGTGCGCGTGGCCGACGGCCCGTTCGCCTCGTTCTCCGGCGTGGTGGAAGAAATCGACGAGGCGCGCTCGCGCGTGAAGGTCGCGGTGTCGATCTTCGGCCGCGCGACCCCCGTGGAACTGGAATTCGGTCAGGTCGAAAAGGTGGTCTGACCGGACGGCGCGGGGTATATGCCTCGCGTCAAGTAGAGAGGCCGTGGGAGGGAGGAGGCGGTCGCCAGCCCCTTCAACCGAACCACGGAACCTGAAACCGCCGGCCCTGTCCGGCACAACAGGAGTGATAAATGGCAAAGAAAGTGACCGGATACCTGAAGCTTCAGGTCCCGGCCGGTGCGGCGAATCCTTCGCCCCCGATCGGCCCCGCGCTTGGTCAGCGCGGCCTCAACATCATGGAGTTCTGCAAGGCGTTCAACGCGCAGACCCAGAAGGAAGAGAAGAACACCCCGATCCCGGTGATCATCACGATCTATGCGGACCGGTCCTTCACCTTCGAGATGAAGACCCCTCCGATGTCCTACTTCCTCAAGCAGGCCGCCAAGATCCAGTCCGGATCGAAGGCGCCGGGCCGTGACAAGGCCGGCAAGGTGACCAAGGCGCAGGTGCGCGAGATCGCCGAGAAGAAGATGAAGGACTTGAATTGCGACAACATCGAATCGGCCATGAAGATGGTCGAGGGCTCTGCCCGTTCGATGGGTCTGGAAGTTGCGGGGTAACGGGCCATGTCAATCGGAAAGCGTTTGAAGAAGGCCCGCGAGGGCGTCGATCGCGAGAAGCTCTATCCGCTCGCGGATGCCATCAAGATGGTCAAGGAGCGCGCCAAGTCGAAGTTCGACGAGACGATCGAGATCGCGATCAATCTCGGCGTCGACCCGCGCCACGCCGACCAGATGGTCCGCGGCGTCGTCAACCTGCCGAACGGAACCGGCCGTACGTTGCGCGTCGGCGTGTTCGCGCGCGGCGCCAAGGCTGAGGAAGCCAAGGCCGCCGGTGCCGACGTCGTCGGTGCCGAGGACCTGGTCGAGAAGGTGCAGGGCGGTGCGATCGATTTCGATCGTTGTATCGCCACGCCCGACATGATGCCCCTGGTCGGCCGCCTCGGTAAGGTGCTCGGTCCGCGCGGCATGATGCCGAACCCGAAGATCGGCACCGTGACCATGGACGTCACCAACGCCGTGAAGGGCGCCAAGGGCGGCTCGGTCGAGTTCCGCGTCGAGAAGGCCGGCATCGTGCAGGCCGGCATCGGCAAGGCCTCGTTCTCCGAGGACAAGCTGGTCGAGAACGTCAAGGCGCTCGCGGATGCGGTCTCCAAGGCGAAGCCGGCAGGCTCCAAGGGCACCTACATCCAGCGCGTGGCGGTTTCCTCCACCATGGGCCCGGGCGTGAAGGTCGAGCCGGGCACGATCCTCGGCTGAGATCCTTGGCCGTGACGAGATAAAAGGGGCGGGACCGGGCAACCGGTTCCGCCCTTTGTTTTGCAGGAGCGTTTTCCAGCGAAGTGGGTACCGGTTCGCGTGAAGAACACGCGTCAGAACAACCAGCTGAAGCCTCTCGCAGGAAAGAAGAACAATGCCCGATAAGGTCCTGGTCTATTCACGCTTTCCCAAGGCTCAGCTGATCCGCTTCGGCGAGCGCTATGAGCTGCTGAACGCGGCAGGCAAGCGATTGGACGAGGCGTTCCCGGCGGCCGAGCTCGCCGAGATCCGCGCCATGATCACCGCGGGCGGCACCGCGCTCGGCGCCGAGGCCATGGACATGCTGCCGAAGCTCGGCGCGATCGTCTGCTACGGCACCGGCTATGACGGCGTCGATCTCGCCGCCGCCGCCAGGCGCGGCATCGCGGTCGGCCACAGCCCGGGGGCCAATGCGGCCTCCGTCGCCGACACGGCGGTAACCTTGATGCTGGCGTCGGTGCGGCGGCTGCTGGTGGCCGACAATTACGTGCGGAGCGGGGACTGGGCCGGTGCAAAGCCGTCGCCGATGATGCGGCCGCAGGCCGGCATGCGCGGCCGCAAGGTCGGCGTCTACGGTATGGGCGAGATCGGCCGCAAGATCGCCGCCCGCGTCGCGGCCTTCGAGACCGAGGTCGGCTATTTCAGCCGCTCGAAGCACGACGTGCCCTATCAATATTTTCCGACGCTGGAGGCGCTCGCCGATTGGTCCAGCGTGCTGATGATCGCCGTGCGCGCCGGCGCCGAGACCGAGCATGCGGTCAACGCCGACATCCTGCGGCGGCTCGGCGGCGACGGGTTCGTGGTCAACATTTCGCGCGGCTCGGTGGTCGACCAGCAGGCCCTGGTCGCGGCGCTGACCGACGGCGTGATCGCCGGTGCCGGCCTCGACGTGTTCGCCAGGGAGCCGCATGCCCCCGACGCGCTGACCGCATTGCCGAACGTGGTGCTGTCGCCGCATCTCGGCGGCCACACGCTGGAATCGCACGTCGCGATGCAGGATTGCGTGCTGGCCAATCTCGACGCGTTCTTTGCCGGCAAGCCGCTCACCTATCCGGTGGCGACGGCGTCCTGATCGGAGCTTCAGTTCCGGCGCGGCGCGTGGCGCAGCTTGTCCGGGTTGCGGACGATGTAGATTGCCGCAATCCGGCCCGTCTCGCCGTCGATCGCCATGCTCAGCGTGTGGTCGACTTCGCCATCGAGGAAGATCAGCGCGCCCGCGCTGCCATTGACCATCATCGGTTCGACGCGAACCTCGCTGCTGGCGTTCTTGCCGGCGATGCCGATGATGAAGCGGACGATCTTCTCGGCCCCCTTGATCGGCTTCAGCGCCGCCAGCTTGCGGCCGCCGCCATCGGTGATCGCAATGGCATCCTCGCGCAGCAGGTTGGCGAGGGCGGAGACGTCGCCGCTGGCCGCGGCCTTGCAGAATGCCGTCAGCAGCCGTGCGTGGCCTTCGGGCGGCTCGGCTGGAACAGGGCGGTTGTCGCGGACCGATCGGCGGGCGCGCGCGGCGAGCTGCCGGCAGGCCGCCTCGCTGCGCTCGAGCGTGCGGGCGACTTCCGCAAACGGCCGGTCGAACACGTCGTGCAGCAGGAACGCGGCACGCTCGAGCGGTGTCAGGGCGTCGAGCGCCAGCATCAGCGCGAAAGAGAGATCGTCGGCGAGTTCGGTTGCCGCCTCGGCCGACAGCGCCTCGTCGAACACCGGCTCGGGCAACCAGGCGCCGACATAGACCTCGCGCTGGGCGCGCGCGCTCTTCAGCCGGTCGAGACAGAGCCGGGTCACCACCGTGACCAGGAACGCCTCGGGATTGCGAACGTCGTCAGCCGCGGCGAACCGCAGCCAGGCGTCCTGCACCACGTCGTCGGCATCGCCGCGGCTGCCGAGCATGCGGTAGGCGAGCCCGGTCAGCCGCGTCCGATACGGACCCAGCGGGTCGCGCTCAGGCAGCCTGCTTGATGACATCGATCTGATGGCCGGCCACGGTCACGCGGCGACACTCCCTGGCATATCCCAGCGCCAGCTTCATCATGGGGAAGATGCGGCCGATTTGTAGGGCCAAAGCAAGGTCGATCACGCCTTTTTCGCCCCAGCGCGCGCGAACCGCGTCGCGGCAGGCATCGTCGTCGGCCGAGCGCTGCACGATCGCCTGCGCGAAGCGGAAACCGAGCGCGGTGTCCGCGGTCATGGCGGCAACGTCATGCCGGAGCACGGCGGTGACCTGCCGCTCCGCCATTCCGGCTCCGATCGCCATGTCGACGACCAGTTGCGCACAGGGACCGCAATCTTCCGCCAGGGCGCCGGTCAGCTTGGCGGCATAGAAGGCCTCAACCGGCGCGACCGCGCGGTAGGTGGCGGCCTTCATTGCGGCGGCGAATTTGAAGAACGCGGCGGGCGATTCCTTAAGCATGATCTCGAGATAGGTGGTGTCGTAGCCGTAGCGCCTGGAATAGGCGCGCAGCAAGCGGCGCGCGATGAAGCTACGCATGTCGGTCTCCTTGATTTGGCAGGGCGGAATAGAGGGCGAGCGCCGCGGGCAGGACGACCGCCACAAGATCGTATGCGGCATGGCGGTCGTGGCCGCCGGCGATCATCACGAGGTGCAGCGCGCCGTGGCCGGCCAGGAACGCGGCGCCCGCGACCGCTGCCGGCCACCACGCCGGCCACAAGGCTCGCGCCGCCACGCCGAGCCCGGCCGCGATGAAGGCGATGCCGACGTCCTGGACCAAATGAGGGTTGAACGGACCGGTATCGGCGGCGCCGGGCACCAGCGACCACCAGAGGGAACCGGCTGACAGCATCGCCAGCCCATTGGCGAGGTTGAATAGGGCGAGAATTCCTGCAATCCATCGTTTCATGCGAGCCTCCAGCGCCCAGACGAGCGAGGGCATTGGGGCGTGACGCCGTCCGGGAAGAAATTTTTTGCTGGGCCGCCAGACCGCCGAACTGGTCTGAAATTTGCTCTTGGCAAGCAGGGCAGGACCGGCTACATAGCGCCTTCCGGGCGTGCTGGCACTTGCTGGCATGTCTGTGCTCGCATTCCGAAAACCTGAGATGATAGGAGATCATTCCTTCCCGCATGCCCGCAAGGATGCTCGAAAGGAAGGAGACCCGTCGCCTCCAGAGGAATGAGAGCAGGGGCCTTCAGCATGCTGAAGCGCCTCGATCCTGTCCAAGACTGCAGGCGCCCGCGAGAACTTCGTGTTTTCAACGGCTTAATCGTATGGCCTGCATAGACGGGTGAAGACCGGATTTTGCACTCCAGGTCGCGGATCGTTCGCGGCTTGAGAGGCTGGTTTGGTTCGAACCTCGATAGCCCATGGCCGCAAGGCTCTGGGAGGGCAGGCTTCTAGATGTCGTCTTGCCCGGCATGTCCGAAGGGTCTTGCATCCTGCGGATCAGGTTTAGGGCGGGACGATGGGTGCAACCCGGCGGTCCTGCCTTCGCGGAGAGGCCGCCAACCGGAAAGAGCTTGCTGTGGAACGAGCGGCAAAAAAAGAGTCGGTCGAACAACTTAACGAGGTCTTCAAGACCACGTCGGTTGCGATCGTTGCTCACTATTCCGGCCTCACCGTGGCCCAGATGCAGAAGCTGCGCATGCAGATGAAGCAGGCGGGTGCATCGGTGAAGGTCTCGAAGAACCGTCTCGCCAAAATTGCTCTTGAAGGCACTGACGTCGTAGCCATCGGCTCCCTGCTGAAGGGGCCGACCGTGATCGCCACTTCGAACGATCCGGTTGCGGCGCCAAAGGTTGCCGTCGAATTCGCCAAGGCGAACGAGAAGTTCGTCATCCTCGGCGGCTCGATGGGTAAAACCGTCCTGAATGTCGACAGCGTGAAGGCGCTCGCCTCACTGCCGTCGCTCGACGAACTGCGCGGCAAGATCGTTGGCCTCCTCGTGGCGCCGGCGACCAAGCTTGCTCAGCTGTCCAACGCGCCCGCGGCCAAGCTCGCACGCGTCATTCAGGCTCATGCCTCAAAGAGCGAAGCGGCCTGACCCCTTCGCTAATCTCAAACCTGGTTCGAACCAAACGTTTAAGGAACTGAACAATGGCTGATCTGCAGAAAATCGTCGACGACCTCTCGAGCCTCACCGTGCTCGAAGCGGCCGAACTCGCCAAGCTCCTCGAAGAAAAGTGGGGCGTGTCCGCCGCTGCCGCCGTCGCGGTTGCTGGCCCGGCTGCCGGCGGCGCTGCCGCTGCTCCGGCTGAAGAGAAGACCGACTTCACCGTCGTGCTGGCTGCCGCCGGCGACAAGAAGATCGAAGTCATCAAGGAAGTCCGCGCCATCACCGGCCTGGGCCTGAAGGAAGCCAAGGACCTCGTCGAAGGCGCTCCGAAGCCCGTCAAGGAAGGCGTCAACAAGGAAGAAGCCGACAAGATCAAGGCCCAGCTCGAGAAGGCTGGCGCCAAGGTCGACCTCAAGTAATGCGCGATCCGGGAGCGCCTCTGGGCGCTCCCGGGCCATGCAAACGGCGTGCGACAGGTTGTCGCGTGGCGCGCCGGACACAAAAAAGTGTGGGGATCCGTGGACTTAACCCTCGAATCTCCTTTATTGCCATCCCATATCGGGTTGGCAGCGGAAAAACACGGTAGGCGGCGGGGACGGCAGGGTCCTCGGCGGAAGCCGTTGGGAGACAGTCAGATTTCGGGCTTTTTCAGTCCGTAAAGCGGAGCGTTTGGACGAGCGGGTGCAGTGATGCGCCCCGCGCGTTGTTTTGCGTTTTGGAGGTGGTCGGGGCCGGGACGGGGATTTAATTCCTGACTTTGCGCTTCGTTCCTGCGAGACGATTCGAAATTCAACCCGGGGCCGATGGCAGTCGCTCCCGGAAGGTTCGCCCCACAAAGGCGACGAAAATGAGAGGCCACGATGGCGCAGCAGACATTCACCGGTCGCAAACGCGTACGCAAGTTTTTCGGTCACATCAAGGAAGTCGCCGAGATGCCGAACCTCATCGAGGTTCAGAAGGCGTCCTACGACCAGTTCCTGATGGTCGACGAGCCGACCGGCGGTCGGCTCGACGAGGGCCTGCAGGCGGTGTTCCGTTCGGTGTTTCCGATCTCGGATTTCTCCGGCACCTCGATGCTCGAATTCGTCCGCTACGAGTTCGAGCAGCCGAAATATGACGTCGACGAGTGCCGCCAGCGCGGCATGACCTTCGCTGCGCCGCTCAAGGTGACGCTGCGCCTCATCGTGTTCGATATCGACGAGGAAACCGGCGCCAAGTCGGTGAAGGACATCAAGGAGCAGGACGTCTACATGGGCGACATCCCGCTCATGACGATGAACGGCACCTTCGTCGTCAACGGCACCGAGCGCGTCATCGTCTCGCAGATGCACCGTTCGCCCGGCGTGTTCTTCGACCACGACAAGGGCAAGACCCATTCGTCCGGCAAGCTGCTGTTTGCCGCGCGCGTGATTCCGTATCGCGGTTCCTGGCTCGACATCGAGTTCGACGCCAAGGACATCGTGTTCGCGCGCATCGACCGTCGCCGCAAGCTGCCCGTGACCTCGCTGATGTACGCGCTCGGTCTCGACGGCGAGCAGATCCTGTCGACCTTCTACAAGAAGATCACCTACAAGCGGACCAAGGACGGATGGCGCGTGCCGTTCGACGCCAACCGCTTCCGCGGCTATTCGACCGTCAACGACCTGATCGACGCCGACACCGGCAAGGTGGTGCTCGAGGCCGGCAAGAAGCTGACCGTGCGCCAGGCGCGCCAGCTTCAGGAGAAGGGCCTGAAGGCGCTGCGCATGTCGGACGAGGAACTCGTCGGCAACTATCTCGCCGAGGATCTCGTCAACCCGAAGACCGGTGAGATCTACGCCGAAGCCGGCGAGGAGATCACCGAGAAGTCGCTCAAGGTGCTGAACGAGCAGGGCTACAAGGACCTGCCGCTGCTCGACATCGACCACGTCAATGTCGGCGCCTATATCCGCAACACGCTGTCGGCCGACAAGAACATGACGCGTGAGGACGCGCTGTTCGACATCTACCGCGTGATGCGTCCGGGCGAGCCGCCGACGCTGGATTCGGCGCAGGCGATGTTCCAGTCGCTGTTCTTCGATGCCGAGCGCTACGACCTCTCCGCGGTCGGCCGCGTCAAGATGAACATGCGCCTCGAGCTCGATGCGCCCGATACCCATCGCACGCTGCGCAAGGAAGACATCCTGGCGGTCATCAAGACGCTGGTCGACCTGCGCGACGGCAAGGGCGAGATCGACGACATCGACCATCTCGGCAACCGCCGGGTGCGCTCGGTCGGCGAGCTCATGGAGAACCAGTACCGGATCGGCTTGCTCCGCATGGAGCGCGCGATCAAGGAACGCATGTCGAGCGTCGATATCGACACCGTGATGCCGCAGGACCTGATCAACGCCAAGCCCGCGGCCGCCGCGGTGCGCGAGTTCTTCGGCTCCTCGCAGCTGTCGCAGTTCATGGACCAGACCAACCCGCTGTCGGAAATCACCCACAAGCGGCGCCTGTCGGCGCTTGGCCCGGGCGGTCTGACCCGCGAGCGTGCCGGCTTCGAAGTCCGCGACGTGCATCCGACGCATTACGGCCGTATCTGCCCGATTGAAACGCCGGAAGGTCCGAACATCGGCCTGATCAACTCGCTGGCGACGTTCGCGCGCGTCAACAAGTACGGCTTCGTCGAGACGCCCTATCGCAAGATCAAGGACGGCCGGGTCACCGACGAGGTGGTCTATCTGTCGGCGATGGAAGAGGGCCGCTACCGCGTCGCGCAGGCCAACGTGCCGCTCGATGCCAAGGGCCGCTTCACCGACGACCTCGTGGTCTGCCGTCATGCCGGCGAAGTGCTGCCGGTGACGCCGGACAAGGTCGACTACATGGACGTGTCGCCGAAGCAGCTGGTTTCGGTCGCCGCGGCGCTGATCCCGTTCCTCGAGAACGACGACGCCAACCGCGCGCTGATGGGCTCGAACATGCAGCGCCAAGCGGTGCCGCTGGTTCGCGCCGAGGCGCCGTTCGTCGGCACCGGCATGGAAGGCGTGGTTGCCCGTGACTCGGGCGCGGCGATCGCCGCGCGCCGCTCGGGCGTGATCGACCAGATCGACGCCACCCGCGTCGTGATCCGCGCCACCGAGGATCTCGATCCGACCAAGTCGGGCGTCGATATCTACCGGCTTATGAAGTACCAGCGCTCGAACCAGTCGACCTGCATCAACCAGCGTCCGCTGGTGAAGGTCGGCGACATCGTCAAGAAGGGCGACATCATCGCCGACGGTCCGTCGACCGATCTCGGCGAGCTCGCGCTCGGCCGCAACGTGCTGGTCGCGTTCATGCCGTGGAACGGCTACAACTTCGAAGACTCGATCCTGCTCTCCGAGCGGATCGTGAAGGACGACGTCTTCACCTCGATTCACATCGAGGAGTTCGAGGTGATGGCCCGCGACACCAAGCTCGGTCCTGAGGAAATCACCCGCGACATTCCGAACGTCTCGGAAGAAGCGCTGAAGAACCTCGACGAAGCCGGTATCGTCTACATCGGTGCGGAAGTCCGCGCCGGCGACATCCTGGTCGGCAAGATCACGCCGAAGGGCGAGAGCCCGATGACGCCGGAAGAGAAGCTGCTGCGCGCCATCTTCGGCGAGAAGGCCTCCGACGTCCGCGACACCTCGCTGCGCGTGCCTCCGGGCGTGCAGGGCACGATCGTGGAAGTCCGCGTGTTCAACCGCCACGGCGTCGACAAGGACGAGCGTGCGCTGGCGATCGAGCGCGAGGAGATCGAGCGTCTGGCCAAGGACCGCGACGACGAGCAGGCGATCCTGGACCGCAACGTCTACAGCCGCCTCGCCGAGCTTCTGGAGAACCGCCAGGGCATCGCCGGCCCGAAGGGCTTCAAGAAGGATACCAAGATCACCCGCGCGGTGCTCGACGAGTATCCGAAGTCGCAGTGGTGGCTGTTCGCCTCGCCGAACGACAAGCTGATGGCCGAGATCGAGGCCATGCGGAAGCAGTACGACGAGTCGAAGAAGGGCCTCGAGCAGCGCTTCCTCGACAAGGTCGAGAAGCTGCAGCGTGGCGACGAGCTGCCGCCCGGCGTGATGAAGATGGTCAAGGTCTTCGTCGCGGTGAAGCGCAAGATCCAGCCCGGCGACAAGATGGCCGGCCGTCACGGGAACAAGGGTGTGGTGTCGAAGATCGTGCCGATCGAGGACATGCCGTTCCTCGAGGACGGAACGCATGCCGACATCGTGCTCAATCCGCTCGGCGTGCCTTCGCGCATGAACGTCGGTCAGATCCTCGAGACCCATCTCGGTTGGGCCTGCGCCGGCCTCGGCAAGCGCATCGGGCAGACCATCGACGCCTATTATCACAAGCAGGATCTCAAGCCGCTGCGCGAGACCCTGAAGAAGATCTATGGCGAGGATGAAACCATCAAGTCGCTGAACGACAACGAGCTGGTCGAGCTCGGCCGCAATCTGAGCCACGGTGTGCCGATCGCAACGCCGGTGTTCGACGGCGCCAAGGAGGCCGACATCGAGGAGATGCTGAAGCTCGCGGGCTTCGACGCCTCCGGCCAGTCGACCGTTTATGACGGCCGTACCGGCGATCAGTTCGATCGTAAGGTGACGATGGGCTACATCTACATGCTCAAGCTGCACCACCTCGTGGACGACAAGATCCACGCGCGTTCGATCGGTCCGTACTCGCTCGTCACCCAGCAGCCGCTGGGCGGCAAGGCGCAGTTCGGCGGCCAGCGCTTCGGCGAAATGGAGGTCTGGGCGCTTGAAGCCTACGGCGCCGCCTACACGCTGCAGGAGATGCTGACCGTGAAGTCGGACGACGTCGCCGGCCGTACCAAGGTGTACGAGGCGATCGTGCGCGGCGACGACACCTTCGAGGCCGGTATTCCGGAATCGTTCAACGTGCTGGTCAAGGAAATGCGCTCGCTCGGCCTCAACGTCGACCTGCACAATTCCAAGGTGGGACCGGCGTCGACGTCGGAAGCGGCCGAGTAACGCTGTGATCATGCCCGGCGCGAAACGCGCCGGGCCTCCGCACTCCGCTCGGACGTTGGGCGGGGCGCGCGCTGAATAGAAGTTTCGAATTTGCTGCCGGTGACGATCGGCACGCGAGGAGAAGACCATGAATCAAGAGATTATGAATCTTTTCAATCCGACGACGCCGGCCCAGGTCTTCGACCAGATCCGGATTTCGATTGCGTCTCCGGAGAAGATTCTGTCCTGGTCGTACGGCGAGATCAAGAAGCCGGAGACCATCAACTACCGCACCTTCAAGCCGGAGCGTGACGGCCTGTTCTGCGCGCGCATCTTCGGGCCGATCAAGGACTACGAGTGCTTGTGCGGCAAGTACAAGCGGATGAAGTACAAGGGCATCATCTGCGAGAAGTGCTCGGTCGAAGTGACGCTGTCGCGCGTCCGGCGCGAGCGCATGGGCCATATCGAGCTGGCGGCGCCGGTCGCCCACATCTGGTTCCTGAAGTCGCTGCCCTCGCGCATCGGCCTGTTGCTCGACATGACGCTGAAGGATCTCGAGCGGATCCTCTACTTCGAATACTACGTCGTGCTCGAGCCGGGTCTCACTGCGCTGAAGGACCGTCAGCTGCTGTCTGAAGACGAGTATCTGAAGGCGCAGGACGAGTACGGCCAGGATTCCTTCACCGCCATGATCGGCGCCGAGGCGATCCGCGAGCTGCTCAAGGGGCTCGAGCTCGAAAAGCTCGAGGCGACGCTGCGTGCCGACATGGCGGAGACCGACTCCGACATCAAGCATAAGAAGCTCGCCAAGCGTCTGAAGATCGTCGAGGCCTTCCGTGTCTCCGGCAACAAGCCGGAATGGATGATCATGACGGTCGTGCCGGTGATTCCGCCGGACCTGCGTCCGCTGGTGCCGCTCGACGGCGGCCGGTTCGCGACCTCCGACCTCAACGACCTGTACCGCCGCGTCATCAACCGCAACAACCGCTTGAAGCGGCTGATGGAACTGCGTGCGCCGGACATCATCATCCGCAACGAAAAGCGCATGCTGCAGGAGGCCGTCGACGCGCTGTTCGACAACGGCCGCCGCGGCCGCGTCATCACCGGCGCCAACAAGCGGCCGCTGAAGTCGCTCGCCGACATGCTGAAGGGCAAGCAGGGCCGGTTCCGTCAGAACCTGCTCGGCAAGCGCGTCGACTATTCCGGCCGCTCGGTGATCGTGGTCGGTCCCGAGCTGCGCCTGCACCAGTGCGGCCTGCCGAAGAAGATGGCGCTCGAGCTGTTCAAGCCGTTCATCTACTCGCGGCTCGACGCCAAGGGTCTGTCCACCACGGTGAAGCAGGCCAAGAAGCTGGTCGAGAAGGAGCGTCCGGAGGTCTGGGATATCCTCGACGAGGTGATCCGCGAGCATCCGGTGCTGCTCAACCGCGCGCCGACGCTGCATCGCCTCGGCATCCAGGCGTTCGAGCCGGTGCTGATCGAGGGCAAGGCGATCCAGCTGCATCCGCTGGTCTGCGCCGCGTTCAACGCCGACTTCGACGGCGACCAGATGGCCGTGCACGTTCCGCTGTCGCTCGAAGCGCAGCTGGAAGCGCGCGTCCTGATGATGTCGACCAACAACATCCTGCATCCGGCGAACGGCCAGCCGATCATCGTGCCGTCGCAGGACATCGTGCTCGGCCTCTACTACGTCTCGATCATGCGCGAAGGCCTGCCCGGCGAGGGCAAGATCTTCGGCGACATGGCCGAGCTCGAGCACGCCCTGCATTCGAAGGTCATCCACCTCCACACCAAGATCAAGTACCGGTGGGAAGGCCTCGACGAGGAAGGCAAGCAGTCCAAGCGCTGGATCGAGACCACCGCCGGTCGCGTCATGCTCGGCAACCTGCTGCCGAAGAGCACCAAGATCTCGTACGACATCATCAACAAGCTGATGACCAAGCGCGAGATCTCCGGCGTGATCGACCAGGTCTACCGTCACTGCGGTCAGAAGGAGACCGTGATCTTCTGCGACCGCATCATGGCGCTCGGCTTCTACAACGCCTTCAAGGCGGGCATCTCGTTCGGCAAGGATGACATGGTCGTGCCGGCGTCGAAGTGGAAGATCGTCGATCAGACCCGTACGCTGGCGAAGGATTTCGAGCAGCAGTACAATGACGGCCTGATCACTCATGGCGAGAAGTACAACAAGGTCGTCGACGCCTGGTCGAAGGCCGGTGAAGAAGTCGCCAAGGCGATGATGAAGGAGATCTCGTCCACCAAGAAGACGGCGGCGGGCGCGGATGCCGACATCAACTCGATCTATATGATGGCGCACTCCGGTGCGCGTGGTTCGCCGGCCCAGATGCGCCAGCTCGCCGGCATGCGCGGCCTGATGGCCAAGCCGTCGGGCGAGATCATCGAGACGCCGATCATTTCCAACTTCAAGGAAGGTCTGTCGGTGCTCGAGTACTTCAACTCGACCCACGGCGCCCGCAAGGGCCTCGCGGACACCGCGTTGAAGACCGCGAACTCCGGCTACCTGACCCGCCGTCTGGTCGACGTCGCGCAGGACTGCATCATCACGCAGACCGATTGCGGCACCACGCTCGGCATCAAGATGCGCGCCATCGTCGACGCCGGCACCGTGGTCGCCTCGCTCGGCTCGCGCATCCTGGGCCGCGTGGCCTGCGATGACGTGCGCGATCCCGCCACCAACGAGGTCGTCATCAAGCGCGACACGTTGATGGAGGAGAGCCATGTCGACGCGATCCAGCAGGCCGGCATCCAGGAAGTGAAGATCCGCTCGGCGCTGACCTGCGAGCTGATCAACGGCATCTGCGCCAAGTGCTACGGCCGCGATCTCGCTCGCGGCACGCCGGTCAACCACGGTGAGGCCGTCGGCGTCATCGCGGCGCAGTCGATCGGTGAGCCCGGCACGCAGCTGACGATGCGCACGTTCCACATCGGCGGCGCCGCGCAGCTCAACGAGCAGTCGTTCGTCGAATCGAACTTCGACGGCAAGATCGTGATCAGGAACAAGGCGATCGCCCGCAACAGCGAAGGCAGCCTGGTCGCGATGGTGCGCAACATGGTCGTTGCGATCGTCGATGCCGACGGCACCGAGCGTGCAACCCACCGTATCCAGTACGGTTCGAAGATGCACGTTGACGAAGGCGACATGGTCAAGCGCGGCCAGCGCATCGCCGAGTGGGATCCCTACACCCGCCCGGTGCTGAGCGAGGTCGAGGGCACGATCGGTTTCGAGGATCTGGTCGAAGGCCAGTCGATCTCGGAAACGCTCGACGAATCGACCGGTATCGCCAAGCGCGTGGTCATCGACTGGCGCACGACGCGCGGCGGTTCGGATCTGCGTCCGGCCATCGTGGTCAAGGGCAAGGACGGCAAGGTGATGAAGCTCGCGCGTGGCGGCGATGCCCGCTACATGCTGTCGGTCGACGCCATTCTGTCGGTCGACACCGGCGGGAAGGTGATGCCTGGCGACATCCTGGCGCGTATCTCGACCGAGAGCGCCAAGACGCGTGACATCACCGGCGGTCTGCCGCGGGTGGCGGAACTGTTCGAGGCCCGCAAGCCGAAGGATGCGGCGATCATCGCGGAGACCGCGGGAACGATCCGCTTCGGCCGCGACTACAAGAACAAGCGCCGCATCTCGATCGAGCCGATGGACAAGACCGAGGAGCCGCGCGAGTACCTGATCCCGAAGGGCAAGCACATCCACCTTCAGGACGGCGACATCGTCGAAAAGGGCGATTTCATCGTCGAAGGCAATCCGGCGCCGCACGACATCCTGGCGATCAAGGGCATCGAGGAACTCGCTGCCTATCTTGTCAACGAAATCCAGGAGGTCTACCGGTTGCAGGGCGTGCTCATCAACGACAAGCACATCGAGGTGATTGTCCGTCAGATGCTGCAGAAGGTCGAGGTCACCGATCAGGGCGACACCGACATGATCTCGGGCGAGCAGGTCGACAAGATCGAGTTCGACGCGCTCAACACCAAGGCCAAGGAGGAGGGCAAGAAGCCCGCCACGGGTACGCCGGTTCTGCTCGGCATCACCAAGGCGAGCTTGCAGACCCGCTCCTTCTTCTCGGCGGCCTCGTTCCAGGAGACCACGCGCGTGCTCACCGAAGCTGCCGTCAATGGCAAGGTGGACCCGCTCGAGGGCCTCAAGGAGAACGTCATTGTCGGCCGCCTGATCCCGGCCGGCACCGGCGCCTCGATGGCGCGGATCCGCGAAGTCGCGGTCAAGCGCGACAAGCTGATCCTCGACGAGCGCGAGAAGCAGCAGGCGGCGATCGTGCCGACGGCTCCGGAAGCGGAGCCGCTGGCGCTGCCGCCCGCGGAATAGGCATCCGCAAGACTACGGTAATGGCGAGAAGGCCGGCGTTTAGCCGGCCTTTTTGCTGCTTTCTTTGCTTGCTGCGGTGCAGGGACGCAGTTTGTTCATCTTTCCTTCAGGCAAAAAAGTGCCTTTGCTAGGGTGACTTAGACCGGCTGTTTGGCTCGCGCCGGAGACGACGGAATCCATATGCTCGACTTGGCTATCGTAGGCGGCGGCCCCGGGGGGCTGATGAGCGCCTGGTATTTGAAGCGCAAACTCGGCGACCTCTGCCGCGTTACCATCTTCGAGGCGTCGAACCGCCTCGGCGGCAAGATCGTCACGCGCAAATTCGACACGGCGCCGGCGGTGTATGAGGCCGGCGTCGCCGAGATCTATGATTACTCGATGACGGGGCCGGACCCGCTGCGCGAGCTGATCCAGCATTTCGGCCTGCAGACGATCCCGATGGATGCCGAGCAGGTGCAGCTCGACGGCGAGCTGCTCGCCGACGTTCCCGGCATGCGCCGCAAATACGGGGCGAAGACCGCGTCGGCGATCGAGGCGTTCCGCAAGCGCTGCAGCGACCTGGTGTCGCCGATCGAATATTACGAGGGCGTCGGCGCCCACGACAACGAGCACCCGTGGGCCTACAAGACCGCCGAGCAGGTCCTCGACGAGGAGGTCGAGGACGCGACCGCCAAGCGCTTCTTCAAGGTGATGGCGCGTTCCGACATTGCGACCGAGAGCCACAACACCAACGGCCTCAACGCGCTGAAGAACTATGTGATGGACGTCGACGGCTATATCGGCCTGTATTCGATCCAGAACGGCAACGAGCAGCTGATCGATTGTCTGCGCTCGGAAGTCAGCGCCGACATCCAGCTCAACCATCGTGTGCTCAAGGTCGGCAAGACCGCCGATGGCCGCTACCAGCTCAACATGATGAACGGCAAGGGGCCGGAGACGCGCGACTTCGATCTCGTGCTGGTCTGCCTGCCGCACTCCTGGCTCGCGACCATGCGCTGGGACGGCGAGCAGCTGCGCAAGTCGATGGTCAAGCACGTCGCCTATTTCGACCGGCCCGCGCATTATCTGCGGGTCTCGATCCTGTTCGACGAGCCGTTCTGGGGCGAGAAGATCCCGGGCGCCTGGTTCATGTCGGAAGCGTTCGGCGGCTGCTGCGTCTACAATGAGGGCGCGCGCCACGATGTCGGCAAGCACGGCGTGCTGAACTGGCTGATCGCGGGCTCGGATGCGCTTGCCTTCGCCAATCTCAGTGATCAGGAGCTGATCGACGCCGCCTTGAAGTCGCTGCCGGCCTCGCTCGGCGATGCGCGCGAGCATTTCCTGGAAGGCAAGATCCATCGCTGGCTGTCGTCGGTCAACGCGCTGCCGGGCGGCCTGCCGGTGCGCGACGTCATGACCAACCACCGGCCCGAGCCGAAGGAGCACCCCGGCATCGTGGTGGTCGGCGACTATCTGTTCGATTCGACGCTGAACGGACTGCTCGATTCCTCCGATGCCGCGACCGACATCATCCTCACCGAGATGATGCGGCTGCGCCGTACCCGCGCGCAGGACGAGAGCGCGCTGTCCGACAAGATCGACCGCAGCTATTTCGACAATTATCGCGGCGCCGGGCCCTACGGCGAGGTCTGGCGCAACTTCACCGACCCGGCCTATCTGACGGACCTGATCAAGACGGTGTGGGGCAGGGCGAAGGGCTACAAGCTGCTGATCGCCGGCTCCGCCAGCGGCGAACTGGTCGGCGCGCTGCGCGAACGGGGCATCGATGCCTGGGGCATCGAGAACAACCGCTACATCCACGGCAAGACGCCGAAGGCGCTCAAGAAGTACAACAAGCTCGGCTCGATCGCCGACATGCCGTTCAAGGCCAACGAGTTCGACTTCGTGTTCGAGACCTCGCTGTGCCATCTCGGCGAGAAGCAGGTCGTGCGCGGGGTGCGCGAGCTCAACCGCGTGGTCAAGACCGGCGTCGTGTTCGCGTCGGTGACCTCCGACATGGCGCCGGCGGTGATCGACCGCTACGACCTGCTGCGCGGGGTGAAGAAGCTCGGCACCTGGTGGGAGTGGTCGGAATTGTTCTTCGGCAACGGCTTCGACCTGTCGATGCACCGCCGCGACTGCACCGATGCGCTGTGGACATTGACGCTGGCCGCCAACAAGGGGCCGGGGCAGTGGTACGCCGACTCCGACAGCCTGCGCTATTCCTTCTTCGACAAGGTCGAAGCCGACCTCGACGACTAGCGGCACCGACCGGAAGTTTTGCCGCCAGGCGACCGGCCTTGTGTCAACCAGCTGTCAAACGGCGGCAATGCTGCGCTCCGCGAATCCGCGCGAGCGTGCGGCGGCGCGTCGGCCGTTCCAAACGCTTTGCCGAATTCGTCGTGATCGCATAGGATTACGGCCGCAGTGTTATCAGCTGCGGTTTCGATTTGCGGTCATGCCGGCCGTGGAGCATCGGTTGGTTTCATGGCGCCAAGACCTCCCTCATCAAGACCTCCTGCATCAGACGATCCGACGAAAGCGGCGGCCGGCGATCCCGAGCTGAAGAAGAAGCCCGCGTCCGGTCCGCCCGCGGCGGCCGTTTCCACGAAGCCAGCCGCGGCGCCGGCTGACGACGAAGAGGATGAGGACGCGGACGACGAGTTCGAGCTCGATGACGACGATGATGACGAGGACCTCGTCGTCTTCACCGCCAAGGAAGCCGCCGGCGCGCTCTCCACGATCTTTGGCTTCGTCAGGCCGATCCTGGCGAACTACAAGAAGCCGTTCGCCTGCGTCGCCTTCGGCGTGCTGGTCGAGACGTTGTTCAACGTCATCATGCCGCTCAGCCTGAAATTCCTGATCGACGACGCGCTCGGCGAGGAGGACTTCGGAGCCCTCTACAAGATCCTCGGCGTGCTGGCGGTGGCCGGCATCGTCACCTCGATCATCGCCGTCTGGTACGAGCGCTGGGATGCGCGGCTTGCCGCCGGCATCATCGCCGACGTGCGGACGCGGCTGTTCGACCATGTCCAGAACCTGCCGTCGGCCTATTTCGCGCGCACCAAGCGCGGCGAGATCCTGTCGCGCTTCTCGATCGACCTGTCGGCGTTCGAGGGTTCGGTCAAGACCTTTGCCAACAGCGCGGCGCTGCCGGGCCTCGAGCTGGTCGCGGGCATCATCCTGATGCTGTTCCTGAACTGGCAGCTTGCCGTGGTCGCCTTGCTGGTGTTTCCGATCACCCTGATCGGGCCGCGCATCCTGACGCCGAAGGCGGTGCAGGCCAATTACGAGCAGAAGCAGAACGAAGCCGCGCTGCTCGGAACGGTGCAGGAGAACGTTGCCGCCCAGGCGGTGGTGAAGGCGTTCAATCTGCAGCGCCGGGCGCTCGGCTGGTTCACGATGCGCAACCGCGATGTCCGGGCCAAGGCCGCGTCAGCCATGTTCCTGTCGACCATGGTGGAGCGCACCGTCACCATCGCGGTGCTGCTGCTCCACCTCGTGGTGCTGGCGATCGGCGCTTATCTCGCCACCAAGGGGCAGATCACCGTCGGCACCTTCGTGACCTTCGAGAGTGCGTTCTGGGAGGTGTCGTACAACATCGCCCATCTGATGCATTTCATCCCGGTGTCGATCCAGTCGGCGGCGGCGGTGCGGCACATCCAGGAACTGCTCGACGAGCCGACCCGCGGCGCCGACCGTCCCGGCGCGCCGGATCTGCCGCGCATCACCAACGACATCTCCTTCGACCGCGTCACCTTCCAGTACGAGGGGGCGCAGACGCCGGTGCTCGACAATCTCAGCCTCAAGCTCAATGCCGGCAAAAGCATTGCGATCGTCGGTCCCAGCGGCTCGGGCAAGAGCACGCTGATCAACCTGATCCTGCGGCTCTACGTGCCGGACGAGGGCCGGGTCGCCATCGACGGCGTCGATATCCGCCGGGTGACGCGCGAGTCGCTTCGGGCGAGTATGGCGGTCGTGTTCCAGGAGAACATGCTGTTCAACATGTCGATCCGCGAGAACATCCGGCTCGGCAAGGAAGGCGCGACCGACGCGGAAGTCGAGGACGCCGCCCGGAAGGCCGAGATCCATCGCTACATCATGAGCCTGCCGCAGCGCTACGACACGCCGGTCGGCGAGCGCGGCGATACCCTGTCGGGCGGCCAGCGCCAGCGCATCGCGATCGCGCGCGCGATCATCCGCAACCCGTCCGTTCTGCTGCTCGACGAGGCGACTTCGGCGCTCGACCAGACCACGGAGGCTGCGATCAACCGCACGCTGCTCAAGGTCGCCGAGGGCCGCACCATGATCTGGTCGACGCATCGCCTGACTTCGGTGGTCGAGATGGACGAGATCATCGTGATCTCCGGCGGCAGGGCGATCGAGCGCGGATCGCACGAGGAGCTGCTGGCCCGCAATGGCGTCTATCGCAAGCTGTGGGACGACCAGGGACATCTGAATCACGACGAGGACGCCGACGACGCGGATGATGACGATGATGAAGATGAGGACGAAGACGAGGATGAGGAGGCGTGAGGCCCGCGCCGCGACGCGGGCGATGGCCGACGAGCGCTAGATTTTACTTTACGCCCGGTCCGCGGCTTGCGGACGTTGCCGGAAGTGATTGGCCGGCCGCGTCGTTGACGCCGCCGCGGGGGTGTGCAGCCGGCGCAGCCAACCCCTGCCGAGATAGCCGAAAAAGCGCGCCCAGCGCTGGGCCTGCCAGCTGGGCCCGCTGCCGACCGACACCTCGCGGAAGCTGAATGCCTTGGCGTTCGACCAGGCGTCGCAGGCGGTCTTGACCGGATCGTCGTAGAACGCGGCGATCTTGTCCTCGCCCATGCCGTCGGTCGATAGCCAGGCCGGGATGTGGACGCTGCAGAGCTGGGCGACGTCGGTGAACACCTTGTCGGTGCCGGTGCCGGTGACGGGGCAGGTGCTGGCGAAGGCATCACCGACCAGTACGACGCCGGCCTGCCGATAGCCGGTGCTGACATAGATGTCGGCCGGCCTGACCTTGATATCGCCCGCGATATCGAACTCGCCGGCGAGCCGGCGCAGCCGCGGCAGCGCGGCGTTCAGCGTCTCGACCGGATTGCGCCGCATCGCCCGCAGCCAGGGATCGTCGGCCTTGCGATAGGTGAAGAGGTTGGCGCGCATCCGGTCTCCGACCGGAAACAGCGTGATGTAGGGGATGCGGTCGCTCGGCCGCTCCGAGAAATAGGTCATGGCCGCGAACGGGAAGGCGGGGCGGCCGACGGGGACGAAGTCGAAGCCGAGCGAGATCGAGTGGCAGAAGCTCGTGACCAGCCGCTCGATGCCGAGCATCCGGCGCAACCCGACATTCAGGCCGTTGGCGAGCACCACAAGGCGCGCCGAGATCTCCTCGCCATTGGCAAGCACGAGCCGCTGCCGCTCGGAGCTGGTCGCGACGTCGACCACCTTGTCGCAGATGAATTCCGCCGGCCCCGCGATTTCGTTCCGAATCGCGGCGATCAGCGCGTCGTACATGATGCCGTATTGCCGGCTCGGCTGCCGGTCGAGCAGGTGGCCGAATCGCGCGATCCAGTTCTCGCCGTCCAGCGTCGCCGAGCGGAGCACCGACTCGGCAAGGCCGGTCTTGGCGAATCGCTCGAGCTGGAGGTCGCCGCCGATCTTTTCGACGCGGAAATCGAACGGATAGACCTGATGGGGATCGACCAGGACCGTCGGTATCCCGGCACGGCCGAGCATGGCGGCTGCGGTCGAGCCCGCAAGACCGCCGCCGATGATCGCGATGTCGGTATACCGCATAAGAGTTTCCGTGGCCGTGACCCCGATTTTTGCGCTGCGAATGGCAAATAAAGGCTTAGTTTCGAAGTTTGCCTTCGGGAACAACTTGGGGAGAGTTGTTTCTATTCATATTTTACCCGGATATAATATGATTCCGTACGCGCCCGAAGATTCGGATGATAGGCGCGGGGAGGTTGGTCGGCCGTCACATTTCGCCTTGCGCCGAACCTCGGCGAAATGCGAAATCTGCAAGTGCCAGAGGCGTTTCTTTGCTTGTCGTTTTGCTTGACTTCACTATCTCTCGATTATACAAGGCGCCCACTTAACGACAGGCGGTGAGCTACGCCAGCGTCGGAACGGAACACCCGAAGGCCCTTTTTGAGGAGCCGGACGGGCACCAACCTCGACGAATGCCGCTCAAACGCTGTCGATGATAGCTAGGCAATGCCAGGACGATATTAGTTCTCTTGAGCACGTCCTCTTGAGAGTGAATTCGGATGCATGACCTCGGTGGCGGACCGAACAGCGAACGCTGGTCGGTTCGGGATCGCGGTCCTCTGTGGCGTCGATGCGCTTTCCGCTCAGCGATGAGTGGTTGGCGCGATTTCGCTTTGCGCGGTTGTTTGTTCCGTGCCGAGCGGGCCGTGCGGGACGGCTAGTCCTGAGAAGAAATTTGCGGAGCCATTCAAGGTTTTCGCGCGAACTAAAGGGTGAAGGCTGCATGCCGACGATCAACCAGCTGATCGCAAATCCGCGTGAAGTGCAGAAGTCGCGTAAGAAGGTGCCGGCGCTGCAGCAGTCGCCGCAGAAGCGCGGCGTGTGCACGCGCGTCTACACCACGACCCCGAAGAAGCCGAACTCGGCGCTTCGTAAGGTCGCCAAGGTGCGCCTGACCAACGGCTTCGAGGTGATCGGCTACATCCCGGGTGAGGGCCATAACCTGCAGGAGCACTCGGTGGTCATGATCCGCGGCGGTCGCGTCAAGGACTTGCCCGGTGTCCGCTACCACATCCTCCGCGGCGTGCTGGATACCCAGGGCGTCAAGAACCGTAAGCAGCGCCGTTCGAAGTACGGCGCGAAGCGTCCGAAGTAAGCGGGAAACGATCAGATGTCGCGTCGCCATTCTGCCGAGAAGCGTGAAGTTCTTCCGGATCCGAAGTTCGGGAACATCATCATTACGAAGTTCATGAACTCGGTGATGTACGCCGGGAAGAAGTCGGTTGCCGAAAACATCGTCTACGGTGCGCTCGGCATGATCGAGGCCAAGACCAAGCAGCCCCCGCTCGGCGTGTTCGAGCAGGCGCTCGAGAACGTGATGCCGACCATCGAGGTTCGTTCCCGCCGCGTCGGCGGCGCGACCTATCAGGTCCCGGTGGAAGTCCGTTCGGTGCGCCGTCAGGCGCTCGGCATCCGCTGGCTGATCTCGGCCGCCCGCGAGCGCAACGAGAAGACCATGACGGAGCGCCTCTCGGCTGAGCTGCTCGATGCCTCGAACAATCGCGGCAACGCCGTCAAGAAGCGTGAAGACGTGCACCGGATGGCGGAAGCCAACCGCGCCTTCTCGCACTATCGCTGGTAAGGCGAACAACGGAATTTAAGGAACAGCCTATGCCCCGCGTTCATGCCATAGAGAACTACCGCAACTTCGGTATCATGGCGCATATCGATGCCGGTAAGACCACGACCACCGAGCGCATCCTCTATTACACCGGCAAGAGCCACAAGATCGGCGAAGTGCACGAAGGTGCCGCGACGATGGACTGGATGGAGCAGGAGCAGGAGCGTGGCATCACGATTACCTCGGCTGCGACCACCGCGTTCTGGAACGGCAAGCGCCTGAACATCATCGACACCCCCGGCCACGTCGACTTCACGATTGAAGTCGAGCGTTCGCTGCGCGTGCTCGACGGCGCCGTTTGCGTTCTCGATTCCAACCAGGGCGTCGAGCCGCAGACCGAGACCGTCTGGCGCCAGGGCGACAAGTACAAGGTGCCGCGCATCGTCTTCGCCAACAAGATGGACAAGACCGGCGCCGATTTCTTCAAGTGCCTGTCCGACATCGTCGACCGCCTCGGTGCCAAGCCGATCGCGATCCAGCTTCCGATCGGCGCCGAGAACAACTTCAAGGGCCTCGTCGACCTGGTCGTCATGAAGGGCATCGTCTGGAACGATGAATCTCTCGGTGCCAAGTTCGACTATGTCGACATCCCGGAAGACATGATCGAGCAGGCCAAGGAATATCGCGAGAAGATGGTGGAAGCCGCCGTCGAGCTCGACGACGACGCTTTGGCTGCGTTCCTCGACGGCAAGGAGCCGGACGAGGCGACCCTGAAGCGCTTGATCCGCAAGGCTGTGCTCACCGGCGCGTTCTATCCGGTGCTGTGCGGCTCTGCGTTCAAGAACAAGGGCGTGCAGCCGCTGCTCGACGCGGTCGTCGACTACCTGCCGTCGCCGATCGACGTGCCCGCGATCAAGGGCATCGATGATGACGGCAACGAGGTCGTGCGCAAGGCGGACGACAAGGAGCCGCTGGCGCTGCTCGCGTTCAAGATCATGGACGACCCGTTCGTCGGCACCATTACCTTCTGCCGCATCTATTCCGGCGTCCTGCAGTCGGGCACCGGCGTGGTGAATTCGACCCGCGAGAAGAAGGAACGTATCGGCCGCATGCTGCTGATGCATGCGAACAACCGCGAGGACATCAAGGAAGCCTATGCCGGCGACATCGTCGCGCTGGCTGGCCTGAAGGAAGCGCGCACCGGTGACACGCTGTGCGATCCCGACAAGCCGGTCATCCTCGAGAAGATGGAATTCCCGGAGCCGGTGATCGAGATCGCGATCGAGCCGAAGTCGAAGGCCGACCAGGAAAAGCTCGGCGTGGCGCTTGCCAAGCTCGCCGCGGAAGATCCGTCGTTCCGCGTGTCGACCGACCAGGAGTCCGGCCAGACCATTCTCAAGGGCATGGGCGAACTGCATCTCGACATCAAGGTCGACATTCTCAAGCGCACCTACAAGGTCGACGCCAACATCGGCGCGCCGCAGGTGGCGTTCCGCGAGCGCGTGACCAAGAAGGCCGAAGTCAAGTACACGCACAAGAAGCAGACCGGCGGTACCGGTCAGTTCGCCGAAGTGTCGATCGTCGTCGAGCCGAACGAGCCCGGCAAAGGTTATGAGTTCGAATCGAAGATCGTCGGCGGTGCGGTGCCGAAGGAATACATCCCCGGCGTCGAGAAGGGCCTCAACAGCGTCATGGGCTCGGGTGTCGTCGCCGGCTTCCCGGTGGTGGACGTCAAGGTGCAGCTGGTCGACGGCAAGTATCACGACGTCGATTCGTCGGCACTGGCCTTCGAAATCGCATCGCGCGCCGCGTTCCGCGAAGCGCTGACGAAAGGCAAGTCCGTTCTGCTCGAGCCGATCATGAAGGTCGAGGTGGTGACCCCGGAAGACTACACCGGTTCGGTCATCGGCGATCTGAATTCCCGGCGCGGCCAGATCCAGGGCCAAGACATGCGCGGCAACGCCAACGTCATCAACGCGATGGTGCCGCTCATGAACATGTTCGGTTACGTGAATAACCTGCGCTCGATGAGCCAGGGTCGCGCAACCTTCACGATGCAGTTCGATCACTACGCCGAAGCTCCGGCGAACGTGTCGGCTGAAGTCCAGAAAAAGTTTGCTTGATTGTCGTTGGTTAGCAACTGACGACTGAACGGAGAGTCAAATGGCCAAAGCAAAATTCGAGCGTAACAAGCCCCACTGCAACATCGGCACCATCGGTCACGTCGACCATGGCAAGACCTCGCTGACCGCAGCGATCACCAAGGTGCTTGCAGAAACCGGCGGCGCGACGTTCACCGCCTACGACCAGATCGACAAGGCGCCGGAAGAGAAGGCGCGCGGCATCACGATCTCGACCGCTCACGTCGAGTACGAGACGCAGAACCGTCACTATGCTCACGTCGACTGCCCCGGCCACGCCGACTACGTGAAGAACATGATCACCGGTGCTGCCCAGATGGACGGCGCGATCCTGGTCGTGTCGGCTGCTGACGGCCCGATGCCGCAGACCCGCGAGCACATCCTGCTCGCCCGCCAGGTCGGCGTGCCCGCGCTCGTCGTGTTCCTCAACAAGTGCGACATGGTCGACGATCCGGAGCTGCTCGAGCTCGTCGAGCTCGAAGTCCGCGAGCTGCTCTCGAAGTACGAATTCCCGGGCGACAAGATCCCGATCATCAAGGGCTCGGCGCTCGCCGCCCTCGAAGACAAGGACAAGAAGCTCGGCCACGACGCCATCCTCGAGCTGATGCGCAATGTCGACGAGTACATCCCGCAGCCGGAGCGTCCGATCGACCAGCCGTTCCTGATGCCGGTTGAAGACGTGTTCTCGATCTCGGGCCGCGGCACCGTCGTCACCGGCCGTGTCGAGCGCGGCGTGATCAAGGTCGGCGAGGAAATCGAGATCGTCGGCATCCGCGACACCCAGAAGACCATCGTCACCGGCGTCGAAATGTTCCGCAAGCTGCTCGATCAGGGCCAGGCCGGCGACAACATCGGTGCGCTGCTCCGCGGCACCAAGCGCGAGGAAGTCGAGCGTGGCCAGGTGCTGTGCAAGCCCGGTTCGGTCAAGCCGCACACCAAGTTCAAGGCTGAGGCTTACATCCTCACCAAGGAAGAGGGCGGTCGCCACACCCCGTTCTTCACCAACTACCGTCCGCAGTTCTACTTCCGCACCACCGACGTGACCGGTGTCGTGCACCTGCCGGAAGGCACCGAGATGGTGATGCCGGGCGACAACATCGCAATGGAAGTGCACCTGATCGTGCCGATCGCGATGGAAGAGAAGCTGCGCTTCGCGATCCGCGAAGGCGGCCGCACCGTCGGCGCCGGCGTCGTCGCCGCGATCATCGAGTAACTACGCGAATAGGGAATGGCGAGTAGCGAGTGGGTCACTCCATTCGCTATTCGCTACTCGCCACTCACTAAAGAAAGAATACGGCAATGAACGGCCAAAATATTCGCATCCGTCTCAAGGCGTTCGACCATCGAATCCTCGATACGTCGACCCGTGAGATCGTGAACACGGCGAAGCGCACCGGTGCGCAGGTTCGCGGACCGATTCCGCTGCCGACCCGCATCGAGAAGTTCACCGTCAACCGTTCGCCGCACGTTGACAAGAAGAGCCGCGAGCAATTCGAGATGCGCACCCACAAGCGCCTCCTCGACATTGTCGACCCGACCCCGCAGACCGTCGATGCGCTGATGAAGCTCGACCTGGCCGCCGGTGTCGACGTCGAGATCAAGCTCTAAGGTTTTGGATTTTTACGTCCGCCGCTTGCGGACAGAAAGACAGGAAGCACGCCGATGCGCTCCGGAGTGATCGCACAAAAGGTCGGGATGACGCGGGTCTTTACGGAGACCGGCGAGCATATCCCTGTGACCGTGCTGAAGTTGGGCAACTGCCAGGTGCTTGGCCACCGCACGACCGAGAAGAACGGCTATGTCGCTCTTCAGCTCGGCTCGGGCGCCCGCAAGACCGTGTACATGCCCAAGGCCGAACGCGGTCAGTTCGCGGTCGCCAAGGTCGAACCGAAGCGCAAGGTCGCCGAGTTCCGCGTGTCCGAGGACGCGCTGATCCCGGTCGGCGCGGAAATCCAGGCGGACCATTTCGTGGTCGGCCAGTTTGTCGACGTCACCGGCACCTCGATCGGTAAGGGCTTTGCCGGCGGCATGAAGCGCTGGAATTTCGGCGGTCTGCGCGCCACCCACGGTGTGTCGGTCTCGCACCGTTCGATCGGTTCGACCGGTGGTCGTCAGGACCCCGGCAAGACCTTCAAGAACAAGAAGATGCCCGGTCACATGGGCGTCGATCGCATCACCACGCTCAATCTGCGCGTGGTTTCGACCGACGTCGAGCGCGGCCTGATCCTCGTCGAAGGCGCCGTTCCCGGCTCCAAGGGCGGCTGGATCTCGGTGCGCGACGCGGTCAAGAAGCCGCTGCCGAAGGAAGCCCCGAAGCCCGGCAAGTTCAAGGTTGCCGGCGGCGACGCTGCCGAAGCTGTGGCCGAGAAGGAGGGCGTGTGAGATGGAACTGAAAGTCACCACCCTTGAAGGCAAAGACGCTGGCTCGGTCCAGCTCTCGGACGAGATCTTCGGTCTCGAGCCGCGCAAGGATATCATTCAGCGCTGCGTGCAGTGGCAGCTGAACAAGCGTCAGGCCGGTACCCACAAGGCCAAGGGCCGCGCCGAGATCTGGCGCACCGGCAAGAAGATGTACAAGCAGAAGGGCACCGGCGGCGCCCGTCACGGCTCGGCCCGCGTGCCGCAGTTCCGCGGCGGTGGCCGTGCGTTCGGTCCGGTTGTTCGCTCGCACGCGACCGACCTGCCGAAGAAGGTGCGCGCGCTCGCGCTGAAGCATGCGCTGTCGGCCAAGGCCAAGGACGGCGGGCTGATCGTGATCGACAATGCGCAGCTCGAGGCCGCCAAGACCAAGGCGCTGCTCGGTCACTTCTCCGGCCTCGGGCTCACCAACGCGCTGATCATCGACGGCGCCGAGCTCAACGCCGGTTTCGCGACCGCGGCCCGCAACATTCCGAACATCGACGTGCTGCCGATCCAGGGCATCAACGTCTACGACATTCTCCGCCGCCAGAAGCTGGTGCTGACCAAGGCTGCGGTTGATGCGCTGGAGGCGCGCTTCAAATGAAGAACATCGATCCGCGCCACTACGACGTCATCATCTCTCCCGTCGTGACGGAAAAGGCGACGCTCGCCTCCGAGCACAACAAGGTGATGTTCAAGGTCGCCGGCAAGGCGACCAAGCCGCAGATCAAGGAAGCGGTCGAGAAGCTGTTCGACGTCAAGGTGAAGAGCGTCAACACCCTCGTCCGCAAGGGCAAGACCAAGGTGTTCCGCGGCAATCTCGGCTCGCAGTCGGACACCAAGCGCGCGATCGTGACCCTTGAAGAGGGCCACCGCATCGACGTGACTACCGGACTATAAGGCGCAACGACGATGGCATTGAAAACCTACAATCCCACGACGCCGGGCCAGCGCCAGCTGGTCATGGTCGATCGTTCGGCGCTCTACAAGGGCAAGCCGGTAAAGACCCTGACCGAGGGCAAGCTCGGCAACGGCGGTCGCAACAACACCGGCCGCATCACCGTGCGTTTCCGCGGCGGCGGCCACAAGAAGGCCTACCGCACCGTCGACTTCCGCCGCGACAAGGTGGACGTGCCGGCGGTCGTGGAACGGCTCGAGTACGATCCGAACCGCACCGCGTTCATCGCGCTGATCAAATATCAGGACGGTGAGCTGGCCTACATCCTGGCGCCGCAGCGCCTGGCGGCAGGCGACACCGTCGTCGCCGGCAACTATGTCGACGTCAAACCGGGCAACGTCATGCCGCTCGGCAATATGCCGGTCGGCACGATCGTGCACAACATCGAGCTGAAGATCGGCAAGGGCGGCCAGCTGGCGCGCTCCGCCGGCACCTACGCCCAGATCGTCGGCCGCGACCAGGACTACGTGATCATCCGCCTGAACTCGGGCGAACAGCGTCTGGTGCACGGCCGTTGCCGCGGCACGATCGGCGCGGTCTCGAACCCGGATCACATGAACATCTCGATCGGCAAGGCCGGTCGTACCCGCTGGCTCGGCTGGCGTCCGCACAACCGCGGCGTCGTCATGAACCCGATCGATCACCCGCACGGCGGTGGTGAAGGTCGTACCTCGGGCGGTCGCCACCCGGTTACTCCGTGGGGCAAGCCGACCAAGGGCAAGAAGACCCGCACCAACAAGTCGACCAACAAATTCATTCTCCTCAGCCGCCACAAGCGGAAGAAGTAAGGAACGCCGGACATGGTTCGTTCAGTCTGGAAAGGCCCGTTCGTCGAGGGTTCTCTGCTCAAGAAGGCAGATGCCGCGCGCTCGTCCGGCCGTCACGACGTCATCAAGATCTGGAGCCGCCGCTCGACCATCCTGCCGCAGTTCGTCGGCCTGACGTTCGGCGTCTATAACGGCCACAAGCACGTGCCGGTGGCAATCAACGAGGAAATGGTGGGTCACAAGTTCGGCGAGTTCTCGCCGACCCGGACCTTCCACGGCCATTCGGGCGACAAGAAAGCCAAGAAGGCTTGAGGATTAACCGATGAGCAAACCAAAGCGCGAACGTAGCCTCGCGGACAATGAGGCCAAGGCCGTCGCCCGCATGCTGCGCGTCAGCCCGCAGAAGCTCAACCTGGTGGCGCAGCTGATCCGCGGCCGCAAGGCGTCCGCTGCGCTCGCCGATCTGCAGTTCTCGCGCAAGCGGATCGCGGTCGACGTCAAGAAGTGCCTGGAATCGGCGATCGCGAACGCCGAGAACAACCATGACCTCGAGGTTGACGATCTGGTCGTCGCCGAGGCGCATGTCGGCAATGGCATCGTGATGAAGCGTTTTGCTCCGCGCGGCCGTGGCCGTTCGGGCCGTGTGTTCAAACCGTTCTCGCACCTGACCATCGTGGTTCGTCAGGTCGAGGCCGAGGCAAGCGCCTAAGAAGGGCGCAGGAGAAGACGATGGGTCAAAAGATCAATCCAATCGGGCTGCGTCTCGGCATCAACCGGACCTGGGACTCCCGTTGGTTCGCCGGCAAGCAGGAATACGGCAAGCTGCTGCACGAGGACGTCAAGATCCGCGAGATCCTGCACAAGGAGCTCAAGCAGGCGGCCGTGGCCCGCATCGTGATCGAGCGTCCGCACAAGAAGTGCCGCGTGACGATCCACTCGGCCCGTCCGGGCGTCGTGATCGGCAAGAAGGGCGCCGACATCGACAAGCTGCGCAAGAAGGTTGCCGACATCACCTCGTCGGACGTCGTGATCAACATCGTCGAAATCCGCAAGCCGGAGCTCGACGCGACCTTGGTTGCTGAATCGATCGCCCAGCAGCTCGAGCGCCGCGTCGCGTTCCGCCGCGCCATGAAGCGCGCCGTGCAGTCGGCGATGCGTCTCGGTGCCGGTGGCATCCGCATCAACTGCTCGGGCCGTCTCGGCGGCGCCGAAATCGCGCGCATGGAGTGGTACCGCGAAGGTCGCGTGCCGTTGCACACGCTGCGCGCCGACGTCGACTACGGCGTTGCCACCGCGTTCACGACCTTCGGCACCTGCGGCGTCAAGGTCTGGATCTTCAAGGGCGAGATCCTCGAGCACGATCCGATGGCCCAGGACAAGAAGATGGCCGAAGGCGACAGCACGCCGCGTTCGCGCCGCGACGCCGCTTGAGGCAAAGCAGGAATTTGAGGGCTTAAAGCCATGATGCAACCTAAGAAAACGAAGTTCCGGAAGGCGCATAAGGGCCGTATCCACGGCGTTGCGACCTCTGGCGCGACGTTGGCGTTCGGCCAGTTCGGCCTGAAGGCGATGGAGCCTGAGCGCGTCACCGCCCGTCAGATCGAAGCCGCCCGCCGCGCGCTGACCCGTCACATGAAGCGCGCCGGCCGCGTCTGGATCCGCGTGTTCCCGGACGTGCCGGTGTCGAAGAAGCCCGCCGAAGTCCGCATGGGCTCCGGCAAGGGTGCCCCGGAATTGTGGGTGGTCCGGATCAAGCCGGGCCGCGTGATGTTCGAGATCGACGGCGTGCCGGTGCAGACCGCGAAGGAAGCGCTGTCGCTCGCCGCCGCCAAGCTGCCGATCAAGACGCGCTTCGTTGCGCGCATTGCGGAGTAATCGCCATGGCCGAGATGAAAGTTGAAGACATTCGCGCGATGAGCGACGACCAGCGGGAAGACGCGATCCTGAATTTGAAGAAGGAACGCTTCAACCTGCGTTTCCAGCGCGCCACCGGGCAGCTGGAGAACACCTCGCGGATGCGGGAAGCCCGCCGCGATATCGCTCGTATCAAGACCATCGCTGCCCAGCAGCGCGCGAAGAAGAAGTAAGGGGCCAGCTATGCCGAAACGTACTCTGCAGGGCGTGGTCGTCAGCGACAAGCAAGCCAAGACCATCGTGGTGCGCGTCGATCGCCGCTTCACCCACCCGATCTACAAGAAGACGATCCGCCGTTCCAAGAACTACCACGCGCACGACGAGAACAACCAGTTCAAGCCGGGCGACATGGTCTGGATCGAGGAATCGAAGCCGATCTCGAAGCTGAAGCGCTGGACCGTGGTCCGGGGCGAACACAAGAAAACGGCCTGATTACTTCGGCCTGGCCGAGGGAATTCAGGGAAATTTTGAGCGCGCTAAAGCGCAGAAAGAGGACGAGGTGCATCAATGATTCAGATGCAGACCAACCTCGACGTGGCCGATAATTCAGGCGCACGCCGTGTCATGTGCATCAAGGTTCTTGGAGGTTCCAAGCGCCGCTATGCCACCGTGGGCGACGTTATCGTTGTGTCGATCAAGGAAGCCATTCCGCGTGGCAAGGTGAAGAAGGGCGACGTGATGAAGGCCGTCGTGGTCCGGGTCCGCAAGGACATCCGCCGCGCCGACGGTTCGGTCATCCGTTTCGACCGTAACGCCGCCGTGCTGATCAACAATCAGTCCGAGCCGGTCGGCACCCGTATCTTCGGGCCGGTGCCGCGCGAGCTGCGCGCCAAGAACCACATGAAGATCATTTCGCTCGCGCCGGAGGTGCTGTGATGGCTGCCAAGATCCGCAAGGGCGACAAGGTGATGGTGCTCACCGGCCGCGACAAGGGTCGCACCGGCGAGGTGTTCGAGGTGCGTCCGGACGAGAACAAGGCTCTCGTTCGCGGCATCAACATGGTGAAGCGTCACCAGAAGCAGACCCAGACCCAGGAAGGCGGCATCATCTCCAAGGAGATGCCGATCGACCTTTCCAACATTGCGTATGTCGGCAAGGACGGAAAGCCGACCCGCATCGGGTTCAAGATTCAGGCCGATGGCAAGAAGGTTCGTGTTGCCAAGAGCTCGGGAGCAGAGATCGATGGCTGATACAGCTTACACGCCGCGTCTGCGCGCGGAGTATGACAAGAAGATCCGCGGCATGATGACCGAGAAGTTCGGTTATGCCAACGTGATGCAGGTGCCGCGCCTCGACAAGGTCGTGCTCAACATGGGCGTGGGCGACTCCGTCAACGACCGCAAGAAGGCCGAGACCGCCGCCGCCGAGCTGACCCAGATCGCCGGCCAGAAGGCGATCGTGACCTATTCGCGGATCGCGATTGCGACCTTCAAGCTGCGTGAGAACCAGCCGATCGGCTGCAAGGTCACGCTGCGCAAGACCCATATGTACGAGTTCATCGACCGCCTGGTGAACGTGGCGCTGCCCCGCGTCCGCGACTTCCGCGGCCTGAACCCGAAGAGCTTCGACGGCCGCGGCAACTATTCGCTCGGCATCAAGGAGCACATCATTTTCCCCGAGATCGACTTCGACAAGGTCTCGGAAGCGCGTGGCATGGACATCACGGTCTGCACCACCGCCAAGACCGACGACGAGGCGCGTGCCTTGTTGACCGCTTTCAATTTCCCGTTCCGGCAGTGAGTAGCTGAGCCAAAGCCACTCAAACGCGGATACCCAGGAGCCAAGCATGGCAAAGAAGAGTTCAGTCGAGAAGAACAACCGGCGCAAGCGGATGGCGAAGAACGCCGGCCCGCGCCGCGAGAAGCTGAAGGCGATCATCGCCGACAAGACCAAGCCGATGGAAGAGCGCTTCGCGGCGACGCTGAAGCTCGCCGAGATGCCGCGCAACTCGTCGCCGACGCGCATCCGCAACCGTTGCGAGCTGACCGGGCGTCCGCGCTCGAACTATCGCAAGAACAAGCTGTCGCGCATCGCGCTGCGTGAACTCGGCTCCAAGGGCCTGGTTCCCGGCCTCGTGAAGTCGAGCTGGTAAGGGAGGGTCGGAACAATGTCTACGCACGATCCGATCAGCGATCTCATCACCCGCATCCGCAACGCGCAGATGCGCTCCAAGTCCAAGGTCTCGAGCCCCGGCTCGAAGATGCGCGCCAACGTGCTCGAGGTGCTGAAGTCCGAGGGGTACATCCGCGGCTACGCCAGCGTCGAGCATGCCTCGGGCCGCAGCGAGCTCGAGATCGAGCTGAAGTATTTCGACGGCGAGCCCGTCATCCGCGAGATCGAGCGGGTGTCGAAGCCGGGCCGCCGCGTTTACGCCTCGGTGAAGAACCTGCCGCGCGTGAACAACGGTCTCGGCATTTCGGTGTTGTCGACGCCGAAGGGAATCATGGCTGACCACCAGGCGCGCGACGCCAACGTGGGCGGCGAAGTTCTCTTCACGGTGTTCTGAGGAAGGATTTTACGATGTCACGTATCGGCAAAAGGCCGGTGGCGATCCCGTCGGGTGTGACGGCGACCGTCGAGGGCCAGACCGTCAAGGTGAAGGGGCCGAAGGGCCAGCTTCAGTTCGTCGTGCATGACGACGTCGAGGTGAAGTTCGAGAACGGCCAGGTCAAGGTCGCTCCGCGGATCAAGACCAACCGCGCGCAGGCGATGTACGGCACCGCGCGCGCGCAGGTCGCCAACCTCGTCGAGGGCGTCACCAAGGGCTTCGAGAAGAAGCTCGAGATCACCGGCGTCGGCTACCGCGCCGCGATGCAGGGCAAGAACCTGCAGCTCGCGCTCGGCTACAGCCACGACGTGGTGTACGCGATCCCGGAAGGCATCACCATCGCGGTGCCGAAGCCGACCGAGATCACGATCACCGGCAACGATCCGCAGCGCGTCGGCCAGGTCGCCGCCGAGATCCGCGCCTACCGTCCGCCCGAGCCCTACAAGGGCAAGGGCGTGAAGTACGCCAACGAATTCATCTTCCGCAAGGAAGGCAAGAAGAAGTAACGGAGCCGGTCATGTCACTCAAGGTTACGAATGCCCGGCGCAAGCAGCGCGTGCGCCTTGCGCTTCGCCGCTCGGCAGGCGGCCGTCCGCGGCTGTCGGTGTTCCGCTCGTCCAAGCACATCTACGCCCAGGTCATCGACGACCAGAAGGGCGAGACGCTCGCCTCCGCCTCGTCGCTGGAGAAGACCATGCGCGACGCCGGCAAGACCGGCGCCGACATCGATGCGGCGAAGGCGGTCGGCAAGCTGCTCGCCGAGCGCGCGGCGCAGAAGGGTGTCAAGGAAGTCGTGTTCGATCGCGGCGCCTACATCTATCACGGGCGCGTCAAGGCGCTCGCGGATGCGGCGCGCGAAGGCGGATTGAGCTTCTAAACTTTACGAACGATGACGAGGAAAGAGGCGCAAGGCCTCCTAGAGATTGGAAAACACCATGGCAGGTGAACGCGAACGCGGCGGACGCGAACGGAGCAGGGAGCGCGAGGAGCGCGACAGCGAGTTCGTCGACAAGCTCGTCCACATCAATCGCGTGGCGAAGGTCGTCAAGGGCGGCAAGCGCTTCGGCTTTGCGGCGCTGGTCGTGATCGGCGACCAGAAGGGCCGGGTCGGGTTCGGCCACGGCAAGGCGCGCGAAGTTCCGGAAGCGATCCGCAAGGCGACCGAATCGGCGAAGCGCAACCTGACGCGCGTCGCGCTTCGCGAAGGCCGCACGCTGCATCACGACATCGCCGGCCGTCACGGCGCCGGCCGCGTCTACCTGCGTGCCGCTCCGGCCGGTACCGGCATCATCGCCGGCGGCCCGATGCGCGCGGTGTTCGAGACGCTCGGCATCCAGGACGTGGTGGCGAAGTCGATCGGCTCGTCGAATCCCTACAACATGGTTCGCGCGACGTTCGACGCGCTGAAGCATCAGGATTCGCCTCGCTCGGTGGCGGCACGCCGCAACATCAAGGTCTCCACCCTGCAGTCGCGCCGCGTCGGCGGCGACGCCGAAGTGGTGGCGGAATAACAACGCGCGCTTCTCGAAGCGCTATTCGGAGTTACTGTCATGGCCAAGGCCAGCAAGACCATCAAGGTCGAGCAGATCGGCAGCGCAATCCGCCGCCATCACTCGCAGCGTTCGACGCTGATCGGCCTCAAGCTCAACAAGATCGGCCGGGTTGCCGAGCTGCAGGATACCCCTGAAGTTCGCGGCATGATCAGCAAGGTTCAGCATCTCGTCCGCGTCGTCGGCGAGTAAGCAGAGATAAGGAGAAGGGCGATGAAGCTCAGCGATATCGCCGACAACGCCGGCTCGCGCAAGAAGCGCATGCGTGTCGGCCGTGGCATCGGTTCCGGCAAGGGCAAGACCTCGGGCCGCGGCGGCAAGGGCCAGACCGCGCGTTCGGGCGTCCGCATCAAGGGTTTCGAAGGCGGCCAGATGCCGATGCATCGCCGTCTGCCGAAGCGCGGCTTCAACAACATCTTCCGGCTCGACTTCGCCGAGATCAATCTCGACCGTCTGCAGGAAGCGATCGACAACAAGCTGGTCGATGCGAGCGCGACGGTGAACGTCGAATCGCTGGTGAAGGCCGGCGTGCTGCGCCGCGCCAAGGATGGCCTGCGGCTGCTCGGCCGCGGCGAGATCAAGACCAAGCTGACCATCGAGGTGCACGGCGCTTCCAAGTCGGCCATTGCCGCGGTCGAGAAGGCCGGCGGCTCGGTCAAGATCCTGGCCCCCGCCAAGGAAGAAGGCGAGGCGGCGTAACATCTGCGTCATTGCCCGCGACGCGCGGGCAATCCGCAGATCGAATGATGGACTTATCGAGGCCGAGCACCAGATAATGTCCGGTGTCTGCCGGCGCCCAGGGAATTGATCTCCTTGGGGCGCCGGCGAATGGGGCTCCGGGAGAAAGCCGAAACATGGTCTCAGCAGCCGAACAACTTGCCGCCAACCTCAATTTCGGACAGCTGGCGAAAGCCGACGAGCTGAAGAAGCGCATCTGGTTCACCCTGGGTGCGCTGCTTGTTTATCGGCTCGGCACCTACATCCCGCTGCCCGGCATCGATCCCAACATCTGGGAGCAGGTGTTCCGCAGCCAGTCCGGCGGCATCCTCGGCATGTTCAACATGTTCGCCGGCGGCGGCATCCACCGCATGGCGATCTTCGCGCTGAACATCATGCCGTACATCTCGGCATCGATCATCGTGCAGCTGCTGACCACCGTGTCGCCGCAGCTCGAGGCGCTCAAGAAGGAAGGCGAGGCGGGCCGCAAGACGCTGAACCAGTACACCCGCTATCTGACGGTGATCCTGGCGCTGTTCCAGTCCTACGGCATCGCGATCGGCCTCGAAGGCGCCGGCAATGTCGTCAGCGACCCCGGCATGTTCTTCCGGATCTCGACCGCGATCACGCTGACCGGCGGCACCATGTTCCTGATGTGGCTCGGCGAGCAGATCACCTCGCGCGGCATCGGCAACGGTATTTCGCTGATCATCCTGGCCGGCATCGTCGCCGAATTGCCGTCGGCGCTCGCCAACATGCTGGAGCTTGGCCGCCAGGGCGCGATGTCGACCGGCCTGATCCTGATCGTCATCGTGATGGCGGTCGCCGTGATCGCCTTCATCGTGTTCATGGAGCGCGCGCAGCGCCGGCTTTTGATCCAGTATCCGAAGCGCCAGGTCGGCAACAAGATGTTCGAGGGGCAGTCCTCGCATCTGCCGCTCAAGCTCAACACCTCGGGCGTGATTCCGCCGATCTTTGCCTCGTCGCTGCTGTTGCTGCCGACCACGGTCGCGAACTTCAACGCCGGCAAGGGGCCGGAATGGTTCCAGTGGATCACGACCCAGCTCAGCCACGGCCGGCCGCTGTTCCTGTTCATGTATCTCGCACTGATCGTGTTCTTTGCGTTCTTCTATACCGCGATCGTGTTCAACCCGACCGAGACCGCGGACAATCTGAAGAAGCATGGCGGCTTCATCCCCGGCATCCGGCCCGGCGAGCGCACCGCCGAGTACATCGACTATGTGCTGTCGCGCATCACGGTGCTCGGCGCAGTCTATCTCGCGATCGTCTGCCTGATTCCTGAAATTCTGATTTCCTACGCATCGGTCCCGTTCTACTTTGGTGGCACCTCGCTGTTGATCGTCGTCAGCGTGACGATGGATACGGTGTCGCAGGTGCAGGGCTATCTGCTCGCTCATCAGTATGAAGGGCTGATCAGGAAGTCGAAGCTCAGGGGAGGCCGCCGCCGCTGATCACGGCTCGGCTTCGAATTCAAAACACAGGTGTGCGGACGTCGCCCACCTAGCCGGGGGGCGAAACAGACATGAGATTGATCCTTTTGGGGCCGCCGGGCTCGGGCAAGGGAACCCAGGCGCAGCGGCTGGTGCACAAGCACGGCATCGTCCAGCTCTCGACCGGTGAGATGCTGCGCGCTGCGGTAGCCGCGGGCACGCCGATCGGCTTGCAGGCCAAGGAGATCATGGCCAATGGCGGCCTGGTTCCCGACGAGGTGGTGGTGGGAATCATCGCCGACCGAATCGAGGAGCCCGATGCCAAGAAGGGCTTCATTCTCGACGGCTTCCCGCGCACCGTGCCGCAGGCCGCGGCGCTCGACGATCTGCTTCGGAAAAAGCACCTCAAGCTTGATGCGGTGGTTGAGCTCCGCGTCAACGAGAGCGCGCTGCTCGCCCGCGTTGAGAAGCGTGCCGAGGAAACCCGCGCGCGCGGCGAGGAAGTCCGCCTCGACGACACGCCGGAAGTGCTGACCAAGCGCCTGGCGCAGTACCGTTCCCTAACGGAGCCGCTGATTCACTATTATTCGGAGCGGCGGAAGCTCCTGACGGTCGATGGCATGATGACCATCGAGCACGTGACCCGCGAGATCAACCGGATCCTGACCGCGCTCGGCGCGCTGGAACCGAAGGATCACGAGGATCACGCCCCGAAGGCGGCTAAAAAGGCCGCCAAGGCGGCCATGAATGCCAGCAAGAAGCCGGCCAGGAAGGCAGCTAAACCAGCCAAAAAGGCCGCCAAATCGGCCCGGAAGGCTGCCAAGGCGCCCTCCAAGGCCAAAGCGGCCAAGAAAACCGTGAAGAAAGCCGCGAAGCAGGCGGTAAAGAAGGCCGCCGGCGCCGCGAAAGCCCGCAAGGGAGCAAAGACCGCCAAAAAGGCGGCAAAAAAGCTCACGAAAAAGCGAGCTAAACGCTAGGAGCGGTTGACGAAACCGACATGAATCCTTTAATAAGCCCCGCATCCAAGTTGGATAGTTTTATGACGATGCCGGGCCCCGAAGGACATGAGGGGAGGGCGTCGTGTTCGCGTTTGTGGACACAAGCCCGAGAGAGCAAGAACTCGAGAAGCCCGTATCCGTGATGGATCGGCGACAGGAGAGAAGTCCGTGGCCCGTATTGCCGGCGTCAACATTCCTACCAACAAGCGCGTCCTGATCGCGCTTCAGTACATCCATGGCATCGGCCAGAAGCACGCGGCCGACATCGTGGAGAAGGTCAAGATCCCGCTGGACCGTCGCGTCAACCAGCTGACCGACCAGGAAGTCCTGCAGATCCGCGAAGTCATCGACCGCGACTATCTGGTCGAGGGCGACCTCCGTCGTGAGGTCGGCATCAACATCAAGCGGCTGATGGACCTCGGCTGCTATCGCGGCCTGCGTCATCGCCGCGGTCTGCCGGTGCGCGGCCAGCGCACCCACACCAATGCGCGCACGCGCAAGGGGCCGGCCAAGGCGATCGCCGGCAAGAAGAAGTAAGTTTTGCGAATTGCGGGTGGGGAGTAGCGAATGGAAGTTCGCTACTCGCCATTTGCGTTTTGAGGTGTAGCCGCTGGCACTACGGCGGCGTCGAGATCACAGGAAAGGTTTGAAATGGGCAAGGAAGCCACCCGCGTACGCCGCCGCGAACGCAAGAACATCGCCTCCGGCATCGCGCACGTGAATTCGTCGTTCAACAACACGACCATCACCATCACCGACGCGCAGGGCAACACCATCGCCTGGTCGTCAGCCGGCACCATGGGCTTCAAGGGCTCGCGCAAGTCGACCCCCTATGCCGCGCAGGTCGCGGCGGAAGACGTCTCCAAGAAGGCGCAGGAACACGGCATGCGCACGCTGGAGGTTGAAGTGGCCGGTCCGGGTTCGGGCCGTGAGTCGGCGCTCCGCGCGCTGCAGGCTGCGGGCTTCACCGTCACCTCGATCCGCGACGTGACCACCATCCCGCACAATGGCTGCCGTCCGCGCAAGCGTCGGCGCGTTTGATCTGTAAGTCGCGGGCGGCCTCTGGCCGCCCTGCGATGGTTTTTGGAATTGACCGCGCGGACTGATCCGCGATCTCCAACGCCGGGTTCGGCCATTCGATTTGGCCCTGTGACCGGCAAATGGGTGAAACAGTGACGATCCAGAAAAATTGGCAAGAACTCATTCGACCGAACAAGCTGCAGGTGACGCCGGGCTCGGACGCGAGCCGGTTCGCCACCGTGGTCGCCGAACCGCTCGAGCGCGGCTTCGGCCAGACGCTCGGCAACGCGCTGCGCCGCATCCTGCTGTCCTCGCTGCAGGGCGCGGCGGTGCAGTCGGTGCATATCGACGGCGTGCTGCACGAGTTCTCCTCGATCGCCGGTGTCCGTGAAGACGTCACCGACATCGTCCTCAACATCAAGGACATCTCGATCAAGATGCAGGGCGAAGGCCCGAAGCGCATGGTCGTGAAGAAGCAGGGCCCGGGCGCCGTCACCGCGGGCGACATCCAAACCGTCGGCGATGTCACCGTGCTCAACCCCGACCTGCAGCTCTGCACGCTGGACGACGGCGCCGAGATCCGCATGGAGTTCACGGTCACGACCGGCAAGGGCTATGTCGCCGCCGAGCGCAACCGTCCCGAGGATGCGCCGATCGGCCTGATTCCGGTCGACAGCCTGTTCTCGCCGGTCCGCAAGGTCTCCTACAAGGTCGAGAACACCCGTGAGGGCCAGATCCTCGACTACGACAAGCTGACCATGACGATCGAGACCAACGGCGCGATCACGCCGGAGGACGCCGTGGCCTACGCCGCGCGCATCCTGCAGGATCAGCTCAACGTGTTCGTCAACTTCGAAGAGCCGCGCAAGGAAGTCACGCAGGAGATCATCCCCGATCTCGCGTTCAACCCGGCGTTCCTCAAGAAGGTCGACGAGCTCGAACTGTCGGTGCGTTCGGCAAACTGCCTGAAGAACGACAACATCGTCTACATCGGCGACCTCGTGCAGAAGTCGGAAGCGGAAATGCTCCGCACCCCGAACTTCGGCCGCAAGTCGCTGAACGAGATCAAGGAAGTGCTGGCCCAGATGGGTCTGCACCTCGGCATGGAAGTGCCGGGCTGGCCGCCGGAGAACATCGACGAGCTCGCCAAGCGCTTCGAGGATCACTACTGAGAATTCGTCGTTCCGGGGCGATGCGCGAGCATCGAACCACAGATGCGCAATTGCGCATCGGGGAACCTCGAGATTCCGGGTTCGGCTCTGCGAGCCGCCCCGGAATGACGACCGGGCGAACGCAGGCAGCCCACCTGAGCAACATGTCCGACGAACCGTCGCGGCAGTTTACAAAGTAAGGAATAGACTATGCGTCACGGCAAGGTTCATCGGAAGCTCAACCGCACCGCCGAGCACCGGCGTGCGATGTTCGCCAACATGGCGGCCGCGCTGATCAAGCACGAGCAGATCGTCACCACGCTGCCGAAGGCCAAGGAGCTGCGGCCGATCGTCGAGAAGCTCGTCACCCTCGGCAAGAAGGGCGGCCTCGCCCTGCGCCGCCAGGCGATCTCGGAGCTGCGCGACGTCGACCAGGTCAAGAAGCTGTTCGACACGCTGGCGACCCGCTACAAGGACCGCCAGGGCGGCTACACCCGCATCATCAAGGCCGGCTTCCGCTACGGCGACAACGCGGCGATGGCCGTGATCGAGTTCGTCGACCGCGACGTCGACGCCAAGGGCCAGGACTCCGGTCCGACGCAGGACAAGGAAGCCGAGGCGGCGTAAGCCGGGCTACCGAGCCAGATTTTGAGAACGGCGCCTTCGGGCGCCGTTTTTGTTTGGCGGCGGCGCTCCTTCCAGCCGTCGTCCTGGCGAAAGCCAGGACCCATTACCCCAAATCTAAATTGCTGCGCGACGCTGGGGCTCAAATCCTTCTCATAATCACCTGCGGTGGTAATGGGTCCTGGCTTTCGCCAGGACGACGAGGTGTGTTCTATTTCCTCACGCATCGGTGAGACACAATTGCGGTGCATCATGTGGCGCCCGATATCCATCGACATCAATGGAGATGACAGATGAAAATCGACCTTTCCGGAAAGACTGCGCTGGTAACCGGCTCCACGGCGGGCATCGGCAACGCCATTGCCAAGGGGCTGGCCGAGACCGGCGCCGAGGTCGTGGTCAATGGCCGCGGTCAGGCCAAGGTCGATGCAGCGGTTGCCGCGATCGGGAAGGCCGTACCCGGCGCAAAGGTCCGCGGCATTGCGGCCGACGTCTCGACCGCGGCGGGCTGCAAGGCGCTGCTCGCGGCGCTGCCGGAGGTCGACATCCTCGTCAACAACGCCGGCATCTTCGAGCCGAAGCCGTTCTTTGACATTCCCGACGAGGACTGGAGCCGCTTCTACGAGGTCAACGTGATGTCGGGCGTCCGGTTGTCGCGCGGCTACATGCAGGGCATGCTGAAGCGCAACTGGGGCCGCATCGTCTTCATCTCCTCCGAATCCGGCCTCAACATCCCGACCGAGATGATCCATTACGGCATGACCAAGACCGCGCAGCTTGCGATCGCGCGCGGGCTCGCCGAGCTGACCAAGGGCACCGCCGTTACCGTCAACTCGGTGCTGCCCGGGCCGACGATGTCCGAGGGCGTCGAGACCTTCGTCAAGGATCTCGCCAAGCAGAACGGCCAGTCGGTCGAGGAGGCGGCCTCCAACTTCGTCAAGCAGCACCGGCCGACCTCGCTGCTGCAGCGCTTTGCCAGCACCGAGGAGATCGCCAATCTCGTGGTCTATGTCTGCTCCAAGCAGGCCTCCGCGACCAACGGCGCCGCGCTGCGCGCCGAGGGCGGCATCGTCAACACCATCGCGTGAGGCCGCATGCCGGCCTATGTGATCTCCGAGGTCGAGATGCGCGACGCCGCGACATTCGAGGCCTATCGGACGCTGGCGGCGAACACCATCGCACAATATGGCGGGCGCTATGTCGTGCGCGGCGGCACAGTCGAGGTGGTGGAGGGCGGCCCACCACCGAACGCGATCGTCATCGTCGAATTTCCGACCATGGCCCGCCTGCGCGAATGGTACGCGTCACCGGAATACGCCGAAGCGTTGAAGCTTCGCGCAACCGCGCTGGAGCGACGCCTTCTGTTCGTCGAGGGCGTGCCGCCGATCTAGAGCTTTTCCCGTTCCGATGGAATCGGAACGGGGCTCTAGATTCTTGTTTTGACGCGTTTTCTTCACGCGAACCGGTATCCACTTCGCTCGAAAACGCTCTAGCTATCCCTTCGCGCCGTCCAGGAATTCGCTGAAGCCGGCGGGGCGGTAGGGGCCGAAGCAAATCTGCTCCAGCACGCCAATTCCGGTGTGGCCGCCCTGGCGGGCGCGGACCACCTGCTGCACGTGCACATTCTCGCGGGCCAGTGGGTCGAGCGTCGATGGATCGAACGACTCGCCGCCGGTCTCGAGCTCGCCCTTCCACATGCCCTGGCCCCATTGCGGATGGCCGTAGCCGAGGCCCTTCATCTGGAATTTGAGGATCGGGTCGAGCGCGATGGTCGCGGTGTGGCCGTCGATATCGACGAGGTCGATTTCAGCCGACTGCGCGAGCCGGGTGTTCGGCACGTATTTGACGCGATGCCGCGCGGTCGCCATGCGGCGGTCGAGGCCGTCGACCACGCCGGGGATCTCGGCCTCGCTTCGGTAGAGCGGCGCGGTGATGCCCTCGCGGACCAGCGCCTCGCCCTGCGTCCCGTCGAAGAAGATCGCGTGCGAGATGTGGTCGTCCCAGACCAGCGGCGCCCAGAGGAAGAACACGCTCGGCGGCGGCATCGGCGCGCCTCCGACGTCGCGTTCGCCGACATTGCGCACGCCCCAGGAGCGATCCTTGGTGCCGTAGCAGGTGCGATCGTCGACCTTGATCCCGCCGTCGGGGTGGCTGATGACGCCGCTCCAGCGGCCGAACTGGTCGAACCGGGTCGAATCCATCGCGCGGCGGTCGCCCGACCAAAGCGTCTGGCGCGCTTCCTGGATCGCCGCGGTGCGCGCGGAGAAGGTCAGGTCGCAGGCGAGGCCCGTCGCATTGTCGTCGAGCACGACCCGGGTCCGCAGCATCGGTTCGAGCACTTCGAGCCTGAACGGACCGACCTGCATCTCGGTGCGCTCGATCGGGGCGCGCCGCGAGCCGTAGAAGCAGTGCTGCCGTCCGCCGCGTTCCGCGACGCTGAAGGCGCAATCGAGGATCTTGCGGTGCGGGTAGATCGCGATGCCGATGCCGAAATAATACGCGCCGTCGGCGGTGTAGCCATTGAACCATGTCCGGTCATAGACATTGCGGTCGCTGGTCGAAGGAACCGCGATCGGCTCCGGCGTCTGGTGGATGGGGAAGTCGTCCAGTTTGTTAAGCACGCCGATCCCTTTCGCTGTCCTGACGCGTTGTATCCACTTCGCTCGATAGCGCGTCAGTCCTGCCAGTATGAAAAACTGTTGTGGTCCAGCGCTTGCGCGCAGGCGCCGCGGGTCATTTTCAGGAACAGCGCGTCGCCGCGCTCGGAGCGCTGCACGCTGAGGGCGGAGACGACGCCCATCATGATGCCATGCAGCGTGTAGCGCCGGTAATCCCGCCAGCAACGATCCCAGTCATAGTCCCGCACGCCGCGCCGGATCAGTTCCGAATGATAGAACCGCACCAGGTCGGCCTCATGAAGCCGCCGTTCGATCGGGTCGATACCGGCCGAGAGGAAATAGGCGACGTCGACGATTCCTGGGCCCACTGTCAGCGTCTGCCAGTCCAGCGTCGCCATCGGATGGGTATTGCCGCGGACGTCGAACAGCATGTTGTCGAGCCGGAAATCCGCGTGCTGGAGGGTTCGCGGCGCCGATCGATCGGACTGGTAGCGCGATAGCGCGTCCGGAAGCCGGTCGATCAGATCAAGGAATTCCGGCTCGATCACGCCGCGATATCGCTCCTTGTAGTGACCGATGATGCCGGGCAGCACCGCGCGAAGGTCTCTGCGCCGGCTTGCGGCCACCACGAAGCATGGCACCGCATCGAGGCTCGGGTCGTTCCATCGCGGCGCATGCAACGCCGCGGCCTCGGTCATCGCTGTCAGGCAGTCCGTGATCACGCATCCGGCGAGCTGATCACCCGCGCGCGCCGGCGCGAGGTCCTCCAGGATCAGCGTGAAATCGTCGGTTGCCGGATCGATCTCGGCCAGGATCGGCCGTGGGGTGTGAATGGCGACGGTCGCCGCCAGCTCGCGATAGAACGCGACCTCGCGGACGTAGAGCGTGTGCGCGGAACCGGAGCGGCGGCTGTCGGGATCCGCGGCCGGGAATTTGCCGACGACGCTCAAGGGAGCGTTCGGCTCGTCACCGTCATAGGTCAGACGAAATCGATAACTGTCGCCGACGAGGCCATTGCCGACCGGCTTGCACGCGAGATCGACGACCCTGACCTGGTCGATTACACCGGCTTCGCGCAGCGCCCGCGTCATCCACTCCGGATCGATCCGCGACGGATCGGCCGTGAGCAAATTCATCGGTTTCCTCCCATCCCCCATGTATTCCCTTGGGGCGTCACCACCGCTCCAGCCACGTCTTGCGCGGTTGGATTGAGGACGGGGTGATCGTTGCGCAAATCATACAGGCGATGCTGTGGCTTTGGCAAAAGCCACCCGCCGGCCTGTGGGGATATCTCGCGAGGTGCGGTGGGCGGGTTTGCTGCTCTTACTGCGTTGCAGCTGCTTCTCCACGGATCCTGCGCCCAGCCGTCATTGCGAGCGAAGCGAAGCAATCCATCTGCCCGCAAACGCGGTTGGGCGGATTGCTTCGTCGCTTCAGCGCAAAGTTGCTTCGCAATTTTGTCGCGAGCTCCTCGCAATGACGGCGGAGGTAGAGCCGTAACGCAGCAGGCCTAACCCACCCGTCTACCAGCCTTCCAGCACGATCTTGCCGCGCGACTTGCCGCTTTCCAGCAAAGCGTGGGCGCGCTTGAGGTTCGCGGCGTTGATGGTACCGAAGGTCTGGTCGAGCGTGGTGCGCAGCACGCCCTTGTCGATCAGGTCGGCGACATCGTTGAGCAGATGATGCTGCGCGATCATGTCAGGCGTCTGGAACGAGGAACGCGTGAACATCGATTCCCAGTGCACCGACACCGCCTTGCCCTTGAACGCGGCGACGTTGAATTCCGGCGGATCGTCGATCAGGCCGAACTTGCCCTGCGGCGCGATGAAGTCGGCGATCGACTTGTAGTGCTGGTCGGTGAAGGTGAGGCTGGCGACGAGGCCGACCGGCGGCAGCTTCAGTTTTTCGATCTGCTCCTTCATCGGCTGCGAGTGGTCGATCACCGCATGGGCGCCGAGATCGCGGCACCACTTTTGCGACTCCGGCCGCGTTGCGGTCGCGACCACGGTCAGCCCGGTGAGGCGGCGCGCAAGCTGGATCAGGATCGAGCCGACACCGCCGGCGCCGCCGGTGATCAGTAGCGTGCGCGGATCGAGGCTCTTGCCCGGCACCGCGCCGAGCCGGTCGAACAGCAGCTCCCACGCGGTGATCGAGGTCAGGGGCAAGGCGGCGGCCTGCGCGAAGGACAGCGACGCCGGCCTGTTGCCGACGATGCGTTCGTCGACCAGGTGAAATTCCGAATTGGTGCCCTGGCGCAGGATCGAGCCCGCGTAAAACACCTCGTCGCCGGGCTTGAAGAGCGAGACTTCAGGCCCGACCGCGTCGACCACGCCGGCCGCGTCGAAGCCGAGGATCTTGTATCCGCCGTCGGTCGGCGCCGCGCGCTTGCGCACCTTGTAGTCGACCGGATTGGCCGAGATGGCCTTCACCGCGACGCGGATGTCGCGCCCCTTCGGCTCGGGCTTGGCGATCTCGAAATCGACGAGCGAATCCGCCGCCTCGATCGGCAGCGATTTTTGGTATCCGACGGCCTTCATGCCTGGTCTCCGTGGTGGGCGATTGCCTGCCGTCTTACCTGTCGCGCTGGCGTCCTTTTGGCAAGTACTGTAAAAACAGGGAACTAGTCCCTGTTTGTATACTATTGGGAAATATCCCATGAAACGGCAGAATTTTGCGCGCCGCCCGGGCTGCGCGGTCGAGGCAGCGCTGGACCTGATCGACGGCAAATGGAAGGGCGTGATCCTGTACCACTTGCAGGCCGGCACCCAGCGGTTCGGCGAGCTGCGGAAGCGGATGCCCGGCATCACCCAGCGCATGCTGACCAAGCAGCTGCGCGCGCTCGAGGACGATGGCCTCGTGATCCGCAAGGTCTATGCCGAGGTGCCGCCGCGGGTCGAATACACGCTTTCCGAACTCGGCGAGAGCCTGCGCCCGGTGATCGATATTTTGAAGGCCTGGGGCGAGGGCCATCAGGAGCGGCTGTCCTGCGCGCCGGCGCCGGAGGTCGTTGTGAAGAAGAAGCGCGCGGCCTAGGGCTGAGGTGCAGTTGAACTGGTCGTGCGGCAAACTCCGCTGCACCTCTCCCGCTTGCGGGGTCAAGACAAGCGGAGCTTGCTCTTAGGTCGCATCGCATCTTATGCGATGCGGGTGGGGGCTCTTTCCACAATGTGACTCGTGGAGAGAGCCCCACCCTGGCCCTCCCCCTCCTGGGCAGGCTATCGCATATGCCCCTTGGCGACTGCGCAAGTGCTGGGCCTCGTGGTTCGAGACGCGCCGCAAGCGGCGCTCCTCACCATGAGGGTCTACTATTGTGCCGCAAAACAAGACCTCATCCTGAGGAGCCCGCCGAAGGCGGGCGTCTCGAAGGATGGCCACGAGGGCACCGCCACGAAATGCGATAGCCCGGCCCGCAAGCGGGAGAGGGACCGCAGTTTCGATGCCGCTACGGCTCGATGATTTCACGCATTTCAGAGCAACAAAAACGGCCGGAGCGATGCCCCGGCCGTCTATGAGTTCGTCTCAGCTCAGATCGCCTCAGAACGCGACCTGCGTGCGTAGCGCGACCGCGTCGAACTTCGAGCCGACGTCCGCAGTCGAAGTCGCCGAGGCCTGCTTGGCGATATCGCCGTGCAGGTAGTTCAGCATGAAGCGGACGTTGTTGTTGACGTACCAGTTCAGCGCGGCGGTGTAGACAGTCTGCCGTCCGCCCGCGATGCCGACCGCCTGCGCGATCTGATCGTTGAGGTCCATCGTGCTGACGCGGCCGGCGATTTCCCAGGCGCCAATGCCGCCGCCGGCGAGCGAGAACGGATCATGCGGCTTGATACCGCTATAGGAGGCCGTCGCCGGATTGTAGGCGTGGTTCTCGCCGGTCAGCACGTAGCCGACCTGCGCGTAGCCGCCGTCGAACTTCAGGCTCGGCGCGCCGAACGGCGGCAATCCGGTGTTCGCGGAGCGATCGACATTGAACCAGTAATATTCGCCCTGTGCGATGAACGGACCATAGGTCGCGGCCGCCTCGACGCCGTAGACCTGCGCGCCGGAGACGTTGGCGATCGCACCGGTCGAGATCAGCGTCGTCGGATCGATGCGCAGCTCGGGCCGGTCGCTGAGCGTGAGCGTCTGCGCCTGCGTCAGCTGGTTGCGTGGCGGCTGCACCAGCCATTCCGCATCGGCGCCGATATGCACCGAATAGTTCTTGCCGCTGATCGGATTGCCGGCGACGCGGATGACCCCGCCATACTGCTCGGACGTGCCGGCCGGCGAGGCCGAGGACGCGGAGTGGATGGCGCCCGACGTCGGTCCGGTGACATAGCCGCCGATCCAGAACTGGTCGTTCCACCAGCGGGTGCCGGCGGCCGAACGGAAGTCACCTGCGGCGATGTTCTGGGCGATGATGCCGACCGAGGCGCGCTCCATGAACAGGATGTCGTTGGAGCTGGTCGCTTCGTCGAGCGTCCACGGCACGTCCATGATGCCGCCTTCGATCGCCATCTTGCCGCCGAACGGCTTGAAGCCGGTGTAGCTCAGAAACGCATTCTCGATGCCCGAGGTGCCGCCGCCGGGCAGCGATCCCGGCGCCGCGCCGCCGAAGCCGTCGGACGAGCCGCCGAAATCGTAGATCAGCGAGTAATTCCAGTCGCCGAAGAATTTGCCGACGATGCCGATGCGTGCGCGGCGGACGTTCTCGCCGCTGTCGAGCTTCTGCGGTGAGGTGCCTGCGGTGTTCGGACGATAGTCGTAGCCGCCGACATCCCAGTGCACGCGGCTCGTGATCGCGACGCAGTTCTGTTCGTCGGCGGTGCAGATCGTCGGCCGGTTGTTCGGCATCGTCACCACGACGCCGGACGGCGCGACCGGGCCCTTCACCGGGATCGCGGCGTTGGCGCTCGCCACCCGCGCGGCCTTGGCATCCGCCGCCTTCGCATTGGCGTTTGCGCTGGCCGCGGTTGCGGTATTGGCGTTGGTCTGCTTCTGCAGTCTGTCGAGCTTCTGCTCGAGCATCTTCAGCTGCTGCTTCAGCAGCGCGATCTCCGCATCGCTGCCGCCTCCGGCCGATTGTGAATAGGCCGGCGAGGCGGCGAGCGCCCCTGCCAGGCCGATGGCGATTGCACCAACTTTTGTCGCACCCATTGTGCACCCCTGTTGTGTTTGAAGTCCCCACTCACCGAACGGTCCTAGGAGCGTATCGTGACTGACGCACGACACTGCTTCCGGGCATCGCAGTTCCGCTTGTGGTCCGCAGGCAACAAGAGGAGCGGCGCAGTGAGATGACAGCCATCATAGAAGCTTGGCGGCGCGCTTCAACGCGGTGGCCGCGGGTTGTGCACCGGTCCGGCGGGGGGCCAGTTATCCGGCCCGGCGCCCTTCAATTGCCTGGCGAACACGACTATATTCCGGCGTTTCCACGAGAGGTGAGAATGCTCCGACCCGTCCGTTTTGCTGCCGTATCCGCTCTGTGCACGTTGGCCTTCATGGGGAATCTTTCCGCAGCCGCGGCGCAGGAGCGCCGCGTGCCGTCCTCGCAGGCCGAGCTGCAATTGTCCTATGCGCCGATCGTGCAGCGGGTGCAGCCGGCGGTGGTCAATGTCTACGCCGCCAAGACCGTGCAGAACCGCAATCCGTTCCTGGACGATCCGATTTTTCGCCGGTTCTTCGGCGTGCCGGGACAGCAGCCCGAACAGATGCAGCGGTCGCTCGGCTCCGGCGTGATGGTCGACGGCTCCGGGCTCGTGGTCACAAACAATCACGTGATCGAGGGCGCCGACCAGGTGAAGGTCTCGCTCGCCGACAAGCGCGAATACGAGGCGGAGATCGTGCTGAAGGACAGCCGCACCGACCTTGCGGTGCTGCGGCTGAAGAACACCAACAAGGAAAAATTCGCAACGCTCGACTTCGCCAATTCCGACCAGCTGCAGGTCGGTGACGTCGTGCTGGCGATCGGCAATCCGTTCGGCGTCGGCCAGACCGTGACGCACGGCATCATCTCCGCCCTGGCGCGTACTCAAGTCGGGATCACGGATTATCAATTCTTCATTCAGACCGACGCGGCGATCAATCCCGGCAATTCGGGCGGCGCGCTGGTCGACATGACCGGCCGACTCGCCGGCATCAACACCGCGATCTTCTCGCGCTCCGGCGGCTCGCAGGGCATCGGCTTTGCGATTCCCGCCAACATGGTGCGGGTGGTGGTGGCCTCCGCCAAGAGCGGCGGCAAGGCGGTGAAGCGTCCATGGCTCGGCGCGCGGCTGCAGGCGGTCACGCCGGAGATCGCGGAGACGCTGGGACTGAAGCTGCCGTCCGGCGCGCTGGTCGCCAACGTCGCGCCGAACAGCCCAGCGGCGAAGGCCGGGCTCAAGCTCTCCGACCTGATCGTCGGGATCGACGGCACGCCGATCGACGATCCCAACGCGTTCGACTACCGCTTCGCGACCCGTCCGCTCGGCGGCAACGCGGAGATCGAAGTGCAGCGCGCCGGCAAGCCGGTGAAGCTCACCGTGCCGCTGGAGACGGCGCCCGACACCAATCGCGACGAAATCGTGCTGACCGCGCGCTCGCCGTTCCAGGGCGCCAGGGTCGCCAACATCTCGCCGGCGCTGGCCGATGAGTTGCATCTCGACGCCGGCGCCGAAGGCGTCGTGGTGACCGAGCTCGCCGATGACGGCACCGCCGCCAATGTCGGCTTCCAGAAGGGCGACATCATCCTCGCGGTCAACAACGAGAAGATTGCGCGGACCAGCGACCTCGAGAAGGCCTCGAAGACCGGGTCGCGGGTCTGGCGCATCACGCTGGTGCGCGGCGGCCAGCAGATCAACGTGACGCTCGGCGGATGAGCCCAAAGGTGAACCGCAAGTGAGTCCCAAGTGAGTCCGAAGCAACCGCGCGAGGCCAGCAACCTGTTCGCGGCGGCGGGAATGGAGCAGGACGCGCCACACCCGCTGCCGGACCGGCTGCGCCCGCGCACGCTGGCCGATGTCGTCGGCCAGGATCACATCCTCGGCCCCGACGGCGCGCTGACGCGGATGCTGGAGACACGCACGCTGGGCTCGCTGGTGTTCTGGGGACCGCCCGGCACCGGCAAGACCACCGTGGCGCGGCTTCTGGCCGACGCCACCGAGCTGCATTTCGAGCAGATCTCCGCGGTGTTCCCCGGCGTCGCCGATCTCAAGAAGGCGTTCGATGCCGCGCGGGCCCGCCGTGAGACCGGCAAGGGCACGCTGCTGTTCGTCGACGAGGTGCATCGTTTCAACCGCGCGCAGCAGGATTCCTTCCTGCCCGTGATGGAGGACGGCACGGTGGTGCTGGTCGGCGCCACCACGGAGAATCCATCGTTCGAGCTCAACGCGGCGTTGCTGTCGCGCGCCCGCGTGCTGGTGTTTCACTCGCTCGATACGGCGGCGATCGAGAAACTGTTTGCCAATGCCGAGAAGATCGAGGGCAAGCCGCTGCCGCTCGATGCGGAAGCCCGCGCCGTGCTGGTGCGGATGGCCGATGGTGACGGCCGCGCCTCGCTGACATTGGCCGAGGAAGTCTGGCGCGCCGCCCGCAAGGGCGAGGTGTTCAACGCCGAGCAGTTGCAGGCCATCCTGCAACGCCGCGCGCCGATCTATGACAAGTCGGCCGACGGCCACTACAATCTGATCTCGGCGCTGCACAAGTCGGTGCGCGGCTCCGATCCGGATGCGGCGCTGTATTATCTCGCGCGCATGTTCGACGCCGGCGAGGATCCGCTGTTCCTGGCGCGGCGCGTGGTGCGCATGGCGGTCGAGGACATCGGCCTTGCCGATCCGCAGGCGCTGGCGGTCTGCAACGCCGCCAAGGATGCCTATGATTTCCTGGGCTCGCCGGAGGGTGAGCTCGCGATCGCGCAGGCCGTGGTCTATCTCGCCACCGCGCCGAAATCGAACGCGGTCTACACCGCGTTCGGCGCGGCGATGCAGACCGCGAAGCAGGGCGGCTCGCTGCTGCCGCCGAAGCACATCCTGAATTCGCCGACCAAGCTGATGAAGTCGGAGGGATACGGCTCCGGCTATCAGTATGATCACGACATGCCCGACGCGTTCTCCGGCCAGGACTACTTCCCGGAAGCGCTGGGCCGCCAGACCTTCTACGATCCGCCCGACCGCGGCTTCGAGCGCGAGATCCGCAAGCGGCTGGATTATTGGCAGCGGCTGCGCAAGGAGCGCGGCGGGAGCTAGGACGCGGACTCATAAAGGCGCAGCCAGCGCCTGATCGACGCGAGTTGAACGAAAGCAAGGTAGTTGGCAGCAAGCCTGTCATAGCGCGTCGCCACCTGACGACATTGTTTGATCCTGTTGAAGAACCGCTCGACCTGGTTGCGAGCACGGTAGAGATAGGGGCTGAAGCAGATCGCATCGTTGCGGTTGCTTCTCGGCGGCTTTTCGGACCGTTTGAGACGTAGCTTGGGTCGCTTCAACCGGCCAAGCGGCGCGTTTGACCCGCAGCGGTCATTCGAGAATTTTGGCACCTTCGATCATCCAGCGGACCTGCTTTGATCTAAATCAAAGGAAGTTCGGCTCTCCCGTTCAGATGATCTCTGGGACGGGCCAGCCACACCGCCGAACCGCCGACTCTATTTGAGCTATATATTCTTTGCAGCACTCGAGACTTAGCTGGGAGGCGATGATGAAGTTCATTTCTGAACAAAGTCGTTCCAGGCAAAGCCATTTCGCGAAGTCAATCTTGGCAGCAGGCATAATCGGCTTTGTGTCTTTGCCCGCGCAGGCTCAGCAGCGCAATCCCGAACGCGACGCCTATTTCGGCGAAACCCACATCCACACTGGCTATTCGCTCGACGCCTGGACGTTTGGCAACCGGGGCGACCCCGGCGACTCCTACAAATATTTCAAGGGTCAAACGATTAAGCATCCGCTGGGCTATGACATCAAGATTGAAACCCCATTGGATTTCGCCGGCGTCACCGATCATTCCGAATATGTGGGCATCGTCAGTCTGGCCAACGATCCATCGTCGCCGATCAGCAAAGTCCCCGCGGCGCAGCAATTCATTTTGAAGGGCAACACTCCGGAAGAACAACAGAGAGTTTACCTCGCCGCGGTCACTTTGGTGGGCCTTCCTACGCCTAACCAAGCGCTGATGGATCCGGAGATTGCGCACTCGGTCTGGCAAAAAGCCGTCGATTTCGCCGAAAAGGCCAACGAACCGGGCAAGTTTACGGCCTTCTGCTCCTACGAGTGGACGTCGATGCCCAACAGCATGAACCTCCACCGCAACATTTTCTTCAAGGATTGCAAACATATCCCGACCGCGCCGTACAGCGCGCTTGACTCGACCGACCCGACAGACCTTTGGAAATGGATGGATAGCCAGCGCAAGGCCGGCAACGAATTGCTGGCGATTTCGCATAACGCCAATCTTTCGGACGGGCGCATGTATCCAACCGAGGTCGATCTGCACGGTCGCCCGATCGATCGGGCCTATGCCGAAGATCGCATGCGCAACGAGCCATTGATCGAGCTGAAGCAGACCAAGGGGCAATCCGAAACTCATCCATTGCTCTCGCCGAATGACGAATTCGCCAGCTACGAAATTTTTGCGTTTCTGCTCGGCGATCCCGAAGGGCGCATTCCGCACATTGTCGGCAGCTATGCCCGCCAGGCGCTGAAGGATGGCATCGCCCTCCAAGACGCCAAAGGTTTCAATCCTTATAAATTCGGCTTCGGCGCGGCGTCGGATTCTCACTCGACGGCCACGCCTTACCGCCATGACAATTATTTCGGCACCCTCGGCAGTCTCGACGGCACGGTCGAACGCCGCATGGCTGGTTTGTTGTTGTCTGGCATCGACGTCCGCAACATCACTACGGCCGGCCTGACGGGCGTCTGGGCGGAAGAAAACACCCGCGAATCGATCTTCAACGCCATGAAGCGCAAGGAGACTTTTGCGGTCAGTGGCCCGCACATCAAGGTGCGCTTCTTCGGCGGCTGGAATTACGCGAAGGACGTGACCGATGAGCAGAAGCGTCTGAAGATCGCGCCGGACTGGCTGAAGGATCAGGCCTGGGTCACGACGGCCTATGATCAAGGCGTGCCGATGGGCGGCGACTTGCAACCGATGCCCGCCGGCGCGAAACCGCCGTCCTTCGTCGTCTGGGCGCTCAAGGACCCGAGCTCCGGGAATCTCGACCGCATCCAAGTCGTCAAGGGCTGGACCAAGAGTGGCCAGAGCTTCGAGAGAGTCTTCGACGTCGCCTGGGCGGGCGACCGCGAGCCGGACAAATACACCGGCATCGTGCCGCCGGTTGGCAACACGGTCAATATCGGCAAGGGAACCTACACCAACACAATAGGCGCCGTCGAACTGAAGACGGTCTGGACCGATCCGGAATTCGATCCGAGCCTGCACGCATTCTACTACGCCCGCGTGCTCGAAATCCCGACGCCGCGGTGGACGACGATCCAGGCTGCGAAACTTGGCATCGCCCCGCCGGACGTCGTGGCCTCGACCCAGCAGGAGCGCGCCTGGAGTTCGCCGATCTGGTACACGCCAAGCGAAGACGTGCGGAAGACGGCCAAGGCCGGGCCGACCGTGGACGATCTCATGAAGCAGGGCGCGGTCGCGCTTGGCGACAGCGAACTCAAGGGTTTGCTTGTCGGAAAATCGCCGTACCTGCAAAACAACGTGACCGGCGTGAAGATGCGAATGGTCTTCGGCGCGTCAGACGGCGCAGACCCCGCCAAGCCGCTGACGCCAATCGACCCGGCCTATGAGACGTCGAAATTCGCCGCCAACCAGGCTCAGACCCGCTTCGCCTACGGCGGCAAGGGCGAAATGCAGCCGAGCGCGCTAGGCGATATCGCGGGCAGCAGCTATCTCGGCGCGACCAAGCCCTATTACATCAATAACGGCAAGCTCGTCACCGACATGGTCGGCACGGCGATCCAGGTCAGCGTTTATAAGCTCGGCGACAAATATTATGGCGCGCGCAGCAACGAGTTCGGCTACGCCAATTATGAAATCATTCCGCCGATCAGAGAACTGAATCCGCTGAACAACTTGCGCTGATGACACGATTGACGCCGGGGAAAGGAACGAGGGCTGCGGCGCTCGAGCGGCTTCGAAGCAGCCTGCCGATTCTGTTGCTGCTGATTTCGTCGATGGGCGCGGCGGCGTGCCCGCTCTGCTATGAAGCCGCGCGGCAAATGCTGACCGAGGGCACGCGGCTCGATGCAGCGGACCGTGCCGTGCTCGCCGCACCGGAAGCTGATGGCAGCCCATTGCAGGTGGTCGCGGTCGTCAAGGGAAAAGACATGGACGGCGCGATCATCGCCGACCCTGTCGCCGGAAACGCGATGACCGTTCCTGCCGGCGAGGCGTTGTTGTTGGTGCACAGCGCCGCCGACGCCGGTTGGACAAGCCTGGGCTCTATCCCACGGGCCTACGCGGAATGGCTCCGCGCGATTGTCGCCACGCGCGAAATCGGCGGCGACGCCCCTCAGCGTTCATGGCCGATGACGCCCGCGACGGCGGACATCCTCACCTACGCCGGCTGGCGCCAAAGGGTAGCGCTCGTCCTGCCCTATCTGGAAATCGCCAATCCCCTGGCAGCGCGCCTCGCCTGGGGAGAACTTGCCCGTGCACCCTATGCGGCGATTGATGCGGCGCGATCGAAAATCGAGCCGGCCAAAGTCACCGGTTGGATCGACGATCCAAGACTTTCGTCGCGCCGCGCCGCCTATCTGATGTTGCTCGGCTTTGCCGGCGGCGCTGTGGAAGCCAAGGGCCTCGGCGCCCGCCTCGAAGCGGCGTTGGCGTTCCACGACGCAAGAGACCTCGCGGCGCTATTCGCCGCCGACCTCCAACTCGACGGCGCCTCCCGCGTCGAATGGATCGAAACGCGGGTGTTCGGCGACCGCAGCCGGACAATGCCTGAAATCGAGGCCGCGCTTCTGGCGCTCAAGGTTCTCGGCGACGCCAACGGTGCAGTGCCGCGTGCGCGCATCATTGAAGCCTATCGTAGTTTCATCAAACGGCGCCCGGCCATGGCCGGCTTCGTCGCCCCGCAATTGGCGGACTGGGGCTATTGGGATGCTGCGGCGGATTATTTCGCGATCGTCAAGGCAAATCCGGAATTGGACCCCGCCAGTCACTTCGCCATCACTGTCTATCTCCAGCGCGCGGCGGAGGCGGGCGTGCGCATCCAATAGTTCACGTTTCGTGGAGTTCCTTGTGTCCCGTTTCTTGCGCGAGCCTCTGGTCCATTTTTTTGTAATCGGCGCCGCCCTGTTCGCGTTTTATCGTTTCTTGCCGCCATCGGGACCGGCCCCGACAGCACAGGCTCAAGCCTCCGTTCCGGCTCCTCAGGCGCCTTCAAGGCAGATTGTTCTGACCTACGATCAACTCGCGCGCCTCGCCACGCTTTTTCAGTCGCAATGGGGCCGCGAGCCGACACTGCAAGAACTCGACCGTCTCGTCGAAACCAACGTCAAGGAGGAGATATTCTATCGCGAAGCCGTCGCGATGGGGCTCGACAAGGACGACGAGATCATCAGGCGGCGCATGGCGCAGAAAATGCAGTTCCTCGCCGAGGACGTGGCCGCCGCGCACGAGCCAAGCGCCGCCGAACTGAAAGCATGGTTCGAACAGAACCAAAGGCTATTCGTGGAGCCACCGCGCACCAGCTTCCGGCATCTCTATTTCTCGCCCGACCGCCGCGGCGACAACGCGCACGCGGACGCCGAGAAGGCGCTCTCGGAACTAAATCGCCAGCCGCAAGATACGAAACTCGCAGGCGCCGATCCGTTCATGCTGCAAGAATATTATCGCGATCGCACGCCCGAATATCTCTTCAAGGAATTCGGACCTTCCTTTGCGACCGCCGTACTCAACCTCCCGACGGGCTCCTGGCAGGGTCCAATTGAATCCGGTTACGGATGGCATCTGATTTTCGTCGATACGCAGATTCCAGCGCGCACGCCGCCCTTCGACGAGATTCAGGCCGATGTGAAACGGGTCTGGCTCAGCGACCGGAAGGCGCAGGCGACGAAAAAGGCCTATGACGAATTGCGCGCGAAATACACCGTGTTGCTGCCGGCGCCACCGCCTGAAGGCGCGCCGCCGCCCCGAAAATTCGACCCGAAAACGGTCATGCAGTCCATCCCGGCCGGGGTCTATCCCCAGTGAGCGCCGTCCGTCCTTTCATCGGCGTTATTGTAGCCCTGCTGCTGGCGTTTTGCGCCTGTCGGTCCGCCTGCGCCCATGAGATTCGCCCCGCCTATCTCGCGCTCAAGGAGACAGCGCCGGGCCAGTACGAGGTTCTGTGGCGAACGCCCGTCCTGTCGGGCATGCGTCTGCCGGTCGTCCTCAAGCTTCCGGACCGTGTAAAGAACCTGAAGGATCCCGTTGTGAGCGAGCTCTCGGACTCGCTCGTCGAACGTCGCTGGGTCGAGGCGGGGCCAAACGGACTGGGAGGGCGCATCGAGTTCGCGGGCCTGCAATTGACAATCACAGAGGTGCTGGTGCGCGTGCAGATGCGTGACGGCACTGTCTCGACCATCTTGGTACGGCCAAGCCGCCCATGGATTGAGATCGCGGCCGCGCCCGGAATGCTCGCGGTGGCGGGAGCCTATGTCCTGCACGGAGTCGAGCACATTCTGTTCGGTTTCGATCACCTGCTGTTCGTGCTCGCTCTCATTTTGATCGTGCGTAATGGACGGGTGCTGCTGTGGACCATCACCGCCTTCACGGTTGCCCATTCAATTACGCTCAGTCTGGCCACGCTGGGGGTGGTGCATGTGCCGGGGCCGCCTGTCGAGGCCATGATCGCGCTGAGCATTCTGCTGCTGGCGTGTGAAATTGTTCGCATGCAGCAGGGTAAGACCAGCTTAACCTTACGACGGCCATGGATCGTGGCCTTCTCCTTCGGCCTGCTGCACGGGCTGGGCTTTGCCAGCGCGTTGACGGATATCGGACTGCCACAAGGCGATATCCCACTTGCGCTGCTCTCCTTCAATGTCGGCGTGGAGATCGGGCAATTGATTTTCATCGGTGCCGTGCTCGGGGCATTGTTTTGCACCCGACGCTTTGGCGTTTCGCCAAGGATCAGACACGCCACTGTCCCGGTTACGAGCTATGCGATCGGCGTCACGGCTGCGTTCTGGTTCATTGAGCGGCTCGCAGGATTTGGCGGTTGAAGGATCTCCATCTCACCAGACTCTGCTGACAGCGCCGACGACCTTGATCAAATGAGCCTGCTTTTCTGCGGCGCATGAGTCCGGAAGTGGCCGATCGCGACATCTTGCGTTGCTGCACGAACTTGGTCGCTATCGGGACAAAGCGGACGTAGAGTCACGCCTACGGTTTTATGGGTACACGGCCCAGAGCAACATGAGATTGGGCCGCGCCACGAGTAACGTGCGCTCCCGTTGCCACCTGCGGCGTGGAAGCGTCAGTTGCGGAAGCTCGCCAATGCCATGTGCAACACCTTCGGGCGAGGAACACTTGCGCAACTTCGGAATATTAGAAATATATTCCTGATTTGCCCGACGTGTCAAGTTGCTTAGTGCCACGCTGATCGCCGCCGGCTACTTTGCATGGGGTTGTTCTCGATATTTTGGCAGCGCGCGCTGCAACGGGCCATAACTTCATATTGCTCTGGCGCGTCACTTGACGCTCTTCACAAATTCCAAAATCTCATCGGTCAGCCGCGTGTCCGGCGTGTTGATCGCATAGACCTCCGACATGTGGCTGTGCTGCGGCAGCATGAAGCTGCGGGCGCAGCCGGCCTGCCGCTTGCAGCTCGCCTGCTTCATGAGCTCGAACTGCTCGACGAAGCGCGGCGGATCGAGCTCGGCCGCGGTGATCAGGAACGGGATCGGGCTCGCGACCAGGCCTTGCAGCGAGGAGCGTTCGGCATAGCGAGAGGGGTCGGGGCCGTAATAGGCGAGCTCGGCGTCGCCGACCGGCGAGGCCGTCAGATCATAGATGCCGGACACCATGATCGCGCCGGCAAGCCCGCCGCCCTTCACCTTGTGGAATTCGCCATGGGAGACATAGCTCGCGACATGGATCGCGCCGGCCGATTGGCCCATCAGGAAGATGCGCCTGGGCTCGCCGCCGCGGGAGGCGATGTTTTCCGAAACCCACTGCACGATCGCGCCCATATCCTCCGCGCCTGCCGGCCACGGAAAGGCCGGCGCCAGGCGGTAGGTGGCATTGACGCCGACGAAGCCGTTCTTCACCGCCCACAGCATGATGTTGTCGTAGAACGGGCTGCCGGGGGCGTGTTTGTTGCCGGCAATGAGGCCACCGCCATGGATGTAGATCAGCACCGGCCGTGGTGGTGAGGCCGTCTCCGGCGTGAACACGTCGAGCAGATGCCGGTCGGCGGGGCCGTATTTGACGTCGCGCTCGACCTTGACGCCCTGATAGGGCTCCTTCTGTTGCAGCGGCGCGTAGAGTGCGGCGGTCTTGGGCGGGTCGATGACGCGGCCGAGTTCCAGGAGCTTCCAGGCCAGATCTTCCGGCATCGCGGCTTCGGGCATCGGGCTTTGCTGGGCGAGCGCAGGGTCCGTGAGCATCAGGGCCGCCGCCAAAGCCGATATCGCCAGTCTCATTCCAGGGCCCCCGTCGATTGCCGTATGCGGCCGAACATGGCCGATGCTGCACCGGATTCACACCGATTTCGCCGTGACGATTCGCGGCATTTGCGCTAGGCACAATGCAGGTCTGGAGCCGAAAAATCACCATGAGCCGTCGCATCAAAAGAACCACATCGCCGGGCGACCGCGCCAAAGGGCGCGACAAGGGCCGCGACCGGGACCGCGCCGGCGATCGTGGCAAGGATCGTGCTAAGGATCGTGGCAAGAGCGGATCGGCGCAGCGCAGCCGCAAGCCGGACGATCGCAAATTCGGCGACCGCAAGTCCGGTGAGCGCAAGACCGGCGAGCGTCCGTTCGCGCACCGTGCAGCCGGAAAGCCACAGCGCTTTGCCGAGCCGCGCCGCGACCGGCAGGAGCGGGCCGAGCCCGCCACGTCGAAGACCGCCGCGGCCGAGCAGCCATTGCCGACCAAGGTGCAGACCGTTGTCGTCACCTCCGACGAGAACGGCATGCGCGTCGACCGTTTCCTCGAAGCGCGGTTTCCGGGCCTCTCGTTCTCCCATATCCAGCGCATCGTCCGGAAGGGCGAGCTCAGGGTCAACGGCAAGCGCGCCGATTCCAAGGACCGGCTCGAGGAGGGCCAGAGCGTGCGGATTCCGCCGCTGCGGCTCGACACGCCGAAGACGGCCGGCGCGCTCTCCGAGGCCGAGGCGAAGACGCTGCAGGCGCTGAAGGACATGACGCTCTACGAAGACGACGACGTGCTGGTGCTGAACAAGCCGGCCGGCCTCGCCGTGCAGGGCGGCTCCGGCATGACGCGCCATGTCGACCAGATGCTCGAGGTGATGCGCGACGCCAAGGGACAGAAGCCGCGGCTGGTGCACCGGCTCGACCGCGAGACCTCGGGCTGCCTCTTGGTCGCCAAGACGCGTTTCGCCGCCACGCATCTCACCGGCGCATTCCGCCATCGCTCCGCGCGCAAGATCTACTGGGCGCTGGTCGCCGGCGTGCCGAAGCCGAAGCAGGGCCGCATCTCGACCTACCTCGCCAAGGAGGAGAGCGAGGAAGACAGCATCATGCGGATCGCTGAGCATGGTGACGAGGGCGCGAGCCACGCGGTGACCTATTATGCCGTGGTCGAGACCTCGGCGACCAAGCTCGCCTGGGTGTCGCTCAAGCCGGTGACCGGTCGCACCCATCAATTGCGCGCCCACATGGCGCATATCGATCACGCGATCGTCGGTGACCCGAAATACTTCAACAAGGAGAACTGGCAGCTGCCCGGCGGCCTGCAGAACCGGCTGCATCTGCTCGCCCGCCGCATCGTGATTCCGCACCCGCGCGGCGGCGTGATCGATGCCACCGCGCCGCTGCCGCCGCACATGCTGCAATCCTGGAATCTGCTCGGGCTCGAGGCCGACCGCTTCGACCCGATCGAGAACGCGCCTGAGGAGTGACAGTCGGGGCGCCGCTATCCGGCGCGGACAGCAAGAACGATCAAACGGCTCCGCGCTTTGCGGCTATCTTCGCGCGCCGGCCTCTGCCGGCCTGCAACGGAGACTCTCCATGATCGGCACCTGGCTGCGCGTCGCGCTTTTCCTGATTGGCTCGGCTGTCGCCACGGTGACGGCGCAGGCCGAGACCATCGTGCTCCGCGGCGGCACGCTCTACGCATCGGCCGATGCGGAAGCGCTGCCGGATGCGGTGATCGTGGTCACCGACGGCGTCATCAGCGCGGTCGGCAAGTCCGGCGACATCCAGGCGCCGCCGGATGCCCGCGTGATCGATTGCAGCGGCAAGACCATCGTCGCCGGCTTCTGGAACAGCCATGTCCATTTCACGCAGAATGTCTGGCGCAACTCAGGCGCAGCGCCCGCCGCGGCGCTGACGCAGCACATGCAGGAGATGCTGACGCGCTGGGGTTTTACGACGGTCTGGGATCTCGGCTCCAATCCGAGGGACACGTTGCCGCTGCGCACGCGCATCGTCGCGGGCGAAGTCGCCGGCCCGAACATCCTGTTTGCCGGCAACATCTTCCCGAAGGGCGGGCACCCCGTCTACATCCCGCGTGAGGTGCAGCTTCCGGAAGTCGCAACGCCCGAGGAGGCCACAAAATGGGCGCGCGACTGGCTGGCGATGGGTGAGGACGGCATCAAGCTGTTCACCGGCGCCTTCATGGGCGACAAGCCCGTCGTCAACATGGACCCGGCGATCGCGAAAGCAGCCGTCGATGTGGCGCATGCGCAGGGCAGGCCGGTGTTCGCACACCCGCAGAACAAGGTCGGCGTCGAGACGGTGATCGAGTCCGGCGTCGACGTGCTCGCGCACGCCACACCCGGCGAACCCAGCTACACCGGGGATCAGCTGGCGCGGTTCAAGGCGCAGGGGACTGCGCTCGTTCCCACACTGTCGCTGTTCACCACCGTGGTGCTCGATCCGAACGTCACCAACCGTCTGGTGGCTTCGACCGTCAACCAGCTCAAGCAGTTTTCGGAGAATGGCGGCACGGTGCTGTTCGGCACCGATGTCGGCTTCACTACGCTGTACGACACCACGCAGGAATTTCAGCTGATGCACCGCGTGTTGTCGGAGCGGCAGGTGCTGGCCTCGCTGACGACCAATCCGGCGCGGTTCTTCAAGGCCGCGAAGAAGGGACGGGTGGAGCAGGGTTTCGACGCCGATCTCGTGGTGCTCGACGGCGATCCGCTCGGCGACGTCGGCAATCTCGCGAAAGTGAGCTCCACCATCCGTGCGGGTCACGTGATCTACCAGAAGCCGTGACGAGGGCGGGGAACTCGCAGATCAAGCGAAGCGTTGACGTGCGCCGCAATCACTTGAACCTGTGCCGGCGCGTCACGAGATATGGCTGATGACGCGATCCTTGATTGTTGCCTGCACCTTGCTCTGGGCCATCGGCGCGGCGAGCGCCGTTGCGCAAATCCCTCCGCCAGGCCGCTCGATGTGGGACCCGCCGGTGCCCCAGCCTCCGCCGCCGCCGCGGATCGAGGTGCCGGCGATCCCGAGGATGGATGCACCGACGCAGCCGAGCCTGCGTTCGCGGCCGCGCAGCTCGTTCGGTGACCGCGTCAGCCGGTGTCTCGACGAGGCCGCCGCCGCGGGCCTGAACCAGGCCGAGCGCGCCGCCTATTCGCGATCCTGCGCCAACCACCGGGATTAGGGCAGGGCGTGGTCTGCTAGACAGGCCTTGCTGACGCTCGGGCGGGATTGTGGTCGCGCCGGTGCGAGCTCGAACGGACAAGCGGCATCGGCCGGCGGAGGCGCGGCGATCCGGTTAAAGGCCGTCCAACGTGCGAATCCGTTTGGCTATCCAAACGGCCCACTTTGATTGCGTCTCATGATCTTGAGCGTGAGCAGGGCCGCCCCGAGCACAAGAAACAGGACACCGACGACAATTGTGCTTGTCGATTCGAATGTCACACCGACTGCTGTCAGCAAGCAGCCAACAACGATAGCGATGAGCCCACCCAGCTTCTTTACCAGCAGAAGCTGTCCGTCGCTTGCGCGCGCCACCATGATCAACCTCACTCTGCAAGTGATGCGGTCATTCCACCATCGCCGCGGGCCAGTGTTGCTTGGACCAAACAGCGGGCTCACATCCGCACACGATGATCGTACTCTCGCGGGCCCACGATGGAAATCGCTGGTTGCTGATGACTTCTCTTTTGATTCAATTGCGTCGCGGGCGATTGGACAATCTTGCTTACCTAGCCGCGCCGAAACGTCGCATGAATCAATCGAGTGCCGTATCGCGTAACGATGCTGCAATTCCGCGAAATGCAATGCGTTCAGCACATTTGTCGTAAAGTGGTCTCGACCCAACGCAAGCATTGCAAAGGCTGTGGGAGCGGATCGTTGACTCCGTGGTTTTTTGGGCGCCTACTTCTGGTTGCCGACTAGAAGACCTGAAGCAATAAGGTCGAAATCCGGAAGGAGAGCCAATGTGGCCGCCTTCGATCGCGGAACAAGCGGAGCGGCCCTACATCTCGACTGGGCACTTGCCCAAGCCCGAGATGGTGCAGGAGCTCGTGTCTCAAGCGCATCTGCGCTTCAAGTCGAACAGCGAAGGGACCAATTCGCAGGTTTATCCGGCCCTGGCCAGGGTGCCGAGTGAACTGTTCGGCGTCTGCGTGGCCGGTACCAGCGGACGCGTCTACGGCGCCGGCGATATCGAATACGAATTCTCGATCATGAGTGTATCGAAGCCATTCGTGTTCGCATTGGTGTGCGAGGCCATCGGCCCCGAAGAGGCTCGTGCAAAACTGGGCGCGAATGCGACCGGGCTGCCGTTCAATTCGCTGGCGGCGATCGAGCATGGCGCCGGGCGCACCAACCCGATGGTAAACGCAGGCGCGATCGCGACCACAAGCCTCGTGCCGGGTTCGAACGCGGAAGAGCAGTGGCGGTTCATCCATGACGGTCTCTCGCGCTTTGCGGGCCGCAAGCTTTCGCTCAATGAGGAAGTCTACGCATCGGCATCCAAGACCAATTTTCGCAACCGAAGCATCGCGCGGCTGCTGGAGAGTTACGACCGCATCTTCTGCGACGCCAGGCAGGCGACCGATCTCTACACCCGGCAGTGTTCGCTGAATGTGAGCGCCAGGGATCTGGCCGTGATGGGTGCAACGCTGGCCGATGGTGGCGTGAATCCGGTGACCCGGCAGCGGGTGGTCGATGCGGCCGTGTGCCACTATGCATTGGCCGTCATGGTCACGGCCGGACTGTATGAGACGTCGGGCGACTGGCTGTACGACATCGGTCTGCCCGGCAAAAGCGGCATCGGTGGCGGCATCGTCGCGGTGTCTCCGGGAAAAGGTGGATTCGGCACTTTCGGGCCGCCACTGGATGCGGCCGGCAACAGCGTGCGAGGGCAGCTCGCCGCGAAGTTCTTGTCGCAAAGACTGGGCATGGATCTGTTCGTGTCCCAACCGGACGAGTGAAACCAGATGCTGTGAGGATCGGTGGAGCTGTCGCTCGATCGATCGCAACACCGGGCAGGTTGGAGGACGCGATGGCAACACAAGCGATCTCGATCGGCGACATTCAACAGGAAGAGCGCGCATCATGGGTGCCCATGATCGCGATTGCGGTCGGCCAGATGATCATGTCGTTCAACGTCGCGTCGTTGCCGGTCGCGATGGGGGGAATGGTGGCCAGCTTCGGCGTGCCGCCGACCACCGTCGCGACCGGAATCGTGGCCTACTCGATGCTTGTGGCCGGGTTCGTGATGCTTGGCGCGAAGCTCGCCCAAAGGTTCGGGGCGGTGCAGGTATTTCGCGGTGCCGTCGTGCTTTTCCTGATAGCGCAGATCGCGATGACGTTCAGCCCCACGGCCTCCGTCATGATTTCCGCTCAGGCGCTTTGCGGCGCTGCGGGCGCGGTGATCGTGCCCTCGCTCGTCGCGCTGATTGCCGAGAATTATGCCGGACGCCAGCAGGCGACCGCCCTTGGTGCGCTGGGCTCGGCAAGGGCTGCCGCCGGCGTGCTGGCATTTGTCGTCGGTGGGCTGCTCGGCACCTATATCGGCTGGCGGCCGGCGTTTGCAATTCTCATCGTTGCCTCGGCGATCGCGTTCGCTCTGAGTTTCCGCCTGCGGCCGGACCGCGGTCGCGCGGATGTCCAAATCGATCTGATCGGCGTCGCCCTGGCAGCGAGCGCAATCATTTTCATCAGCTTCGGATTCAATAATCTGAACGGTTGGGGGGTGATCCTTGCGACCCCCAACGCGCCGTTTGACTTGCTGGGCGTCTCGCCGGCGCCGATCCTGATCGTGCTCGGCATCGTGCTCGGGCAGGCATTCCTGATGTGGACGCATCGGCAGCAGGCCGCGGGGAAGACGCCCCTGCTGGCGTTGGAGGTGCTCGACTCGCCGGAGGAGAGGTGTGCGGTCTACGCGCTATTCGCGGTCGTGGCGCTCGAGGCCGCGCTGAACTTCACGGTGCCGCTCTACATCCAGATCGTGCAGGGACGTTCGCCAATTGCGACGGCGATCGCGATGATGCCGTTCAATCTGACCGTCTTTCTCTCGGCGATGCTGATCGTCAATCTCTACGACAAACTGACGCCCCGCCAGATCGGACGCTTTGGCTTCGGCCTCTGCACCGTTGCGTTGCTGTGGCTCGCCTTCGTCGTGCGCAACGATTGGAGCGAGATTCCCGTTCTCCTTGGCCTCGTGCTGTTCGGCATTGGCCAGGGCTCGCTGGTGACACTACTGTTCAACGTTCTGGTCACGGCTTCGCCCAAGGCGTTGGCGGGGGATGTCGGGTCTTTGCGCGGAACCACGCAGAATCTGGCGGCTGCCGTTGGCACCGCGGTGGCCGGAGCTCTGTTGGTCGGTCTTTTGAGCACGATCGCGCTCGGCAGGATCGCGGCCAGTCCGGTGCTTACCAAGGAGCTTCAGAGCCAGGTTGACCTCGGCAACATCACCTTCGTCAGCAATGACCGGCTGCGCAGTGTGCTCGAAGGTACGAGCGGTACGCCGCAGCAGGTCGAGGAAGCCGTCCGGGTCAACACCGAAGCGCGCCTGCGCGCTTTGAAGATCGGATTGTTGATCATGGCCGGCCTTGCTCTGCTTGCGGTCATTCCGGCGGGACGGCTGCCGAATTACCGGCCGGGCGAAATACCGGACGACGGAGCGACCGGCGAGCGCGAGCGATCGGCCTGATCGGGAGGTTGGCCGCCGCTGGGTAAGAAGCTCTCTGCAACAACAACGAGGTGCCGGATATGGATGAACTCGACCGTCGCATCGTGCTCCGGAGAATGCTCGGCGGCGTCGCAGCCGTTGGTCTCGGAACCGGATTGCTGATGCAGGCGGCCAAGGCGCTGCCACTAGCTCCCGAAGATGCCCTCGTGGTGAAGACGGATGATCCGGAGCGGCCGCTTCATATGGTCGTCGCCCGACCACCACCGCGCCCGCGTCCTCCGCCACCGCGCCGCCGCTGGCATCGCCGGCGCCGCTGGACCTGTTGGTGGCACAGAGGTCGCCGCCGCTGCGGATGGCGCTGGTGACGGCGGGCACAAGCTTCGGCAGCTCGAGTGGCCCGGTTGCGCGGCCTGGAATGCGCGACCGTGCCATGGCTGCCTGGGATCAAGGAGGACGACATGGCTACCTATGAGAACAGTTCCACGATGCTCCGCGGCCTGCCTGGCCCGCCTTTATGGGTCTGCGTTCTGCTGGGCCTCGTCCTGATCGCCGCGGGCCTTCTGGTCCTGGGAGATGTCGTGCTTTTCACCGTGATCAGCGCCATCTTTATCGGCTGGACCGCCATCGTTGCCGGCGGGTTCGAAATCCTGCACGCCTTCTGGACCAGGGGCTGGGGTGGATTCGTATGGCAGCTTCTGCTCGGGGTGCTCTACCTTGCCTGCGGAATCGTCCTGCTCAGCCAGCCGGTGGCGAGTGCGCTGCTCCTGACCTATGCCCTCGGTCTCATGCTTTTGGTCTCCGGGATTGTGCGCATGCTGGTCGGCATCGGCCATTGGCAGCAGTCCGGCTGGATCATGCTGGCGTCCGGCCTGTTTGGCGTCCTGGCCGGCCTCATCATTCTGACCGGATTTCCGGCCACCGGGCTGTGGGTGCTCGGGCTGCTGCTGGGCATCGATCTGTTGTCCCATGGCATCGGATGGCTGAGCTACGCTTTGCAGCCTGCCGCCAGAGCGGCTCAATAGGCCGTCGATCCCTCCAGGGAGCAGCGGAACTCTCACCAATTGCTGAAATCAAGTCGGTCCCTCGCGCACAGCGAGATCAATGACGGTCTCGCGCGATGCGCCATCGGCGGAGAGTGGACATGTCGGGTTTGAGGAAGAGCGTCAGGGTTTCGGCGCTGGTTGCGTCGATTGCGATGAGCCTCGTCGCCTCGCGGCCGGCGCAGGCTCAGCAGGATGGTGGCGTGCTGTTCCAGAACGTACGCATTTTCGATGGCAAGAATGGCGCGCTGTCCGGGCCGTCCAATGTGTTGATCCGGAACAACAAGATCGAGAAGATTTCGACTGCGGCGATCACGGCCGACGCTCAGGTGATCGCCGGCGATGGACGGGTGCTGATGCCCGGGCTGATCGACGCGCATTGGCATGCGTTGCTGGTACGCCCGACTCCGGCGGCCGTGATGGCCAGCGACGTCGGTTACACCAACCTTCTTGCGGCTGCCGAGGCAACAGCGACGCTCATGCGAGGCTTCACCACCATTCGCGACATGGGCGGGCCGGCCTTTTCCCTCAAGCGGGCGATCGACGAGGGTCTCGTCGCCGGTCCTCGCATCTACCCATCCGGTGCCGTGATCACCATCACCGGCGGCCATGGCGACTTCCGGCAGCTGTCCGATCTGCCCAGAACGATCGGCGGCATGCTCAGCCGCATGGAGAGGATAGGTGGCGCCATGATCGCGGACAGCCCGGATGAAGTTCGCGTGCGGGCGCGCGAGCAGCTCATGCAGGGAGCGACGCAGGTCAAGCTCACGGCGGGCGGTGGGGTGGCGTCGCCGTTCAGTCCGCTCGATGTGTCCACGTTTACTGAACCGGAGTTGCGTGCCGCGGTAGACGCTGCCGAGAACTGGGGTACCTACGTCGCAGTACACGCCTATACCCCGGTCGCGATCCAGCGATCGATCGCAGCGGGGGTCAAGTGCATCGAGCACGGTCATTTGATGGACGACGCGTCGGCCCGCCTGATGGCCGAGAAGGGAATTTGGCTGAGCACCCAGCCGTTCCTCGATCTGTCGGGCGCGAGTGCCCTTGGACCTGCGGAGCAGGAGAAGATGCGGCAGGTCGTTGCCGGCACCGACCGGGTCTACGGCTTTGCCAAGAAGTACAAGTTGAAGACGGCTTTCGGTACCGACGTCTTGTTCTCGCAGGCGCTCGCTGACCGGCAAGGCGCGATGCTGACGGCCCTCACGCGATGGTACACGCCCGCTGAGGCGCTCATCATGGCGACATCGACGAATGCCGAATTGCTCGCTCTGTCCGGGCTTCGAAATCCATATTCGGGCAAGCTGGGCGTGGTAGAGGAAGGTGCGCTCGCCGACCTTCTGCTGGTCGAAGGCAATCCGATCGACAATATCAAGCTGATCGAAGATCCGGCAAAGAACTTCCTGGTCATCATGAAGGATGGAAAGGTCTACAAGAATCTTCTTGGTGGTGACCGGAACAAGTAGACGGACATGATGACAAGGCCGGCCCGGCGGCAGCTTCAGAGCGTCAGCTTGTAGCCGATATGGCTGCCGACGAATCCCGACCGTTCATAGAAGCGATGCGCGTCGGGGCGCGCCTTGTCGGTGGTAAGCTGCACGAGATTGCAGCCTCTGACCCTGCATTGCTCGATCGCCCATTCGAACATCTGTTGGCCAACGCCTGAGCCCCGGTGCGTCTCGGCAATTCTAACCGCCTCGATCTGCCCGCGCCAGGCGCCCATGCGCGCCAATCCGGGAATGAAGGTCAGTTGAAGCGTGCCGATCACGGCGTCGTTCAAGGTCGCGACGGCTTGCAACTGGTTGGGATCGGCAAGGATAGCCTGGAAGGCTTCGACATATTTCTGGTTCGGCGGGAAGCTCGCGTCCTCGCGCTGCTGGCCCAGGATGTCGTTGGCCAGTAGGGCAACGATCGCTGGAAGGTCGGCCAGTTCGGCGCGGCGGAAGGCGACGTCCGTCATTGAGCAATCTCCACAAAGGCGAGGTCGTGGCGCGATATGCGTTCTTCATCCGCAAGGCGCACAAGTGCAAGGACGGTCTTCTAGCGCTTGAATTGCGTCAGAAACATCCGCAGGGAATCGTGCGGGCTCTCGACGTCGGAAATCACCCAGCCGTCGGGCCCGTTGACGACGATGAAATTGAGCGTGACCGCGCGGCCCTCATTATCGAACGAGACGGTCAGGTCGGTCCGGTCGAACTGCCGGCGCAGGATGGCGATCGAGATCGGGCCGAGCCTCCAGCTCGGGCTCTGCACCAGGAAATCGTACGGCGCGTCGTGCGGGGCGGACCAGGCCGCGCGCAGGGACGAATCGAAGAATTGCCGGGCAGCGTCCTCGTCGCGCGGGAGTCCATTGGAAAACGCAGGACTGCCCTTGCCATAGTAGGCGTAGACGTTGCGGATCAGCGATTCCGGTGTGCGGAACCCGGCGTCGGCGGTGGCGGCGCCCAGGGCGGCCGCAACGAGCGAGAAACCCGCGAGGATCTTGACGCGTCCCATCAGCTTTATTTGCCGTTGCCCCTGACATATCTTGCAGGGAAATCCTTCCGAACGAAAGCCGGCCGGCGCGATGCGCGAACTTTTCGACGATGTCCCAGAACAATCTCCATTCGATCCGCAGGAGGCGGTGCGGCGCCACATTCGCACGCCCCAGCGCAAGCGGTTCTACACCAGCGCCGGCGTCGCCGAGGCCGACGGCGGATTTTCGATCACGCTCGACGGCAAGCCGATCCGCACGCCGTCCGGCAAGCCGATCGCGGTGCCGACGCGGGCCATTGCGGACGCGGTGGCGGCGGAATGGAATGCGCAGGGCGAAACCATCGATCCGATGACCATGCCGCTGACGCGCCTTGCCAACAGCGTGATCGAGGGGGTGATCGATCGCGTCGACGAGGTGGCCGACGATGCGGCCAAGTTCCTCGGCAGCGACCTGTTGTTTTATCGCGCCGGGCATCCCGAAACGCTGGTGGCGCGCGAAGCCCGGCATTGGGATCCGATCCTGTTCTGGGCCGCTGACGCGCTCGGCGCCCATTTCGTGATGGCCGAGGGGGTCATGCATGTCGGCCAGCCGGAGCCTGCGATCAAGGCGGCACGGGCGGCGTTCCCGACCGACCCATGGTCGGTCGCGGCGCTCCATGTGGTGACGACGCTGACCGGCTCGGCGCTGCTCGCGCTGGCGCTGGCGCACGGTGTCCGCGACGAGGACCAGGTCTGGGCCGCCGCCCATGTCGACGAGGACTGGAACATCGAGAAATGGGGCGTCGACGAGGAGGTCGCTGCCCGCCGCGCCGCCCGCCAGCTCGATTTCAAGGCCGCCGCCGGCGTGCTCAGGGAGCTCAAGCCGGCTGCCGGTTAACGAGGGGTTTACGGCGCCGGGCTAGCCTGCGGCACGTTCCTCGCGCCTGGCCGAGACCTCCGACATGGCAATCGCCATCAATCCCGTGCTGCCGGTGCTCGCCTCGAAGGAGGCGGACAGCGTTGCGCCGGACCTCACGCTCGAGGCCGGCAGCGTCGTCAATGCGCAGGTGCTGAAGGTGCTGTCCGCCGATCTGGTGCGGATCGCGATCGCGAGCCTGTCGATCGACGTCCAGACCGAGGTGCCGCTGCAGCAGGGCCAGAACCTGCAGCTCGCGGTGTCGCAGACCAATGACGGCATCCGCCTGCAGCTGGTCGGGCAGGGTCCTGACACCGGCGATGCCGTACGGCTGTCGCCAGCGGCGGCCAATGTCGCCGACGCCGCCCAGCCCGTCGCCACCGCACCGAAGGCTGTGCTCACGCCGCTGGAGCGCGTCACCATTACAGCTGCGGCGCAGAATGCGGCGGTGGTACAGGGCAGCCAGGCGCCGCTGTTTGCCAATCTCGCCGCGGTCGCCTCGGCCAATCTGCCGCCGAAGCTGCAGGCTGCGATCGCGCAGGTGCTGGCGCAGCAGACCGGGCTCGACGAGAATTTGAGCGGCGATGCGGTCAAGACCGGCTTGCAGAAATCCGGCCTGCTGTTCGAGGCGACGCTGGCCGCGGGCGTTGCGCCCGCGAGTGGCAGCGCGCCCGATCTGAAGGCCGCGCTGATCGTGCTGCGCCAGGCGCTGACCTCGCTTGGCACCGGCGATGCCGGCAGGCCCGTGTCCTCCACACCGCCGCCGCAACCGGTGCCCGCCAGTGCCGGCACGGCGCCAAGCATTGTGCCGCCGGCAATGCCCGAGCTCGACGTTCAGGAGATCCTGCTACCGCAGGCCCGCCTGCCGGTCGCCGAGGATGTCAGCCGCGGCACCGCAGGACTCGCCGGAGCACTCGCGGATGCGCTCGATGCCGGCCCGTCCTCCGGCGGCGCGCTCAATCTCATTCAGGAAGCGCTGCACGAACTCGGCAATCCCGCAGCACGGCAAGGCGCCGCGCCGAGGGAGATGCTGCCGGGCGAGGTGCCCGTACGCGGCAACACGCCGCCGCCGCCATTTCACGGCGCGCTGCCGTCAGCCCAGGCCGTCGCGGAGCCGTCGATCGCACCGGGCGCGCCGCTCGCGACCGCCGCGCACCGCCTGCTGGAAAACACCGATGCGGCGCTGGCGCGGCAGACGCTGCTACAGGTCGCCTCGCTGCCGGACCGCGGCGACGCTGCGCGCCCGCAGCTCGACGCCATGCTGCCGCGCTGGAATTTCGAGATCCCGTTCCTGACCCAGCAGGGCACGGCGATGGCGCAGTTCGAGATTTCCCGCGATGGCGGCGGCCATGAGGTCGAGGCGGCCAAGCGGGTGTGGCGCGCGCGCTTCACGCTCGATGTCGAGCCGGCCGGCCCGGTGCACGCGCTGGTCTCGCTGAACGGCGAGCGCACCTCGGTGCGGATGTGGGCCGAGCGGCCCTCGACCGCCGCGCAGCTGCGCGCCGGCGCGTCCGAGCTGAACCAGGCGCTGACCAGGGCCGAGCTCACGCCCGGCGACATCGAGATCCGCGACGGCAGCCCGCCGCAACCCGCGCCCGCGCGCGCCGGCCATTTCCTGGACCGCGCATCATGAGCGAGGCCAACAACCAGCTCGCGGTCGCGCTGCATTACGACCACGCCGGTGCGCCGCGCGTGGTGGCAAAGGGCAAGGGCGCAATCGGCGCCAAGATCATCGAGGTCGCCAGGGCCAACGACATCCCGATCGAGGAGAACGAGGTCCTGGCCGGCGCGCTCTCCAATGTCGAGCTCGGCGACGAGATTCCGGCCGAGCTTTACAAGGCCGTCGCCGAGGTGCTGGTGTTCGTGCTGCGGATGTCGGGCCGGGCGCGCTAGCGGGCGCGTCTTCGAGCGAAGTGGACACCGGTTCGCGTGAAGAAAACGCGACAAACAGGTGAGTCTTATTGCCATCCTTTCACCACGATGGCATCAGCATCGTCGTCAACCCGAACCCGTCCAGGCCCCCGTCGTGATCCATCGCCGCCATGCGCTCGGTCTGCTTGCTGCCGCTACGATCCTGCCGTCGCGCAGCTTCGCCAACGTGTCCTACCAGCGCAGCGAGTTTCGCGAGGAGCTGCAAAAGCGGTTCTTCGATCTCGGCACCGAGGGTACCTTCGTCGGCTACAAGGTGGACGATTATCTGATCATCGCCAGCGACAAGGTCCGCTCGGGCGAGGGCAGGCTGCCGGCCTCGACCTTCAAGATCCCGAACGCGCTGATCGCGCTCGAGACCGGCGTGGTGCAGGACCCCGACAAGGACGTCTTCAAGTGGGACGGCACAACCCGCAGCATCGAGGCCTGGAACAAGGATCACACGCTGCGCTCGGCGCTCGCCGTGTCGGCGTTTCCGGTGTTCCAGGAGATCGCCCGCCGCATCGGCGAGGCGCGGATGAAGAAATATCTCGAGATCATCGACTACGGCAACCGCGACATCGGCGGCGGTATCGACCAGTTCTGGGTGACCGGCAATTTGCGGATCGATCCGGTGCAGCAGATCGATTTCCTCGACCGGCTGCGCCGCGGCGTGCTGCCGGTCGGCAAGCACAGCCAGCAGCTGGTGTGCGACATCCTCCCCGTCACGAAAGTCGGCGAGACCGTCATCCGCGCCAAGACCGGCCTCACCGACAAGGAGCACGGCTCGCTCGGCTGGCTGGTCGGCTGGGCCGAGAAGGGCACCGACATCACCGTGTTCGCGATGAACATGGACTGCAAGACGCAGGCGCAGATCGATGCGCGGATGAGCGTCACGCAGCAATGCCTCACCGATATCGTCGCGCTGTGACGAGCTGATCTGCGTGTTCTTCGCTGGCTGGCGCTACGTAGCTCGACTAGCATCCTCCGATAAAACCAAGCGGAGGAATCATGCATTCAGCAACAGTCTGGCTCTCGTCGCTCACGCTGGCCGCGGCCGGCGGCTGGCTCGCGGCGACGGTGTTCTCGGCACCGGCCACCAGCAAGGAGCCGCGCTTCCCGCAGCTCACGATGGAGCAGCTCAGCGACCTGCAAAAACCGCTCGGCGAGCAGATCATGAAGGTGTCGAGCGTCGGCATCGGCGGTCCCTACAATCCGATGATCAGGAGCCCGGTGCTCGGCCAGCGCCTCTACGATCTGTTCTATTATCTGCGCTGGCAAACCTCGGTGCCGACCAGGCTGAACGAGTTCGCGATCCTGATCATCGGCCGGCAGTGGCGCTCGCAGGTCGAGTGGTTCGCGCACGCGCCGCTCGCCGCCAAGGCCGGCCTGCCGCCCGACGTCATCGCCGAGCTGAAGGCCGGCAACCGGCCGTCGAAGATGGCCGACGACGAGGCGGTCGTGTACGACTTCGTCACCGAGCTGACCACGACCAAGAAGGTCTCCGACGAGATCTATGCGCGGGCCAAGAAGATCTTCAACGATCAGCAGATCGTCGACCTCACCGCGGTCGCCGGCAATTACGTGATGGTGGCGATGATCCTGGCGATGGCGGAGGAGACCGTGCCGCCGGGCAAGGAGGAGCCGTTCAAGGTGGGTGAGAAGTAGGGCGCGGCTGCGTCGGGTGGCTGCCAGCGCAATCGCGAATGCGGTGTGCTCCCTCTCCCGCTTGCGGGGGAGGGTTGGGGTGGGGGCTCTCTCCAGGGATCACATCGTGGAGAGAGATCCCGCCAGAATTGCATCTTCGATGCAATACTACCTAAGAGCGAGCTTCGCTCGTCTCGACCCCCGCAGGCGGGAGAGGTAGAACCAGTCTGCCTCGAGACCTTCATCCCAACTCATCCTGGTCTAGCGCCCGATCGCCCGCTGCAAGGCCGGCATCAGTTTCGGGTCGCGGCATTGCGCGACGTTGAAGCGCATGAAGGCGGCGGCCGTCTGCGAGGCGCTGAACACGTTGCCCGGTGCCAGCACGATGTTGTCGGCAAGCGCGGCGCGCGCCACGTCGGCGGAATCGCGGCTGTCGGGCAGTTGGCACCACAGATAGAAGCCGCCGCGCGGCATCAGCCAGGGTGTGACGCCGATGCGCTGCAATTTGTCGCCGACGTCGCGGCGGGCGCGGGCAAGGCGCCGGCGCAGCTCTTCGACATGCTTGCGATAGAAACCGCTCGACAGCACGCGGGCGATGATCTCGGTGGCGACCGCGCTCGGGCCGCCGAATCCGGTCGCGACCTGGAGATCGACGAGATCCTCGATCCAGTCCGCGCGCGCGGCGATGAAGCCGCAGCGCACCGATGCCGACAGCGTCTTGGAGAAGCTGCCGATCCGGATCACCCGGTTGAGCCCGTCGAGCGCGGCGAGCCGCGCCGAAGGCTCCGGCTCGAAGTCCGCAAAGATGTCGTCCTCGACGATGGTGAGATCGTAGGCTGTGGCGGCATTCAGCACGCGGTGCGCGGTCTGCGGCGACAGCGTCGCGCCGGTCGGATTATGCAGTGCCGAGTTGGTGACATAGAGCCGCGGTCGCTCGGCGGCCAGTGTCGCCTCGAAGCTCGCGACATCGGGCCCCGACGCCGTATAGGGCACGCTGACGATGCGAACCTGATGCGCGCGCAGCAGCGCCCGGAAATTGAAGTAGCAGGGATCGTCGACCAGCACGGTGTCGCCGGGCCGCAGCAGGAAGCGGCAGACGAGGTCGATCGCCTGGGTGCCGGATGCGGTCAGCAAGAGCTGCTCGGGCGGCACCTCGAGGCCCTCGTCGGCAAACCGCGCCATCAGGATCCGGCGCAGCGCGAGCGAGCCGCGCGTCGCACCATAGTCGGAGAGCACGGCGTCGTCGGCCCGCGCCAGGCCGCGCAACGCGCGCCGCAGCGCCTCCGTCGGCATCCACTCGGCCGGCAGCCAGCCGCAGCCGGGTTTGAGCGCGCCGGTCTCGGCATCGAGCGATTGCCGCGACACCCAGAACGGATCGACCGCACGGTCGCGCTGCGGCTGGTCCTTGGCGAGCGCGAGCGGCGGCAGCGCCGCAGACGAGACATAGAAGCCGGAGCCGGGCCGGGCCCGGATCAGGCCCTCGGCGACGAGGCGGTCATAGGCCTCGACGACGGTGGAGGGCGACACGCCCATGGTCGCGGCCAGGCCGCGGATCGAGGGCAGGCGGTCGTCGGCGACCAGCGCGCGGCTCGCCACCTTGGCGCGGATCGCGTTCATCACGTCGGTGGTTCGCGTCGCCTTTGGTGCATCGGATTGCTGTTGCAAGTGTGTATGCCTACCTTTGCCCATACAGTTTTGCGGTATTGTACTGATCTGTAGCTGCCTTGGCGAGCCTCCGCTGGCTATGGTCGGTGCGACATCGGACTCGGCTTCACCTCGCCCCGCCTGCGGGGAGAGGTCGGAACGCATCGCCGGATGCGTTCCGGGTGAGGGGAGTCTCCACGGGTTCGGCCGTTACCGAGTATGCGGGGCGGCCCCTCACCCCAACCCTCTCCCCGCAAGAGCGGGGTGAGGGGGCGCAGTTACGTTTTGGGAAGCAGAGTACGATGGACAAGGCTTCGATCGACGGCTGGGGCAGCGGCTTGCTCGGCGTGATTATCTTCAGCGGCTCGCTGCCGGCGACCCGCGTGGCCGTCGCCGGGTTCTCGCCGCTGTTCTTGACGTCGGCGCGGGCGGCGATCGCGGCGTTGCTCGGCGCCGCGCTGCTCGCGGTGCTGCGGCAGCCCTGGCCGCAGCGCAAGGACCTGGTGTCGCTGACCATCGTCGCACTCGGCGTCGTGATCGGCTTTCCGCTGCTCACCGCGCTCGCGCTCCAGCACATCACCTCGGCGCATTCGATCGTGTTCATCGGGCTGCTGCCGCTGTCGACCGCCGTGTTCGGCGTGCTGCGCGGCGGCGAGCGGCCGCAGCCGCTGTTCTGGCTGTTCTCCTGCATCGGCAGCGCGACGGTCGGCGCGTTCGCCTTGTCGAGCGACGGATCGGCGTCGCTGACCGGCGACCTCCTGATGGTCGCCGCCATCGTCGTCTGCGGTCTCGGCTATGCCGAGGGGGCTGCGCTGTCGCGGCGGCTCGGCGGCTGGCAGGTGATCTCCTGGGCGCTGGTGCTCTCAGTGCCGGTGGTGCTCGTGATGACGATCATGACGCTGCCGCCGAGCTGGCAGGGCATCGGCGCGCCGGCCTGGCTCGGGCTTGCCTATGTCTCGATCTTCAGCATGCTGGTCGGCTTCGTGTTCTGGTATCGAGGGCTTGCGATCGGCGGCATCGCCAGCGTCGGCCAGCTGCAGCTGCTGCAGCCGTTCTTCGGCCTCGCACTGGCCGGCCTGCTGCTGCACGAGCAGGTGGCCTGGTCGATGATCGCGGCGACCCTGCTGGTCGTGGTCTGCGTGGTGTTCGCGCGCCGCTTCGCCTGACGTCCGTCTCTCCTCATGGTGAGGAGCGCGGAACGCGCATCTCAAACCATGAGGCCACAGGCGGGCCTGCATCCTTCGAGACGCCGCTTCTCGGCTCCTCAGGATGAGGACATAGAGTTCGGGCCTCGTCAGCTCAGCTTGAACAGCGCCCGCAGGAAATCGCTGACCGCCTTGCGCGCCTCGAGCGCGGTGGTCGGGTTGCTGCCGACATGCGGACCGAGCTCGACGCAGGCGTCCTTGTAGCTGAACGGCGCCTGGGTCGATGCATTCATCAGCACGCCGCCTTCGCCTTCTCTGATGGTGCAGTGGCGCACGGTCTGCGATCCCGTTGCCTCCACCACATTGTTGTTGCCGATCAGGCCGGCATCGAAGCCATGCGCGGAATCGGGATACTGGGTCAGCACCACGTCGCGCCTGGCCTCTTGCAGCCGCGCGACATAGGCCTTGCAACTCGCCACCGGATTATAGTCGTCGGGCGTGCCGTGGAAGATCCGGAGTCGGCCGCGCCGCGACCTCGGTATCGGTCAGATAGCCGGTCGAGCAATCCGGATAGAACGGGATATAGGCCGCGAACTGCACGCCGGATTTGTTCCAGAGCTTGTTGAAGCGGTCGAGGCTGGCATAGAGCGTGGCCTGGCCGCCGCGCGAAAATCCCATCAGCACGATGCGCTCGGGATCGACCCGCGGATGTTTGGCGAGGATTTCCAGCGAATGGTAGATGTCGACGATCAAATTGAGCCGGCCGAGGAGCGCCTGGTTCGGTCCGGTTGCGGTGAGGCCGCGGCCGGAGAAGCCGTCGATCACGAAGGTCGAGATGCCCATGCCGTTGAAGTGGCGCACCCAGCCGTCCATCCCGGCGCCGACGCCGCTCGAGCCGTGCATCAAGACCACGACCGGCAGCCGGCCGCTGCCTTGCGCGATGCGGAATTCGCCGCCGAGGGTGACCGCCTTGCCGTTGCCGTCGCCGTTCAAAAATTGCTGGTCGGAGATCGTCAGCGAGGGGATGCCGTAGATCTCGGTGCGCGCCGCGATCTCCTTCGGGATCTGCTGCGCGCTGGTCTCGATGCAGGTGAACAGCACGGCGCAGCAAAACAGGATCGCGGTCGCGGCCAGGCGCCAGTCTGTCAGCATCGATTCCCCCGGAGGTTGTCTTGATTGGCCGCGACTACAGCAATCGACGCGCACGCTGTCAATTTGACCGGCCGTGCGTGACGTCAGGAAGCCGGCGCTAGGCGGGCTCCTGCGTCTTCCCGATCCGCCCGAGGTGGGTGAAGCCAAAACCAACAGAATATTTCAGGCCGTAGCCGAGCGCGCGGTCGATCCCGATATGGGCGAGCCAGATCATCGCGATCGAGAGCACCAGCGGTCCTTCGCCGGCAAAACCCAGCGTCATCAGCGCCACCGGTGCCAGATAGGTGTGCGCGGCGTTGTAGGCGATGGCGCCGGCCCGCGGGCTGATCAAGTAAGCGGCGAAGCTGATGTCCGGCACCAGGAACAGCAGGACGTAGACCAGCCAGGAACCCTCCCACTTGTAGTAGAGCACGGTCATGCCGAGGAACAGCACCAGCCCCTCCAGCCGGAGCAGGGTGCGCACCCCGCCGGTCGCGGCACCGGTCTCGGCCGTGGTCGTATCTGTCATCGCTGTCTCCCCAGATATCGGAAAATCCTACCGTTTTTGCGCCCGAACCCGCTCACAAGCGACTTTCCGGTTCCGAAACGGCCGTGCTAAAGCCATTTCCGAACGAAGCGGACCGGCTCGTGCCGGGACGCGGACTGTAGCTAACACGGGCGGAAACAAATGAAAGATATCCTCGATACCCTCGAAGAGCGGCGCGCCGGCGCCAAGCTGGGCGGCGGCGAAAAGCGCATCGAGGCGCAGCACGCCCGCGGCAAGCTGACCGCCCGCGAGCGGATCGAGCTCCTGCTGGACAAGGGCTCGTTCGAGGAATTCGACATGTTCGTCGAGCACCGCTCGATCGAGTTCGGCATGGAGAAGACCAGGATCCCCGGCGACGGCGTCGTCACCGGCTGGGGCACGGTCAACGGCCGCAAGACGTTTGTCTTCGCCAAGGACTTCACGGTGTTCGGCGGCTCACTCTCCGAGACCCACGCGCTGAAGATCACGAAACTTCAGGACATGGCGATGAAGGCGAGGGCGCCGATCATCGGCCTCTATGACGCCGGCGGCGCGCGCATCCAGGAGGGCGTCGCGGCGCTCGCGGGTTATTCCTACGTGTTCCGCCGCAACGTGCAGGCTTCGGGCGTGATCCCGCAGATCTCGGTCATCATGGGCCCCTGTGCCGGCGGCGACGTCTATTCGCCTGCCATGACCGATTTCATCTTCATGGTGAAGAACACCAGCTACATGTTCGTCACCGGCCCCGACGTGGTGAAGACCGTCACCAATGAGGTGGTGACCGCGGAGGAACTCGGCGGCGCTTCGGTGCACGCCACGCGCTCCTCGATCGCCGACGGCGCGTTCGAGAACGATGTCGACGCGCTGCTGCAGATGCGCCGGCTGATCGACTTCCTTCCCTCGAACAACACCGACGGCGTGCCGGAATGGCCGAGCTTCGACGACATCGGGCGTGTCGATATGTCCCTGGACACGCTGATCCCCGACAATCCGAACAAGCCCTACGACATGAAGGAATTGATCCTGAAGGTCGTCGACGAGGGCGACTTCTTCGAGATCTCGGAGACTTTCGCCAGGAACATCGTCACCGGCTTCGGCCGCATCGCCGGCCGCACCGTCGGCTTCGTCGCCAACCAGCCGATGGTGCTCGCGGGCGTGCTCGACAGCGATGCCTCGCGCAAGGCCGCGCGCTTTGTTCGTTTTTGTGACGCCTTCAACATCCCGATCGTCACCTTCGTCGACGTGCCGGGCTTCCTGCCGGGCACCGCGCAAGAATATGGCGGCCTGATCAAGCACGGCGCCAAGTTGCTGTTCGCATACTCGCAGTGCACGGTGCCACTCGTCACCATCATCACCCGCAAGGCCTATGGCGGCGCGTTCGACGTCATGGCCTCGAAGGAGATCGGCGCCGACATGAACTACGCCTGGCCGACCGCGCAGATCGCTGTCATGGGCGCCAAGGGCGCGGTGGAAATCATCTTCCGCAGTGACATCGGCGACCCCGACAAGATCGCCGCGCGCACCAAGGAATACGAAGACCGCTTCCTGTCCCCCTTCATCGCCGCCGAACGCGGTTACATCGACGACGTCATCATGCCGCATTCGACGCGGCGGCGGATCGCGCGAGCGCTGGCGATGCTGAAGGACAAGAAGGTGGAAATCCCGGCGAAGAAGCACGACAATTTGCCGTTGTGAGGAGAGCGTAGGGTGGGTTGGCCGAAGGCGTAACCCACCATCTTCGTTCCGCACGATCCGTGGCGGGTTACGGCTTCCGCCTGACCCGCCCTACAGGTTCGAACTTGATGACCGAAGACGAGCCGACCGACGAGATCTCCGAGATCGAGGCGCAGATCGAGGAGCTTGCCGAGAGCGCCGAGCGCTCCCGGCGGATCATTCTCGGGTCGAAGGTCGCGATCGCAGGCGGGTTTGCGTTGCTGGCCGTCGCGCTGCTTGGGCTGTTAGGCGCTGGTCAGACTGCGGCACTCGGATCGATCGCACTGGTGCTCGGCGGCATCGTGTCGCTCGGATCGAATGTCAGCACGCTGCGGCAGACCGAGGCTGCGATCAGCACCGCCGAGGCGCGCCGCGCGCGTCTGATCGGCAATATCGACCTGCGGCTGGTTCACGATGCGCCGCTGAAGCTGATGTGAGGCGCGGCGGGCGCGCAAAGCGGCGCCACAAACTCAGTGTCGTCCTGGCGAAAGCCAGGACCCATTACCCCAAATCTCAATGGTTGCGCGGCGCTGGGGCCGCGATCCCGTTCATCACCGAATGCGCTGGTTATGGGTCCTGGCTTTCGCCAGGACGACGATCGTGTGTGAGGAACCCGCACCGTCATCGCCAGGTTCGCCGCCTCCGCAAAGCTTCGGCGTGCCCAACAAGCCCCATCGAAGCCTTGGCGAAGACGGGATCGGGCGATCCAGTACGCCGCGGCTTCTCGACTCAAACACCGGCGTCTCTGGGAAACTGGATTCCGCATGCACGGGTGATGACACCGTACAGGCTGTTTGAGATGTGAATCGGTTTCTATCCTTCGGTCGTCCCGGGCAAGCGCAGCGCGACCCGGGACCCATAACCACAGCTCGATCTTGTTGCACGACGTTGGGGCCACAGCTTGCTTCAACAACGTAACGCGGTGGTTATGGGTCCCTGCTTCCGCAGGGACGACGGCGCAGCAAGCGACGCGTGTCCTCAGCCCGACGCCAGCGGCACGTAGTCGTATTCGCCGACGCCTTGCAGGATCAGAAAGGTCAGCGACGTCGTGCCGGCATTGGTGACGAGGTGAGGGCGGGTCGGCTTCACGGCATAGACCTCGCCGACCTTCAGGTTCACTTCCTCCTTCGGCTCCTGCAGGAACAGCCGCATCTGGCCCTCCAGCACATAGAAGGTGTCGGAGATGTTGCTGTGGGTGTGCCACGGCACCTTCTGGGTCGGCGAGAGTTGCAGCTCCATGATGCGGAAGCCGGGGCGGGCGGCGTGCTGGGCGCGGCGCTCGACTTCGTAGAGATGGCTGGCGTCCTTGACCGGTTGTCCTGGCTTCATGGCGGCCTCCCTGTGGTGTTGTCCCGTCGGGCGGGAAGGCGATGATGCTAGTCCTGTTCTGCCGCGCGCGGAACGGCCGGAATGGTCATGGCGGGCGCGCACGGTGCGTAGGGCGGAGCAGCCGTAACGCGCTCGGCAAGACCTCACTTCATCCCCATGCAGTTCGCATAGAATGTGGTCGTCGCCGGCCAGTCGGAAAACATCGCGCGGACGCCGACCTGTTTTGCCAGCACGTCGAGCACGGTCAACGTGTCGCCGTCGCGGTCGATCGCCGCCTTCACCGACTTGTGGTAGAATGCACCGCCCTTGTTCAGCGGGCCGTCGCGCTCCAGCGACCAGCCGATCAGATCGAGGCCGGCCGCCTTCGCCGCCCTGGCGTAAGCCGACGGGACGATCTCGCCCTTGTCGTTCAGCGCCAGCATCGCGAAGATCGGCGGCCCCAGGATCGCGACGCCGGAGGCCTTCAATTCCTGCATCGACGGCTTCCACGTCTCCGGCCGGTTCGGATCGAGGCCTGCTTTCTCGTAGCGGTCCTCGAGATAGAGCGCCTGGCTCGCGAAGTCGGGTTCGGTCTTCACCCAATAGAGGATGTCCTTGAGGCTGAAGCTCTGCGGGAACACCTCGCTCGGCGGAATGCCGGCGGCCTTGTAGGCGGCGAGCATCTGGGTCGCATATGTCTCCTGGGTGTAGTCGCCGTCGAACGGCATCGCCACTTCCGGCGCCTTCAGCTCGGGCGTGAATTTTGCGCCGAGACTCCTGATCAAGGCGATGCTCTCGTCATGGCTCATCAGCGTGCCGGAATTGGCGTAGAGCTCGGTGCGCCAGCGCGGCGTGCCGTTCTGGTAGTCCTCCGGCGTTCGCGCATCCGGATTGAAGCCGTCCATCTTCGCGGTGAGCCGCTTGAATTCGGCGAGCGTGATGTCGCTCGTGCAGCATTTCGCCGAGGCCTTCCTGCCGGTGGCGGGATCGGCCGGGCTGAAGGGTTGCGTGCATTTTGCGGCGAGATCCGGCACGGTGAGGATGTTGGTCGTGGTGTGCAGGTCGCATTGCGAGTGCCGGCACACCAGCTGGCGATCCCTGGTGAAGGTGACGTCGCATTCGATCACGCCGGCGCCCATCCGCGCGGCGGCGAGATAGGATTCGCGGCTATGCTCGGGGAATTGCAGCGCGGCGCCGCGGTGGCCGATCGAAAAGTCGGTCTTGTGGAACGGCCCGGTGCATTGGCTGAGCTGCTGCTTCAGGGGCCCGTCCTTCATCTTGTCGACCAGATAGAACGGGCGCGGTCCGATCTGCGCCTCGCGCGGCGGCGCGATCTCCTCGGCGGCAGCCGGCAGCGCGGAGCCGAGGGCGAACAGGAACGCGAGCAGGGCGGTGCGGTGACGGGCAAGCATGGGTGATCCCCCTGATCAGGCATTGTCAGCAGACCGACATATCACGGAGCATGGACCGGCCGCGTGTGCGAAATGAAACCATGGAGGAAACAATGCCGGCAGCCTATTTCGTCGTCCGCGCCACCGTCACGGATGCCGCGAGGCGTCCCGCCTTCGATGCCTGGTATTCGCGCGCGCATCTGCCCGACGCGATGAAATCGTTCGGCGCCGAGCGCGCCTGGCGATGCTGGAGCCTGAGCGATCCGTCGCTGCACCAGGCGACCTATCAGTTCGCCGACGAGAAGGCGCTCGAGCGCGCGGTGAACAGCGATGACATGAAGCGGCTGGTCGCCGACTTCAACCGTGACTGGCCGGAGGTGACGCGTACGCGCGACCTCCTGATGCTGGCGGAGGAGGCGGCGGCGGCATGATGGTTGCGTGACGTCACGACGTCGACAACCCCGAGTTCCATGAAACGTGAATGCGCGGTTCAGCGAGCGTTCAGGTCGCGAGGCAAAAACTCGCTGCCGCAGTTGGTCCAGCTCAGCAACAAAGGGAAACGCTCATGGAACGCCGGGATTTTCTGAAGATGGCCTTCGGTGTCGCCGCCGGAGCCGTCACCTTCGCAGCGACGGCGCAGGCGGCGCCGCTCGCGCCGCTTCCCCTCAACCAGGATGCACGCGCACCAGCGGCTGGCGATGCGCATCCCGCCGTCACCACGGGCGAGGAGGTCGGCCGCATGAAGCCCGAGCAGGTACGCTGGCATCATCGCCACTGGGGTTGGCGTCACCGGCACTGGCACCGCAGGCATTGGGGCTGGCGCCGCCATCATTGGCGCCGTCATCACTGGCGCCGCTGGTGATATCGACTCCATGACGAAAAGAAAAACCCCGCGGCAGGCGGGGTTTTGTTAGTTCGGAATGTACCGCGATCAGATCGGGCGGCAACGGCCATAGCGCCAGGCAAAGCCGTAGGGGCAGGCGCGGACGCGCGGCGCCACCACGACGGGGCGCTCGACCACGACCGGCGGACGCACGACGACGGCGCCCGGCGCGACGACGACGCCGCGATTCCTGACGCAGCCGCCATAGGGGCCACGGTGCCAGCCGGGGCCGCAGCCACCGGCCGCATCAGCGGCGCTGATGCCGGCGAATGCGGTCGTCACCAGAACTGCTGCAGCAAAAAGATACTTCATGTCTTCTCCTTTTTTATTTTGGGCCGCGCTGCGGCACCGCAACAAATTTTCGTCTACCGATTCGCCCGGCCGGATCATTGCAGAAGGCGTGCCCGATGTCGCCGACCATAATGTTGCGGCCTGAATGCGACATGAATGTTGCAGCTCACAGCTGCGTCAGCACGTCGCAAGCCGGCTCAGCATCACTTCGAAATATTTCGCGGACGCGGGCAGCCGCGCGCACATGGCGAGCGTGCGAAAATGTATCGGAAGGCGAGGCAAGCGAGACCGGCGGTTCATCGATGCTTGCCGGAAGGCGCGCCGCTATTGGTCGGGGCCGAACAGCGCGGCGAATCGCTTCTCACCGTTGCGCGAAAAATTGACCACGCGACTGCCCGGCGCAGCGTCGCGCGCGGCCCATTTCAGTTCGGTGAAGCGGTCCATCATGGCAGCACCGAGCGTGCCGGCGAGATGATGCCGCCGCTCGCTCCAGTCGAGGCAGGCCTTGCACACCGGACGGCGCGGATGCGTCAGCGCATCAGCGTCGATCTGCAGCTCCTCGGCCATGAATCGCTTGCCTTCGCCAGTGAGCTCGATCGCCTGCTTGCTCTGGCGGACCAGTTTCTGCCGCTTCATGCTGTCCAGCATCTGCACGCCGAGATCGCCGGCGAGATGGTCGTAGCAGATGCGGGCGCGGCGCAGCGCCGGATCCTTCGGCCCGGTGCGCACCCGCATATGGCCGGCGCGGGCGGCAATGCCCTGCAGGCCTTCCAGCACGTCGGCGACGTCGGGGTCGGAGAGGCGGTAGTAGCGGTGGCGGCCCTGCTTCTCGGGCTCGATCAGCCCGCCGGCCTCGAGCTTGGAAAGATGTGAGCTCGCCGTCTGCGGCGTGATGCCGGCCTCCTGCGCGAGCTCGCTCGCGGTCAACGCGCGGCCGGTCATCAGCGCGGTCAGCATGTTGCAGCGTGCGGGATCGCCGACCAGAGCGGCGATCCGGGAGATGTCGGGTCCTGCTTTCATAGTTCGATGATAGCCGAAGCATCGAGGTCGGACAAGCCGCTATTGTCCACCGTGCCGTCATTGCGAGGAGTGCGTCGCTGACGCTCGCAATGGCGGAAACATTACCGGAGGCCATCAATGACCGTTACCGTCTTCATCCGCTACCAGCTCGATCCGTTCAAGCGCGCGATGTTCGAGGAGTATTCGCGGAACTGGCTCTCGATCATCCCGCGCTGCGGCGGCGATCTCATCGGCTACTGGATGCCGCATGAGGGAACCAACAACATCGGCTTCGCGCTGATCTCGTTCGAAAGCCTTGCCGCCTATGAGGCCTATCGCGCGCGGCTGCGCCAGGACAAGGAGGGCGTCGCGAACTTCAAGTTCGCGGAAGAAAACTGTTTCATCCTCGCCGAGGAACGGACATTTCTCCGCAAGGTCGAGTTATAGTGGGGCCACAACAGCAATGTGCGGGAGGCGCCCATGATCGCCGTGATCTTCGAAGTCTGGCCGAAGCCTGAGCACCGGGATCTCTATTTCGACCTTGCCGCCGAGCTGAAGCCGATCCTGCAGGAGATCGACGGCTTCATCTCGGTCGAGCGGTTCGAGAGCATCACGGAGAAGGGCAAGTTCGTGTCGCTGTCATTCTTCCGCGACGAGGCTGCGGTGGAAGCCTGGCGCAACACGATCGAGCATCGCCGTACCCAGGCCAAGGGCCGCGCGCGGATCTTCGAGAACTACCGGCTGCGGGTGGCGAGCGTGATCCGTGATTACGGCCTGAACGAACGCGATCAGGCGCCGAAGGACAGCCGCGCGGTGCATGAGCCGCACTAGCGGGCGGATGCGTGGGTGCCTATCTGTGCGCGGCCAATGACTCCAGGGAGCGACCAATGCCACTGCCAACTGCTGACAAACGCGCCGCCTTCAAGAAGCTGCATGAGGGCGGGTGCTTCATCATTCCGAATCCGTTCGATGTCGGCAGCGCCCGCGCCTTGCAGCATCTCGGCTTCAAGGCGCTGGCGTCGACCAGCGCGGGCTTTGCATGGACCATCGCCAAGGCCGACAACCGCGTCACCGTCGACGACGTCTGCGACCACCTGACCGCGCTGTGTGCGGCGGTCGATATTCCCGTCAATGCGGATTTCGAGGGCGGCTTCGCGGTCGAGCCCGACAGGGTCGCGGTCAATGTCGCGCGCGGCGTCAAGACCGGCGTCGCCGGGCTCTCGATCGAGGATTCCACCGGAGACGCCGCCAACCCGCTGTTCGAGCACAAGCTTGCGGTCGAGCGCATCAAGGCGGCGCGCAAGGCTATCGATGCCGACAACAGCGGCGTGTTGCTCACCGGCCGCTGCGAGGCATTCCTGTGGGGGAAGAAGGACCTCAATCTGGTGATCGAACGGCTGCAGGCCTATTCGGAAGCAGGAGCGGACGTCCTTTATTCGCCGGGCATCGCGACCAAGGAGGAGATTTCCGCGGTCGTGAAGGCGGTCGCGCCAAAGCCGGTCAATCTCCTGATCGGCGGGGCGTCCGAGCTGACGCTGCAAGCGGCTGCCGATCTCGGCGTGCGGCGGATCAGCGTCGGCGGGGCACTGGCGCGGATGGCCTGGACCGGCGTGATGAAGGCGGCCAAGGAGATGGCCGAGAAGGGCACCTTCGCCGAATTCGCCAACGGCTATCCCGGCGGCGAGCTCAACAAGATGTTCAAGTAGGCTCACGTGCAAAAAAGCAGCGGGCCGCTGGGCCCGCTGCTTCGTCGCTCACGATAGCGAGCGGATTACTTGTTCTTGTCGCCGGTCGAGTCGGACGGGGTCGCCGAACGGTCGATCTCCTGCCCGGTCGGCTTGTTGGCCGACGGCGACGCGGGCTGCGCCGGTGCCGCGCCCGTGGTCGTGCCGGGCTGGCTGTTCGGCTTCGGCGTCACGTCGCGCATGCCCGGAGGCGGCGCGGCCGGATTGGCCGGCTGCTGCTGCGCGGTCTGCGCTGACGGCGTCGTGCCCGCCTCATGCACCGACGTATTGTTCAAGCCGTAGAACAACGCACCGAGCACCACGGCCACCGCGACTGCGAACATCGCGATCTTGGTGGTGCTGGCCGGTCCCTCCTGGAGTTCCGGATCCGGCTGCAGCTCGTTGTCCAGGCTGTTGAAGCGCGCCTGACGGCGCATTTCGTCCTCGGTCAGGTTGGCGCGATACGGATCGTCAGGTTGATGGGCCATTGCAAAGTTCCTCCGTTAGCACCTCAAAGCTAAACGCATGGGACAATGGCTGGCGCGCAAGGATGTTCCGCGCCAATGTTGCAACCTGTTCATGCAGGAACCGTCGATTCCTTGGGTTCCAATCTGTTTCATGAGGCCTTTTCAATGTGGACCATGCCGCCCACCGATTCGGTGCTGCAAGTACTCTCGTTCATTGCGGTTGCGGCGCAGTCGATGACGGCGGCGCTGGCGGCCGGCAGGCGCAGCATGGATTGGGCCGGCGTCTGCATGCTCGGCGCGATCACCGCGCTCGGCGGCGGCACCATCCGCGACGTGCTGCTCGGGCATTATCCGCTGCTCTGGGTCGCGCACCCGATCTACCTTGCGGTCGCAGCCGCCGGCGCCTTCGCCACCATCCTGCTGGCGCGGCTGGTTCACCGGCTCAACCTCGCATTCCTGGTGCTCGATGCGATCGGACTTGTGGTGTTCACCATGACCGGCTGCGACGTGGCCTCGCAAGTCGACGTCTCGCTGCCGATCGTGATCGTCGCCGGCATGATCTCCGGCTGCGCCGGCGGCGTGCTGCGCGACATCCTCTGCAACGAGGTGCCGCTGTTGTTTCGCAGCGAGCTCTACGCCAGCGTCTCCGTGGTGACCGGACTGTTCTATGTGACCGGCTCCGGGCTGCAGGTGAACGCCCAGCTCTGGACGGCGCTGACCTTCGCCCTCGGGCTGACGTTCCGCATGCTTGCGATCCGCTACCGATGGGAGATGCCGAAATTCGTGTTCGGCGACGAGGAGCGTTGAACGGCTATTTCGCCGTCCGCGCCTTCGCGACCTCGTCCGCGGTGACGGCCGGCGCCGCGTTGCCCCAGGCATTGCGGATGTAGGTCGCAACGTCCGCGACCTCCTGGTCGGTGAGCTTCGGATAGGCCGGCATCGAGCCGCCGTTCGGCGCGCGCGGCGTCGTCACGGTCTGCGCGCCGTCGAGGATGATGCGCAGCGTGCTTGCCGGATTGGCCGATTGCAGATTGGCGTTGCCGGGCAGCGGCGGATAGATCCGCGGCGCGCCGGTGCCGTCGAGCTCATGACAGGCGATGCAGGCGCCGCGATAGATGCGTTCGCCATTGCTCATCTGCGCCGGCGAGGGCGGAGTGATCTCCGGCTCCGGCGCGCCGGCGGGCAGGCTCTTCAGATAGACCGCGATGGCGCGCACATCGGCGTCGCTCATCTTCGAGGTCGAATTGAGCACCACCTCGGACATCAGGGGGCCGGCATGGCTGTGCCCGTTGCGGCCGCTCTGCAGATATTCGGCGATGTCAGCCACGCTCCATGATTTCAGCCCGCTGCGCGCGGCGCCATCGAGCCTTGGCGCGAACATGCCTTGCACCATGCTGCCGCCGAACGCCTGGTCGCGCCGGTCGGCGCCGAAGGCGTTCTTGGGCGTGTGGCAGGCGCCGCAATGGGCGAGGGCCTCGACGAGATAGCGGCCGCGATTCCATTCCGAACCCTTGTTCTGGTCCGGCTGGATGATGCCCGCCGTGAAGAACAGCGCGTTCCAGGCCCGCATCAGCACGCGGTAGTTCAAAGGCCAGCGCAGCTCCGGCGGCGGCCCCTTGTTGCTGACCGGCGCCAGCGTCGCGAGATAGGCGCGGATCGCCAGGATGTCGTCGCGGATCAGCTTCGTGAAGTACGGGTAGGGGAAGGCAGGAAAATAATGCGCGCCGCTCGGCGAGACGCCCATCCGCAGCGCGCGCAGGAAATCGTCGTCGCTCCAGCCGCCGATGCCGGTATCGCGGTCGGGGGTGAGGTTCGGCGAGAACACCGCACCGAACGGCGTGTCGATCCGCTTGCCCCCGGCAAAGGGCTTTGCCGGATCAGCCGTGTGGCAGCTGGCGCAGTCGCCGGCGATCGTGAGCGCCTTGCCGCGGGCGATGACGTCGTCGGCCGGCGCCGCGGCACATTCGCTTGCCGTGAGCGCACCGCACAACAGCGCGGCGACCAGAATCGCGCCCGTCGTTCGAAATCGTCGCCGCATCCAATCACCTTTCGGTCCACAAGACGCGTTACGCCATTTCGCCGCGGGCCTGTCCTGCGACAGAAACCGAAACGGCCCTGCAATATTCCCGGCACGAAATTGCGATTTTTGAGCGACGGGCCTGCTCGCCCAGAATTGTGCTGCGCGGGCCGGAAAATCCGACATAGACTGGTTCTAACAAGCTCGGATGACTAGCTAAAAAGCTGTCGTCGCGACCAGCGAAAAGAGGGCTAAATGGGAATCAACCAAGGGCCTATCAGCCTCGACCAGAAATACACCCAGGACACCGGCCACGTCTTCATGACCGGCATCCAGGCGCTGGTCCGCCTGCCCATGGCGCAGATCAGGCGCGACCGCGCCGCGGGTCTCAACACGGCAGGCTTCATCTCCGGCTATCGCGGTTCCCCCCTCGGCGGCTACGACCAGCAACTGTTCGCCGCCCGCAAGCATCTCGAGCAGTACAACATCAAATTCCAGCCCGGCGTGAACGAGGACCTCGCGGCCACCGCGATCTGGGGCTCGCAGCAACTCGCCCTGTCGCCGGGCGCCAAATATGATGGCGCAGTCGGCATCTGGTACGGCAAGGGCCCCGGCGTCGACCGCTGCGGCGACGTGTTCCGCCACGGCAATGCGGCCGGCTCCGCCAAGCATGGCGGCGTGCTCTGCCTTGCGGGCGACGACCATGGCGCGAAATCCTCCACCGTCCCGCATCAGTCCGACCACGCCTTCATCTCCGCGCTGATGCCCTACCTCTACCCCTCCAGCATCCACGAAATGATCGAGATGGGCCTTCTGGGTATCGCGATGTCGCGCTACTCGGGCTGCTGGGTCGGCATGAAGGTGATCACCGAGACGGTCGAGACCACGGCCGAGATCGATCTCACCGACGAGATGACGCCTTTCATCATTCCGACCGATTTCGAGCTCCCGCCGGGCGGCCTCAACATCCGCTGGCCCGACGACCGCTTCGAGCAGGACCGCCGGCTGCAGGACTACAAGGGCTTTGCCGCGATCGCCTTCGCCCGCGCCAACAAGGTCAACCGCATCACGATGGATTCGCCGAACGCGCGCTACGGCATCATGGCCTCGGGCAAGAGCTACGAGGACATCCGCCAGGCGCTGCGCGAGCTCGGCATCACGCCCGAGATCGCCGCCAAGATCGGCATCCGCCTCTACAAGATCGGCATGCCCTGGCCGCTGGAGCCGGAAGGCGTGCGCAACTTCGCCGTCGGCCTCGAGGAGATCTTCATCGTCGAGGAGCGCCGCGAGATCGTCGAGAACCAGGTCAAGCAGGAGCTGTTCAACTGGCGCGACGACGTGCGCCCGCGCATCGTCGGCAAGATGGACGATCAGGACAAGCGCTTCCTGACCTTCGCCGCCGAGCTCAGCGTGGCCTCGCTTGCGAGCTCGCTCACCGAACGGCTGCTTCGACTTAATCTCAATCCCGAAATCGCCGAGATGCTGCGCGCCAAGGCGGACTGGTTCAACGGCCGTCAGTCGACGCAGATGCAAGCGACCGCGCCGGTCAGCCGCACGCCGTATTTCTGCTCGGGCTGCCCGCATAACACCTCGACCAAGGTGCCGGAAGGCAGCCGCGCGCTGGCAGGCATCGGCTGCCACTTCATGGCGCTGTGGATGAACCGCTCGACCGAGACCTTCACCCATATGGGCGGCGAGGGCGTTCCGTGGGTCGGCATCGCGCCGTTCACCAACGAGAACCACGTCTTCGCCAATCTCGGCGACGGCACCTATTTCCACTCCGGCATTCTCGCGATCCGCCAGTCGATCGCTTCCAAGGCCAACATCACCTACAAGATCCTGTACAACGACGCGGTCGCCATGACCGGCGGCCAGCGCCACGACGGCGATCTCTCGCCGCAGCAGATCACCTTCCAGCTCCATGCCGAAGGCATCCGCGAGATCTATCTGGTCTCGGAAAATCCGGACGCCTATCCGGCCGATACGATCGCGCCCGGCGTCAAGCTGTTCCATCGCGACGACCTCGAGAACGTCCAGAAGATGTGCCGCGACACCAAGGGCACGTCGGCGATCGTGTTCGTGCAGACCTGCGCCGCCGAAAAACGCCGTCGCCGCAAGCGCGGCCTGATGGAGGATCCGCAGCGTCGCGTGCTGATCAATCCTGCCGTCTGCGAAGGATGCGGCGACTGCTCGGTGCAGTCGAACTGCATCTCGGTCGAGCCGCTGGAGACGGAGCTCGGGCGCAAGCGCACCATCAACCAGTCGACGTGCAACAAGGATTATTCCTGCGTGAAGGGCTTTTGCCCGTCCTTCGTCACGGTCGATGGCGGCAAGCTCAGGCGGCGCGCGCCGCCCGAACTCGGCAGCATCGATAATCTGCCGGAGCCAGCCTCCAAGCCTGCGCTCGACCGACCCTACAACATCGCGGTCGGCGGCGTCGGCGGCACCGGCGTGCTGACGATCGGCGCGCTGCTCGGCATGGCCGCCCATATCGAGGGCAAGGCCTCGATGATCCTCGACATGTCAGGTCTCGCGCAAAAGGGCGGCGCGGTGCTGAGCCACGTCCGGCTCTCCGAGCACACCGCCGACGTGACCTGCTCGCGCATCGTGACCGGAACGGCCGATCTGGTGCTTGCGGCCGACGAGGTCGTGGCGGCGTCGAAGGACACCATCACGCTGTGCGATGCGAGCCGCACCGTCGGCATCATCAACAGCCACGTGATCCCGACCGCGGACTTCATCCTGAACCGCGACTTCAACTTCCAGAGCCGCAAGGTCAACAGCGTGCTGGAGACCGAGCTGCGCAAGGACTCCGCCTTCTTCGACTTCACCAAGCCGGCCGAGGCGCTGCTCGGCGACTCCATCGCCACCAACATCATGATGATGGGCTTTGCCTATCAGCGCGGGTTGCTGCCGCTGTCGGCGGAGGCGATTCTGCAGGCGATCGAAGTCAACGGCGTCTCGATCAAGATGAACACGCAGGCGTTCCAGCTCGGGCGTCTGGCCGCGGCCGATCCGGCGCGGCTGGCCGCGATGATGAAGGGGCAGGATGACGACGCAGCCCCGGTCAAGGCGCTGGATGCGATGTCGCTCGACGAGATCATCACCCACCGCATGGCGCTTCTGACGGACTATCAGAGCGCGCGTTTGGCAAAACGCTACCGCAAGCTGGTCGACCAGGTTCGCGACACCGCCACCAAGGGCGGCTACGGCGAGGCGCTGCCGCGCGCGGTCGCGATCAACTACGCAAAGCTGCTCGCCTACAAGGACGAGTATGAGGTGGCGCGGCTGTTCACCGACGGCCGTTTCGAGAAGCAGCTGCGCGATCAGTTCGAGGGCGAGTTCAAGTTCAACTTCAATCTGGCGCCGCCGATCCTCGGCGGCGGGCTCGACGCGCAGGGCCGGCCGAAAAAGCGCGCCTTCGGGTCGTGGATGATGTCGGCCTTCAGGGTGCTGGCAAGATTCCGCTTCCTGCGCGGTACGCCGCTCGACATCTTCGGCTACAACGCCGACCGCAAGCTGGAGCGCGATCTGATCGCCGGCTACGAGAAGGATGTCGCGACGGTGCTGAACCTGCTGTCGCCCCTCAACCACGACATCGCGGTCGAATTGCTGGCGCTGCCCGATCGCATCCGCGGCTACGGTCCGGTGAAGGACAAGGCGATCAAGGAAGCGAAGGTTCGCTACGCGCAACTCGCCGCCGACCTCGCCAACCCGCCGCCGGCGCCGCGGCAGATGGCGGCGGAGTAGAGTAGCCACACATTCGGTGTCGTCCCGGCGAAAGCCGGGACTCATAGCCACCGCACTTCGTCGTAGCGCGACGCTGGGGCCACGGCTCACTCTCACCACACAATCCTGTGGGTCCCGGCTTTCGCCGGGACGACGATTGAGTTGCGGATACAGTCTCGCCTGACGGAATATTTCCGCGCTTGCCAAGGTCGCGCGTCCGGTTCAGAAAAACGCTCGAGCGAAGAAACGCCAGCGGAGAGCGATTTGACCATCAAGGGCAAGGCCTACATTGCCGGGATCTACGAACATCCCACCCGGCACGCACCCGATAAATCAACAGCACAGCTTCACGCCGAGGTCGCCAAGGGCGCGATTGAGGACGCCGGGCTCACTAAGGACGATATCGACGGCTATTTCTGCGCCGGCGACGCGCCGGGCGGGCTGTGGCCGATGGTCGATTATCTCGGCCTCAACACCAGGAAGCTGCGTCACGTCGACTCAACCGAGACTGGAGGCTGTTCCTATCTGATCCATCTCGGCCACGCCGCCGAGGCGATCGCCGCGGGCAAATGCTCGGTCGCGCTAGTCACGCTGGCGGGCAAACCGCGCACCGGCCCGATGCCGCCGCGCGCGTCGGGCGCCGAGGCCGATTTCGAATCCGCCTACGGGGCTACCACGCACAATGCCTATGGCATGTGTGCCATGCGCCACATGCACGACTACGGCACCACCTCCGAACAGCTCGCCTGGATCAAGGTCGCGGCCTCGCATCACGCGCAATACAATCCGCATGCGATGCTGAGGGAGGTCGTCACCGTCGAGGACGTGCTGAGCTCGCCGATGATCTCCGATCCGCTGCACCGCATGGATTGCTGCGTCGTCACCGACGGCGGCGGCGCGATGATCGTCACGACGCCCGAGATCGCCAAGAGCCTGAAGAAGCCGCTGGTGCGCCTGATCGGCCATGGCGAGGCGATGAAGGGCCCGCGTGGCGGCAAGGATCTCGACCTGACTTATTCCGCCGGCGTGTGGTCCGGTCCGCGCGCCTTCGAGGAGGCGGGCGTGACGCCGAAGGACATCAAATACGCCTCGATCTATGACAGCTTCACCATCACGGTGCTGATGCAGCTCGAGGATCTCGGCTTCTGCAAGAAGGGCGAGGGCGGCAAGTTCGTCGCCGACGGCAATCTGATCTCGGGCGTCGGCAAGCTGCCGTTCAACACCGACGGCGGCGGCCTGTGCAGCAACCATCCCGTCAATCGCGGCGGCATGACGAAAATCCTCGAGGCTGTGCGCCAGTTGCGCGGCGAGGCGCATCCGAAGGTGCAGGTGAAGAACTGCGACCTCGCGATCGCCCACGGCACCGGCGGTCTGCTCGGCGTTCGCCACGCCGCCTCAACCTGCATTCTGGAGCGTGCGTGATGTCTGAAGCGAAGAAGTACAATGCCCCGGTGACCAACCCGGAGACCGCGCCGTTCTGGGAAGCGGCGAAGGCGGGTAAGTTCATGATCAAGCGCTGCAACACCTGCGGCGAGGCGCATTACTTCCCGCGCGCGATCTGCCCGTTCTGCTTCTCGGACAAGACAGTGTGGGAAGAGTCGAGCGGCGAGGCCACGGTCTACACCTACAGCCTGATGCGGAAGTCGCCGACCGGTCCCTATGCGATCGCCTATGTGACGCTGAAGGAAGGTCCGTCGCTGCAGACCAACATCGTCGATTGCGATCTTGAGAACGTGAAGATCGGCCAGAAGGTCAAGGTGGTGTGGAAGCCGACCGACGGCGCCCCGCTGCCGTTCTTCACGCCGGCCTAACCTAGAAAGTACCTTCCCCCCTTGCGGGGGAAGGTGGCAGCCGAAGGCTGCCGGAAGAGGGGTTCTCTCCGCGAGAGATGCGTTTGAGGAGCCAACCCCTCTCCCAAACGAGTTTGCGTTTGATGCCGGTGCAGCCCTCTCCCGCAAGGGGAGAGGGCGCAATAACGCGCAACGGCGAAGAAAGAACAGTTCGGGGAGAAAACAACAATGCCGATCGTGTACGAACAGCTGATGGCCCTGAAGAATCTCGGCCAGAAATACAGCTACACCGACCGCGACGTGATGCTCTACGCCTATGGCATCGGCTTGGGTGCCGATCCGATGGACGAGAACGAGCTCGCCTTCGTCAATGAGGGCGTGCTGACGCCGCGCCCGCTCAAGGTGGTGCCGACGTTTGCCTCGGTCGCGGCCTGGGGCGCCGGTCCCGGCGAGATGAACCTCAACCGCGTGATGGTGGTCGACGGCGAGCGCGACATCACCTTCCACAAGCCATTCGCTACCGCGGCGCACATCACGGCCGACTCGACCGTGCTCGACGTGTTCGACAAGGGCAAGGACAAGGGCGCGGTGATCCGCCACCAGACCGTGCTGAAGGACGAGAAGGGCGAGAAGCTCGCCACGCTGGTCGCCTCGCGCTTCGCCCGCGGCGATGGCGGCTTCGGCGGCCCGTCCGACGGCCAACCCGAGCCGCACAAGGTACCGGAGCGCGCGCCGGACAAGATCGTCGATATCACGACGCGGCCCGACCAGGCGCTGGTCTATCGGCTGTGCGGCGACCGCAACCCGCTGCACTCCGATCCGGAGTTCGCCAAGAAGGCCGGCTTCCCGCGGCCGATCCTGCACGGCATGTGCACCTACGGCATCACCTGCCGCGGCGTGCTGCAGACCTATGCCGACTTCGATCCGTCAGCCTTCAAGCAGCACGTTGCGCGGTTCTCCTCGCCGGTGTTCCCCGGTGAGACCGTGACCATGGAGCTGTGGAAGGACGGCAATGTGGTGTCGTTCGAGGCCAAGGTGAAGTCGCGCGGCGTCACCGTGATCAAGAGCGGCAAGACGGTGCTGGCTTAAGCGGCGAGGGTGATGCACTCCCTCGCCCCGCTCTTGCGGGGAGAGGGTTGGGGTGAGGGGCTCTCACCGCAACGATGGTCTGCGGACAGACCTGTACCCCCTCACCCGGATCGCATCTCGCGATGCGATCCGACCTCTCCCCGCAGGCGGGGCGAGGTAAGAAAGAGCAACAAGAAAGGGAGAAACAACCATGGGATTACTCGACGGCAAGGTGGCGCTGATCACGGGCGCCGGCGGCGGACTTGGTGAAGCCTATGCGAAGCTGTTCGCGCGCGAGGGCGCGGCCGTGGTGGTCAACGATCTCGGCGGCCCGCGCGACGGCTCGGGTTCGGACAAGTCGATGGCCGACAAGGTGGTCGACGCGATCAAGGCCGAGGGCGGCCGTGCAGTCGCCAACGGCGCCGACATCTCGACCTTGGCCGGCGGCCAGTCGGTGTTCGACGACGCCATCAAGCATTTCGGCCGCGCCGACATCCTGGTCAACAACGCCGGCATCCTGCTCGACGAGACCTTCCACAAGGCCAAGGAAGCGAGCTGGGACAAGGTGATGAAGGTGCACCTGAAGGGCACCTTCTGCTGCACCCAGCCGGTGTTCAAATGGATGCGCGACAATGGCGGCGGCGTCATCGTCAACACGTCCTCGACCTCGGGCCTGATCGGCAATTTCGGCCAGACCAATTACGGCGCCGCCAAGGGCGGCATCTGGGGCCTGTCCAACGTGCTGGCGATCGAGGGCCGCAAGTATAACATCCGGATCTGGACCCTGGCGCCGGGCGCGCTGACCCGCATGACCGCGGACCTGCCGCGCTACAAGGAGAACCCGGGTGCGGCGCTCGGGCCGGACGGCATCGCGCCGGCCGTGCTCTACATGGTCAGCGACCTGTCGGGTGACCAGACCGGCAAGGTCCTCGGCGTCTCGGGCCCGCGCGGGGTCCGCGAGATGCGGATGATGGAAATGGAGGGCTGGAAGCCGCCATTTACCGGCTGGAAGGCCGAGGACATCGTCGCCCACGCCAAGGACATCTTCTTCTCCGAGGAGCAGATCAAGATGGGCGCGCGGCGGTTTTAGATGATAAACGTCGTTCCGGGGCGTCCGAAGGACGAACCCTCAGGTGCGCAGTTGCGCACCGAGAACCTCGAGATTCCGGGTTCACGCTTCGCGTGCCCGGGAATGACGATCAAAAATTGAGGCATCCATGAAACTCACCGCCCAGGCCGCAGGAACCTTTGCGATCGCGCCGACCCCGTTCCACGATGACGGCCGCATCGATGAGGCGTCGATCGACCGGCTGACCGATTTCTACACCGATGTCGGCTGCGACGGCGTCACGGTGCTCGGCATCCTGGGCGAGGCGCCGAAGCTCGATGCCGCGGAGGCGGAGCAGGTCGCGCTGCGCTTCGTCAAGCGTGCCAAGAAGCTGCAGGTCATTGTCGGCGTCTCGGCGCCGGGCTTTGCCACGATGCGCTCGCTGGCGAAGAAGTCGATGGATGCGGGCGCCGCCGGCGTCATGATCGCGCCGCCGCCGCACTTACGCACCGACGACCAGATCATCGGCTACTTCAAGCAGGCGCAGGAAGCGATCGGCGACGATATTCCCTGGGTGCTGCAGGACTATCCGCTGACGCTGACCGTCGTGTTCACGCCGGCGGTGATCCGCAAGATCGTGATGGATTCGCCGTCCTGCGTGATGCTCAAGCACGAGGACTGGCCGGGCCTGGAGAAGATCTCGACCTTGCGCAACTTCCAGAAGGACGGCTCGCTGCGGCCGCTGTCGATCCTGGTCGGCAATGGCGGCCTGTTCCTCGATTTCGAGATGGAGCGCGGCGCCGACGGCGCGATGACGGGCTATGCCTTCCCCGAGCTGCTGATCGACGTCGTCAATCTGTCCAAGGCGGGAAAACGCGATGCGGCGCATGATTTGTTTGACGCGCATCTGCCGCTGATTCGCTACGAGCAGCAGCCCGGCGTCGGCCTCACCGTGCGCAAATACGTGCTGCAGAAGCGCGGCATCATCTCCTCCAGCGCGCAGCGCAAGCCCGGAGCTGTCATCACGCCGCAGGCAAGGGCGGAGGTCGACTATCTGCTTTCCCGTGTGGCGCGCGTCGACCGCCGCGCCAATCTGCAACCGCAATCCAGTGCAGCAGGCTAATCATGACCGAGATCGTTGCCCCGCGTCTTGCTTCGACCGTGCTGCTGCTGCGTGACGGCACGGCGTCACGTGAAATCGAAGTCTTCATGATGGTCCGCCATCACCAGATCGAGTTCAACTCGGGTGCGCTGGTGTTTCCGGGCGGCAGCGTCGACAAGAACGACAAGGAGATCGCGGCCGATCCCGCGCTCTATTCCGGCGGGGAAGGGCTCGACGGCGACGCGCTCGGCTTCCGGATCGCGGCGATCCGCGAGACCTTCGAGGAGAGCGGCATCCTGCTGGCGCGGCCGCAGGGGTCGAAGGATTTGGTCGATGCGAAGCGTGCGAACGAGATCGCGACCGCGCATCGCGCATCGCTGAACGAAGGCAAGATCAGCTTCCTCAAGGTGCTGACCGACAACGGCATGGTGCTCGCGCTCGACGCGCTCGTGCCGTATGCGCACTGGATCACGCCGGAGGGCATGCCGAAACGCTTCGACACCTGGTTCTTCCTGGCCGCCGCGCCGCCCGAGCAGCTCGGCGCCCATGACGGCAAGGAATCGACCGACTCGATCTGGGTGTCGACCCGCGAGGCGCTGGAGGGCGGCGAGACCGGCCGCTTCAAGCTGCCGTTCCCAACCACGCGCAACCTGATCCGGCTCGGCAAGCAGCCGAATGTCGGCGCCGCGCTTGCCGACAGCAAGGGCAAGCCGATCGTCGCCGTGATGCCCGTGATGACCAAGACCGCCACCGGCCGCCAGCTCCGCATCCCCAAGGAAGCGGGCTACGACGGCGAGGTGTTCGACGTCGGGGCGCTGGGGTAGGGCGTTATCCTGAGCGGTGGCGTGTGCGTGACTCACAGGCGGCGCAACCCGCTCGGCGTCGTCCCGGCCTAGTGCGCAATTGCGCACGGGAGCCGGGACCCATAACCACCGAACTGCATTGTTGCGCGACGCTGGGACCACAGCTTTTTCTAACAACACAACCCTGTGGTAATGGGTCCCGGCTTTCGCCGGGACGACGGTGGGAAGGAAAGTCGCTTCTCCACATTTCGGCTTATATCGAAATATCATCGCCGCCGCCGATGTAGATTCCTCTCAACCATCGAGACGGAATCCCCAGTCCATGACGACCACGATCCCCCGCCAGCCCAAGATGGGCTTCGAGCTCGCCTTGCTGCTCGCGCTCGCCACCCTGTGGGGCGGCTCCTATACCTTCATCAAGCTTGGTGTCGCGACCATCCCGCCGATCACGCTGATCGCGGCGCGCACCGCGATCGCGGGGCTCTTGCTGCTCGTCATCATGCGGATGCGCGGTGTGACGATGCCGACCGATCGCGCGACCTGGCGCCGCTTCATCTTCCAGGCCTGCCTCAACAGCGTGATCCCGTGGACGCTGATCGCCTGGGGTGAACGCTTCGTCGATGCCGGGCTCGCCACCATCCTCAATTCGGCCTCGCCAATCTTCACCTTCCTGTTCACCGCCGCGGTCACCCGCCACGAGGCCGCGAGCCCGCGCAAGCTGTTCGGGGTGATATCAGGCATGGCCGGCATCTGCCTGATCGTCGGCGTCGATGCGTTCCGCGATCTCGGGCAGGGGATCGTGGCCGAGGTCGCGATCGTCGCCGCCACCATCTGCTACGCCTGTGCCGCGATCTTCAGCCGCGGCTTCAAGGGGCTCGATCCGATGGCGCCGGCGGCGGGTTCGCTGCTCGCGGGCGCCGCGATCCTCGCTCCGCTCAGCCTTGTCGTCGAGCGGCCCTGGACGCTCTCGCCATCGGCCAGTTCGTTGCTTGCCCTGCTGGCGCTTGCGGTGTTCTCGACCGCGATCGCGTTCGTGATCTACTTCCGTCTGATCCAGACCCTCGGCTCGGTCGGCACCACCGCACAGGCTTACTTGCGGGTGCCGATCGGGGTGGCGCTCAGCGTCATGGTGCTGGGCGAACGGCTGAGCCCGACGGCGTGGATCGGCCTCGCCTGCGTCGTGATCGGCGTCGCCGCGATGACGATTCCTGCACGAAGGATCGCCACAGCCTGACGTCATCGCCGCGATGACGATTCCTGCACGAAGGATCGCCGCAGCCTGACGTCATCGCCGCGATGACGATTCCTGCGCGCGAGATCGCCACCGCCTGAAGTTTCGCGCGCTGAAACCGGCGCCTTGCTGCCGTCAGGCAATCCCTGCATGCTGCCCGCAACGAGACCACAGGGCGGGAAACGGGACGATGTTGTGGCGGGTCAGCCTGATTGCCGGTGCGTGTATGGCGTTGCTGGCGATGGCCGGCACGGTGCGCGCGCAGGACTTCCCGAGCCGGCCGATCCGCATCGTCATTCCCTATGCGCCGGGCAGCGTCGCCGACGTGTTCGCGCGCATCATGGCGCAGGACATGCAGGAGCAGTGGAAGGGGACAATCGTCGTCGAGGCCAAATCCGGCGCCAACGGCTCGATCGCGGCCGAGGAGGTCGCGCGCGCCACCCCCGACGGCTACACATGGCTATTGGTGACGACCTTCTTTACCGCAAGCCCGGCGCTGAACGCGCAGCTGCGCTGGGATCCGGTCAGGGATTTCGCGCCGGTCGGGCAGATCTGTCTCGCCCCGAACTTCTTCATCGTGCCGACCTCGTTGCCGGTGAAGACCGTCGCCGACTATGTCGCGCTGGCCAAGGCCAAGCCGGGCACGCTGAACTACAGCCATCCCGGCAAGGGCTCGACCGGCCATCTCGGCTTCGAGCTGTTCAAGCGGCTCGCCGGGATCGACGTCACCGCGATCGGCTATCGCGGCTATCCGCAGATGGTGCCCGATATCGCGAGCGGCCTGATCACCTCGAGCTTCCTGTCGGCCAACCAGGCGCTGGCCCAGGTGCAGTCCGGCAGCATCAGGATCATCGGCGCGATCAGCGACGGTCGCTCGAAATACTTTCCCGACGTGCCGACCATGGCCGAGCAGGGCTTTGCCGAGGCGCAGGTGACGCCGTGGTTCGGCTTCGTGGTGCCGGTGGGCACGCCGCAGCCGGTGGTCGAACGCATCAGCGCGGCGCTCGAAACGGCGCTGGCCTCCACCGAGGTGCGGAAGAAGCTGGATGTCGCGGGTTGCGACGCCCGGAGCGCGCCGCTGAAGCAGTTCGCCGATATCATCAAGGCGGACGTCGCCCTCTGGGCCCGGGTGGTCAAGGAGGCCGGCATTCCGCCGGACTAGCCCGACACTGCCTGTGCCGGAATCGGCCACCGGCACCCGCCCGGGGTGACACCGGTCACACCGCCGGCGGGTTGGGCCCTTCAGCATGTTTCCCCAAAGCCCGTAATTTCCCGTATATTGGGGCCCATTGGACCCCGGCCTTGATGACATGACCGCTGTATTGCCGCCGAATTCGCAAGCGCCGCGTGCGTTCTCCCTCTCCATTGGCCAGCTCACGTTCGGCAGTTTCCTGCTGGTCCTGGCTGTGATCATCATCACATCCACCGCCAGCGTGATCGCGATCCGCCACATCGATACGACCTTCGCCGAGCTGCAGCGGCTGCAGAGCGTCGGCGACATCGCCGAGGATATCGATCGCCGCATGAACGAGCTGCGGCTGGCGGCGCGCGACTTCGTCACCGAGCCGGGCAGCCAGTCGGTCCAGGTGGCGGAGGCGGCCCAGTCGCTGAGCGAGATCCTGAAAAAGACCCGCATCAAGCTGGCGCCCGAGCAGCAGGACATGATCGACGGCGTCACCCAGCGTCTGGCGACCTATCGCAACGGCATCGAGCGCATCTCGGCGCTGCTCAGTCGCCGAGCCGAGCTGGTCGCCGGGCTGCCGCCGCTGCGCGACGCCTTCGACAAGGCGGTCGCCGCGAGCAACGATGCGGCGCTGGCCAATGCGCTGTCGCAATCCCAGAGTCGGATTGCCACCGCGCTGCTGGCGCACAACACGTCCGCCGCCGAGCAGGCCGCGCAGAGCATGCGGGCGATGACCATCTCCGATCCCACGCTGCGCGGCGCCGTCGACAATTATGCCGAGGCGATCATCGCGGTCTCGGTGCGCGAGGGCCAGATCGCCGACATCGACAAGGAGGTGCTCGGCGCCGAAGGCCGGTTGATCCAGAAGGTCACCGAGCTGCTCCGCGAGCTCAGCTCTCGCCGCGGGCACGTGCTGTCGCGCGATTTTGCCCGGACGCTGGCTGAAGCGAAATGGCAGAGCATCGTGCTCGGCACGGCGGGTGTGCTGATCGGCCTGTTCGCGTCGGTGCTGGTGGTTCGCCGCACCGTCCGTCCGCTCGCCAGGATCGCGGGCTCGATCCGCAAGGTCGCGGGCGGCGAGAAGAGCGCGTTCATTCCCGGCGCCGACCTCGACAACGAGATCGGCGACATCGCACGCGCTGCCGAAGTGTTCCGCCAGACCCTGGTCGACGCCGACAGCGCGCGCGAGGCTGCGCTGCGCGCGCTCGCCGAGCAGCGGCTCGCCGAGGAGAGCTACCACAAGCTGTTCGAGGCGTCGGTCGAGGGCATCTACGTCACGACGCCGGGCGGCGCGCTGCTCAACGCCAATCCGGCGCTGGCGCGGATGATGGGCTATGGCACGCCGCAAGACCTGATCAAGGGCATCGACGACATCGCAACCACCGTCTATGTCGATCCGGCGGCGCGCGAGCAGTACCAGCAGCTGATGCAGCGCGATGGCATGGTGCGCGACTACGAGTATCAAGTGCGCGCGAGCGACGGCACGGTGCTGTGGCTGTCCGATTCGGCGACCGTCGTCCGCAACGACGAGGGCGAGGTGGTCCGCTACGAGGGCACGGTGCGCGACATCACCGACCAGAAGCGCGCCGAAGACGCGATCGCCGAGGGCCGGCGGCTGCTGCAGATGGTCATCGACACGGTGCCCGCCGTCATTAATGTCAAGGACCGCGACCTGCGCTACGTGCTGATGAACCGCTACATGGCGGGGATCTTCGGCATCGAGCCGCAGGACGCGATCGGCCAGACCACCGGCGATTTGATGTCGCGCTACGGCGCGGCCAAGACCGATGAGAACGACAAGCGCGTCCTGTCGGCCCGCCGCGAGCTCGGCTTCTATGAAGAGGAGTACAAGGACGTCGCCGGCAACATGCGGCAGTGGCTGGTCAACAAGCTGCCGATCCTCGATGCGCAGGGCGACATCGAGAACATCGTCACGGTCGCGCTCGACATCGGCGAGCGCAAGCGCTCCGAGCAGGAGATGCGCAAGGCGCGGGATTCCGCAGAGGCCGCGCTGCGCAATCTGCGGGAAACCCAGAATTCGCTGATCGAGGCCGAGAAACTCGCCGCGCTCGGCCGCCTGGTGGCCGGCGTCGCCCATGAGGTCAACAATCCCGTCGGGATCAGCCTGACGGTGGCGTCCGCGCTGGAGCGCAAGACCGCGAATTTCGCCACCCAGGTCGAGCGCGGCGACCTGCGCCGCTCCAGCCTGAACGACTTCCTGAACACGGCGCGCGATGCCTCCTCGCAACTCGTTGCCAATCTCAACCGCGCCGCGGAGCTGATCCAGTCGTTCAAGCAGGTCGCCGCCGACCGCAACTATTCCGACCAGCGCACCTTCGATCTCGGCGATCTCACCGAGCAGGTGGTGATGAGCTTGCGGCCCGGCCTGCGCAAGCACAACCTGACGCTCAACATCGATTGCGAGCCGAACCTGATCATGAACTCCTATCCGGGACCGTATGGCCAGGTGCTGACCAATCTGTTCCTCAACGCGGTCGCGCATGCGTTCCCGGACGGTAAGGCCGGCGAGGTCGAGATCCAGGTCCACGCCGCCGGAGGCGACAATGTCGAGGTGATCTTCGCCGACAATGGCTGCGGCATGAGCCTCGACGTGCGCCGCCGCGCCTTCGATCCGTTCTTCACGACGCGGCGCGATCAGGGCGGCACCGGGCTCGGCCTGCATATCGTCTACAGCATCGTTACCACGCGGCTCGGCGGCCGGCTCTCGCTGGATTCCGCGCCGGGCAACGGCACCCGCATCCAGATGATCCTGCCGCGCGTCGCGCCGCTGGAGCAGGCCGCGGAGTAGGCACGAAGCGTAGTGGCCAACCACGTGTTCGCTCTCGATCCGTCATCCCCGCGCAAAGGCGAAGCCTTTGCGCGGGGATGACGGGTCTGATGGTTTCACACCGCTAATTGATATCCGCGAGCTTGTGCAGCGTGGCGCCGAAGATCAGGCTCGCCTTGCCGACCAGTGCGGTCCCACTCATGGTGCCGCGGGTGTCGGTGAAGGTGCCGGAGACGCCGATGCCGACGGGCGCAGGCCCGCCGAACAGCGGGTTGTCGGTGTCGCGCGGCGTCGTGTGGCGTTGCACAAGGACTTCGCCCTTGAAGGCATCGCCCTTCACCGTGTAGCTGCCGGTGTAGTAGAGATAGGCGTCGCCGCCCAGAATCTGGCCGTCGCGGAAGAGAATGACGCCGCTGCCCTTACCGACGCGACCGTCCAGCAGGGTGACGTGAATTGAGTAAAGTCCGTTCTTCATGACGTCCCGATTGCTGGCCGCCGCGCCCACGGCAAGCCAGTTGGTTTTTTATGCCAAAGCGAGCAACCTCGTGCAATGCGGCAGGTTGATTCCCGGGTGTCCCGCGTTCGGGTGACACCCTCGGTTCCTGCCAGGCAGTGTGACGGCGCGATGACAGCGGACCGTACGCGCGAATCAAAGTGGCCCGCGAAATGCATAGCTCTGGTTGCACTGGCCGGTGAGTGCTGGAGCAAACACATGTCTGACTGGATTGAATCCGGTGGCCATTGGGCACGCCCTCGCAGGCTCAATGGAACTTCGGCCCGTCATGCGGGCCACGTCATCGTATTCCTCGGGTTGATAACGCTGGTGTTGGTCGCGGCCGTGCGAATCGCGCAGGCGCGCGATCCCGACGGCCGCTACGCCAATTCGCCGCTGAAGGAATGGTTCGACGGCCTGCGCAGCGGCAAGGGGCCGTGCTGTTCGGATGCCGACGGCACAGCGGTCAGCGATGTCGACTGGGAATCCAAGGACGGGCACTATCGTGTCCGCCTCGACGGGGCGTGGATCGATGTCCCCGACGAGGCCGTGGTCACCGAGCCCAACCGGGTCGGTCGCGCCATGGTCTGGCCGATTCCGAGCTACATGGGCGTGACGATCCGCTGCTTCATGCCAGGCAGCATGACTTAGCGCCGCACGCGTGGCTCACACGTATTTCTGGTCGCGCTCGAGCAATTCGATCGAGATGCCCTGCGGGCCGCGGATGAAGCAGATCCGCACGCCGGGACGGATCGTGGTCGGCTCCTTGGTGAATTCGACGCCCTTGGCCTTGATCTCGGCCGCGACCGCGTCGATGTCCTTCACCGTGAGCCCGAAGTGATCGAGTCCCTGATAGGGCGTCACCGGCGCGGCGTTGACGCCGTCGCCCTGGGCCACCTCCGCAATGAACACCTTGGCGCCGCCGAGCTGGACGTCGATGCGGCCGGGGCCGCGGATGATCTCGCCGCCGAGAATGTCGCGCAGCCAGGTCGCGGTGGCCTCGGGATCGGGACTGCGCAGGTGGACGTGGTCCCAGGTGACGACAGGCATTGCGATCTCCTTGTTGTTCTCGCGCCGCTCGGGTGCGCGGCACTCGCTCTCGGGCGGCGCGAACTTAGCGAGCGCCCGGCCGTGAGGCCATCCCTCCGTGCTGCGGGCCGCAAGATTGTCGTCCCGGAATGAAACCATTGCGGCCGTCAGCGATTGTCTTCGCGTGGCCGCTCGACTTGCGGCCGCCCCGGAAGCCGCGCGGTGCGGCTTCCTCTCTGTGTGGGGGCGGCCCGATCAGGTCGCCAGGGTGAGGGCACGACGATGCGGATCGGCTTGGCGTCGTTTCGGAGGTTGGCCGCCGGACGTCTCGGTGAGGGCGGCTTCTACGCCAGCCTGCTGCTGCCGCTGATTGCGCTCGCCGGGATCGCCGCCTGGTTCATGCTCCCCGAACCGAGCGACGCCGGAGACCAGGATGTCTGGCCGGTGTCGTCCAGCATCGTCCGCACCGCGCAGAACGCCTCGACCGACGCGCAACCCGCCCAAATCACAAATCAGGCCGCGAGGGACGCGCTGGCCGCACCGGCGGACGAGCCGACCACCGTCGGCGTGGCCACCGCCCCACAGGGGGTAGAGGAGGCCAGGTCGTCCGGGCCTGGCGCTGAAAGGTCTCCGCTGGACAAGCTGCGGATCGCCTCGCAATCGTGGCGGCGCGGCGGGCTGGGTTCGAAGGCGCTCGTCACCCTGACGCTGCGCAATGCCAATGATTTCGCCGTCAAGGATATCGAGATCGCCTGCGCCTTCATCCGCCGGGACGGTCGGCCGCTGACCGAGCGCAAGCGGCTGATCTCCGACACGATCGCCATGAAAAGCCGCAAGACCTATTCGCGGATGTTGGTCGGGTTCGTCAATGTTAACGCAAACAAGGCGAAATGTTCGGTCGTGACGGCGAGCCGCCTTTAATTCCCGGCATCCCGAAAAAGTGACCGCGAATTGACTTGCCGGGTGAACCGTAACGGCCGGACAGGAACTAACTAATAAACCAGCCGTTAGCGAACGACCCGGGAGCGCGGACCGCGTCCGGGTGATCATGCGCAGACGATGAGATCGCCCGCGCGATGACTGATGTCGTCGCGCCGAGATGAACCGCGCCCGCTGCGCGGGGGGAGCTACCAAAATGCCTGTGGCGCGTTATTTCCTGTTCGTTGGTGGAGTGCTGCTCGCGCTGCTCTTCGTCGTCAATTCCATCGTGCCGCAGGAGGCCGTGGTCGCCGGTCAGAACCAGGGCCTGTCGTCGCCGGGCGTCGACAAGACCATGGTGCGCATCAAGTCGACCCAGAAATTGCCCGAGCGGGTGGTCTACGACACCAATTTGCCGACCATTGTTCCGGCGCAGGTCAACGCGGTCGCCGCGGCCGTCCCGTCGGCTTCGGGTGACGCGTCGGCGCAAGCCCGTGTCCGCAATACGTTCGCCCAGTTCATTCCGCCGGAGAAGGCTGACGCGCAGAAGGTCGCGGCCGAGGCAAAGCCGGCCGAGCAGCCGGCGCAGGCCCAGCCTCAGGCGCCGAAGAAGCGCAAGGTCGCGCGCTACCATGCCCATCCCCAGCAGCCGATGCGGCTGGCGCAGCCCGGCATGTATCAGCCCTACCGCGTCGCGCAGCAGCAGCGCATGGGCTTCTTCGGCGGCTTCGGCACCTGGTAAGAAAGGGCCGCCCGCAGCCGGCAATCAATGCGCCGCCGCAAACACTTGCGGCGGCTTTTTCATGTCCGCGATCAGGCGGGTGGCCGGATCCGGGACGGCGTCCGAGCGCCGCTCGCTACCTTTAGCGCGGCAGGCGCGGAATCTTGTCCGCGAAGCCGTTGTAGCAGGTCAGCCGCTCGTCCTCTTCCTTCACGAAGCGGCAATCGTTGACGCCCTTGGCCGGGGCGGCCTTCGGCTTCGGCTGCGGCTTGAAAATCTCGTCGTAGCAGATCAGCCGCTCCTTGGTGGCGTCGTCGATGTCCTGACAGGCCTGAAGCTTCTGGGCGACCGATTGAGGCTTGCCGGGCGCGGCAGGCTTCTCGCCCTTCTTGGCGGCCGACTTCTTGCCGACCTGGACCAGCGGCTTGTCGCCGACCATCGGCTGCGAGGTCGCCGCCGCCGGCTTGTCTGCGTCGGCCGGGGCCGGCGTGGTTCCTTGGGCAAGCGCGGCAGCCGGGCAGAAGAGCGCCAGCGCGAGGATGATATGTCTCATGTCGAAAATGTCCGAAATGGCGTGATGACCGGAAGGATGGCGCCGGGGATCGGAAAAGCCCGGCAAGCGCCGAGACTTAACGCAAGTCTTGCCCGAATCCTACCCCCAGAGGTGACCCGCCCGGCACCGATCCACTGGCAAAAGTGAGGGCAATTCGTCGCCGTTTGACCCGCGGGAGAGCGTGAATTGCCTTTGCCCGACGGGGCGGCTATGACGACGCCATCTGCGCGACTGGCGCTTGGATGGACCACCATCGGGGAGCGCAGAGACTGAACGCCGCGCGCCTGGGCACCGCTTCGAAACGGAGGTGCCATGACGGCGAACATTCTCGATGGGCATGCACATGCCCAAATTGTCATCGACAAGATTGCTGGCGAACTCGACCGGCTGCCCCGCGCGCCGGGGCTTGCGGTCGTGCTGGTCGGCTGTGACCCGGCGAGCCAGATCTATGTGCAGAGCAAGGTCAGGATGGCCGAACGGCTCGGCCTGCGCGGCGAGGTCGCACGCCTGCCGGATGATGCCAGCGAGGCCGATCTGCTTGCCAGAGTAGAGGCGCTCAATGCACGCGACGATATCGACGGCATCCTCGTGCAGCTGCCGCTGCCCGCGCATATCGACGCCTTGCGCGTGATGGCGGCGGTCGATCCCGCCAGGGACGTCGACGGCCTGCACGCCCTGAACGCCGGCCGGCTGTTTCACGGCGACGATGCGCTGGTGCCGTGCACGCCGCTCGGCTGTCTCCGGCTGATCAAATCGACCCTGCCAGACCTCACCGGCGCCCATGCCGTGGTGATCGGCAGCTCCAACATCGTCGGCAAGCCGATGGCCGCGCTGCTGCTGCAGGAGCACGCGACCGTGACGCAGACCCATATCCACACCCGCGGCATCAGCAGGATCTGCCGCGAGGCCGACATCCTGGTGAGCGCGGTGGGCAAGGCCGGCCTCGTGCGCGGCGACTGGATCAAGCCGCAGGCCATCGTCATCGACGTCGGCACCACGCGCGTCGAGAAGCCGGACGGCGGCTATGCGGTGTGCGGCGACGTCTCGTTCGACGAAGCGGTGCTGGTCGCCGGTGCGATCACGCCGGTGCCGCGCGGCGTCGGCCCGATGACGATCGCCTGCCTGATGGAGAACACGGTGAAGGCCGCAAAGGCGAGGGCGGCCCGGTTGCAATAGCGCGGGATGCCTGCGGCGATACGCGCGCGGCGGGTGTCGCTCGCATATCGCGCGCGAAGTTCATGACGTCCGGGGTAATGGAAAGCCCGCACCATTGGTCTAGCATCGCGCGACAGATGGAGGCGCGCGATGTTGTATGCGGAAGATCTTACCGAGGGCCAGACGTTCAAGCTTGGCAGCTACACCATCGGTGAGGCCGAGATCCTGGAGTTCGCCGGGAAATATGATCCGGTGCCGATCCATACCGATCCCGTCGCGGCGGCAGTGGGCCCGTTCGGCGGCCTGATCGCAAGCGGCTTCAACACCATTGCGATCTATCAGCGGCTCGTCGTGGAGGCGATCTGGACCAAGGTGGCGGGGATCGTCGGGCGGAGCTTCGAGATTCGCCTGCCGAGCCCGGTTCGGCCCGGTGCCACGCTCACCGGCCAATCCCGGATCCAGAAGATCACCATCAGGCCGGAGCGGCGCGACGCCGTCGTGATCTTCAAGACGGAGCTGGTCAACGACGAGCAGCGCCCCGTTCTTGTCCTCGTGCTCGACGCGCTGATCCACATGCGGCCGGTGGAGCAGGGGCGGGCGTAGCTCGGCTGACGGGGATGCCGAAGTCATCCGCCTCGGGCGGCGGCCAACGCCGCTAGGAGTTTCCTGCACGCGACTTGTCGTCGCGCAATGTTGCGACAATACAATTATGACAAGCCGGCGGCAGAACAGCAGCGTATCAATGACGTCATCATCGACGAGCCATGCTGCCCGGTGTTTACTTCGTCGATGCGCCGAAAGCATTCGACCCAGACGGATGTGCCGACGTGAAACGCAGCAAGCAGACGAACGGAGAGATCGAAGCCAGGCGGCGCAAGGCGGAGGAATGGCGCCGCATACAGATGCAACGCGCCGCTGAACGGCAACGGCTTCGCGACTACAAGATTGCCCTGGCGCGCGACGAGGTTGCCGTGGATACGACGCGGCTCGCGCCATCGAACAGCTATTCGACTCCCGATTTCGTGCTGCGCGGAACCTATCGACCGGAGCCCTTCGTCTGCAAGGACTGCGGCGTTGCCGAGGTCTGGACGCCTTTGCAGCAGAAATGGTGGTACGAGACCGCCAAGGGCGATGTATTTACCGCGGCGGTGCGCTGCCGGGCCTGCCGCACCAGGGAGCGCGCGCGCAAATCCGCCGCACGCCGCGTGCATCTGGAAGGACTCGCAAGGAAGAAGCCTCCCGTCTCGTAGCGATGGGCGTGACTTCAGAGCCGCACTTCACATCTGATACGCGGGGAACCAGTGCGCAGGCGGTCAATGCGTCGCGCGTGCGGAACGTTTCGTTGCCTGATTGGTTCGAGACCTTGAAGCCCCCGATGTGGGGTGCGGGCGGGGAGGAACCAGCCAAGGAAACTTGTCAAGGAAACCTGTCAAGGAAACCATCGCGGCCGGAACCAACGAGAAGGAGCAGCGGATGAAACTCAATTCCACGCAAGTCAAGCAGACCATGACGCAACTGAATGCCCAGGTGCTTCCGGACGATCACCCGGCCGTGGCGCAACTGAACAGCGTGTTCGGTGAGCACACATTCTTCGTCGACACCAGCGGGCTCAAGGTGCTCGAACCGGCCCAGACCTCCGACATGCCGGGGCAGACGGGCGAGGTCGTCAGTCTCGCCGAATGGAGCGATCCGGAGCTGACGTCGCTTCGGCCGCACGAGCCCGAGCCGACCGGCGTGCTCATCGCGCTTGAACCCAGCAAGCACTGAAGCGTTCCAGCGCGAAGTGGATACCGGTTCGCGCAAGCAAAACGCCACCAAGCAAGGGGTTGAGAGCATGATCCGATTCAATCGGATCATGCTCTTTGTGCTGCATCGTGCGACACCCGCGATCGGCCGTCCTGATGGCGACAGCCCCGACGTCGCATCAAGAGGTGCCGAAAGTCACATGGCAAATCAGCGCCGCCTGCGTATGCATCGGTTCGAGATGGGTATCCAGGCGGTGAGGGGCAGATGGGGATCGTGCGGCGCTGGAGCCCTGACGAGGACGAGAAGCTCAGGGAACTCGCCAGGGCCGGCAAGAACGCTCTCGAGATCAGCAACGAACTGACCCGCAGCGCTTCGGCCGTGCGCCGGCGCGCCGAGGTCCTGTCGGTTCTGATCATGGCAAAGGCATTTCGCGCGCGCCCCTCGCATGTCGCCACCCATCTTGAGCGGGTCGCGATCGACGCGATCCGCAACCGCCGTCCGTTTCCCGCGGGCGTCGGCCCGAGCACCATTGCCGGAATGATCGAGAAGGGCTGGATCGTCCCGGAGATGGGGCGCAGATACAACGTGACCGATGCCGGCGTGGAGGCCGTGCGGCGGAAGATTCCGAGCGGGTGAGAGCGGAGCAGGCTGCGCGTTCGAAGCACTGTGCCGAAGCGGCTCGCGCGGCGCCGTGCGAACGGGCGGCTATTCGACACCGAACGCAAGATTTTGCGCCCGAGACGGCTGCCTGGTCCGTTCAATGATTGGAGGCGCGACGACCAGCGGTCTCCCGTCCGCCCTCCGATCTGATTGCCCCGATGCTCAACGCCCAGCACGCCCAAGCCGACCGATACCAGCGTTTCGCCGATCTTGCGCCTTTCGTCCGCGAGGCGATCGATACCATCGGGGCATTGACCTCGGCCCAGCGTACCGACGTGGATTTCCTCGAACGCGAATTTATCCCGGCGCTGGGGCTCAATGACGAACTGCTTCACGAGCAGCCGCCGGAGCTGGCGCCGAACTTCGGCAAGGGCCTCCACCTCTGGCAATATCCGAACCAGCTTGCGCCGTACCTCGCCTGGCTCGCGCGCAATGCGTCCGGCGTCTCCTCGTACATGGAAATCGGCTGCCGCTGGGGCGGCATGTTCATCCTGGTGACGGAGTGGTTGAGGAACAGCGGCGCCGACCTCAAGACCGTGATTGCACTCGATCCGATCGCGCCGACGCCGTTTATCTCGGCCTATTTCGATCTGCTGCAGCAGCAGGCCGCTATCGAGCCGATCTACATGCAGGATTTTTCAACCTCGCCGCTGGTCGGTGCGCACGTCGACCGGCTGAAGCCGGACTTCGTCTTTATCGACGGCGATCACAGCCTGCGCGGTGCGCTACAGGATCATCTGCTGGTGCGTTCGCACGCCCGCATTATCGTGCATCATGACATCCATTCCCAGGCCTGTCCCGATACCACGCTGCTCTGGAAGGCGCTGAAGCAGTTCGAGGCGCCGAGCTTCGATACGTTCGAATTCACCAGCCAGTATCCGTCGGTCAATGGCTCATTCCTCGGCATCGGCGCCATGAAACGGCGCTGACGCGGACAAGGCGGCATGACACTTTGCAAGCGCATGTTCAAGCAACGAGCCGGGGCGCGAAGACGATCCAGGCCAATCTCATCACGTTCTAGCGCGTCGCGCGCTCGCTGCCGACGAGGCGCGCGGCAATAGCCGCCGTGCAAAGCGTGACGCCGCCGCTGACGATGAATACCGCGCTCAAGCCGTCCCGATCGGCGATCCAGCCCAGCAGCGGACTTCCGATCGCCATGGCGACATCGAGAAACGCCGTGTAGAGGCCCATTGCCAGCCCCCGATGTTCGGGTGAGGTGCCCCGAACGGCCTCGACGCCCAGCCCCGGAAAGACGAGAGAATAGCCCAGCCCGGCAAGCGCGGCGCCGACGGATGCGGTCGCGCCATCTCGCGCGAGCCCCATGACGATCAGCCCGGCTGATTGCACCAGCACGAACCAGAAGGCGATCCTGGCACCGCCGAATTTGTCCGGCAGATGACCGCACACGACGCGCACGCCGATCAGCGCGATGCCGAAGGCCGTAAAGCCCAGCCAGATCGGTTCCCAGTGCCTGACCGCGTAGAGGAGGGAACTGAAAGCGAGGATCGCTCCATAGCCGATGCTGCTGAGCGCCGCGGCGACGCCCGGCAGCCACACCGCGCCGATGACGTATCCGAAGTCGGATTTCGCCGGCCGCGGCTGCGGCAGGGGCCCGTTCGCCCGCACCAGCAGCACGAGGACGAACAGCGGCAGCACGGTGCTGAAAGCGCCGATCGTCACAAAGCCATGCGACGCGAACAGCAGCGCACCGAGCGGTCCGCCACAGGCCAGCGCCGCGAACATCGCCGTCCCGACCCAGGCGATGACCTTGCCGGCGTGCGCGGAATCGACGAGGGCAAAGCCCCAGCTCACGCCACCGGTGACGATGAAGCTCTCGGCGCCGCCGAGCGCCGCGCGTCCGACGAGAAGGACCGTTATCGAAAGCGTCGGCGTACCCTCGAAGACCGACGACAGAAGATACAGCAGGCCGGCAACCGCCGCGGTGACGAGACCTGTCACGACGGCGCGTTTTCCTCCCTTCGTATCGGAATAGGAGCCGGACCACACCCGGGAGAGCAAAGACGCCGCGAATTGCGTGCCGGCCACCATCCCAACAACGACGCTTCCGAAGCCGAGATCCCGGCTCACATGCAGGGGAAGCACCGGCAATGCGGCGCCGACGACGAGAAAGCCTGCCAGTACGGCCGCCATGACCGGCAGCAAGGTGATGGCGGCGGAGCGTGCCGCACTGGATGGCGAGGCCGAACGCGACATGTTGTGACCGGCCGCCTTCACAGATGCACGCGGCGCATTTGGACGTGATCAGTTGGCAGAGCGCTTCTCGAACACGGTGCGGGCGACGGGAGCGGCCGAAAATGCGTTCGGCCATCCGGCATAGTAGGCGAGATGGCTGATCACTTCCGACGCTTCCGCGCGTGTCAGCCCGTTATCCATCGCCCTGTTGAGATGATAGGGAATTTGCTCCACCTTGCCGGCGGCGATCAATGCACTGACCGTCACCAGACTGCGGTCGCGCGGCGCAAGGTCGGGCCGAAGCCAGAGGTCGCGGAACAAGACCTCCGCGGTATCGCGCACCAGGCCCGGCGAAGCTGGTCCTGTGCCTTGAGCCACCCGGGCCGCCCGATCGGCTTCGGACGCCTCGTCGAGCGGCAGCAAAGCGACCGAAGCGTCGGGAAGCTGCTCCGGGCCAATTCCGCGCGCGCGAAACACTTCCTTGGTGATCGCGGTCGCTGCCATCGCATTGCCCCAGCCGGCATAGAAGGCCAGATGTGTGATGATCTCGGAAATCTCGCCGGGCCTCACGCCGTTGTCGAGCGCGAGGTTCAACTGCTCGGACAGAAGGATACCCTGGTTGCGGGAGATGACCGCGGCGACAGTGACAATGCTGCGATCGCGCGGCGTCAGATCGGGCCGCTTCCAGAGATCGTTGGCGAGCTTGTCCGTGGCGTAGCGTTCGAGCGCCGCCGACACCGCTCGCAAGTCGTCGCGAGACAGGCTTCCGGTCTGCGAGCCTGCTTTCGTCTCTGCATCGGCGGCGCCCATGGATAGTGCGAGTGCCAAAATGGTCGAAGTCTTCATGGCGAACCCTTTCAAGGCTTGCTCCCGCTTACCGGTACTGCTCGTCGGAAACCGGCTCGAGCCAGTCCACATTCTTTCCGTCCTGGATGTAGCTGACGGCGATATGCGCCATCGGACTGGTGGCGGTCGCGCCGTGCCAATGCTTGATGCCGGCAGGAATCCAGACGACATCGCCCGGATTGATCGTGCGCTTGTCTTTGCCGTCTTCCTGCACCCAGCCTTGGCCGGTGGTGACGATGAGCAACTGGCCGGCCGGATGCGTATGCCAGACGGTGCGCGCTCCGGGCGCGAAGTTGACGAGGCCGGTGCTCGCGCGCGTGAATTCCGTCGCCGGATAAAGCGGGCTGATGACTGCCCGCCCGCTGAAATTGTCCGCGGCGCCGAACATCGCGGGGGCGCTGCCGTTGACACGGATTTCGATGCCGTCCGCTTGCGCGGGCAGGATGCCGGTCGCGCCGATGGCCGCCGCGGTGAGAACTTTCTTCATCTGCGCTTTCCTCCGGTTCTTTCGTGAGGGGGATCAGGACAGGGATTCGATGCGGAGAGGAAGCTTGCCGCGCATCAGCAGCGCATCGAAGTTGCCGTCGATGCGGCCGAGCCGGATCAACCCCGGCGACCAGCGGTAGCCCGCGTAGAAGAATGCGAGGTTGCCCCAGGGCGCGTAGTAGCAGACGTCGCCGGGCCGTTCGTTGCCGAAGGGGCCGCTGCCGTCCTCGGTAAGCTTGCGCGGCAGATAGCTGATCTTCTCGTTGTTCGCGTAATTGTCGATCGTGAGGCCACCGAGCGGGAGCATCGAGGCGAGATCGCGTGTGGACGGATTGTCCTCCAGCGTCGCCGTCATGTTCCGTTCGCTGAATGAGATTTGAATCTTCATCGACGGGAATCCCTGTGCGCATCCTTGCGTCGGACCGATGAGGCCGCCGAGCGGTGCAGCCGATGCCGTGACGAGGATACCCCGGAGCACGACACGGCGAGCGATGACCCGCTTCATTGCGCGGCCCTTCCGTGCTCGATGGCGGCGGCGGTTGCGGCGAGCGCCGAACCGAGCAGCAGAGCCGCGCCGAGCGCGAACGGGCTCCACCATCCGAGCGCGTCGAACAGAACGCCGCCGGTTGCCGCGCCGAGCGTGATGGCGAACTGGATGACGGCGACCTGCAAACCACCGCCGGCTTCGGCGTCATCAGGCAGTGTGCGGCTCAGCCATGTGCCCCAGCCGACCGGGGCAGCCGTGCCGAAGAAGCCCCAGCCGACCAGCAGGGTTGTCACCGCTGCCGGCACCGAGCCCAGCGCGATCAGCGCCGAGGCGAGCAACGCCATGACAAGCGGAATGCCAATGAGGATGCTGTAGAGCCTTTCTTGCAGCAACTGACCGATCGTCCAGGTGCCGGCGACGCCGGCGAGCCCCATCAGCAGCAGGATCGCCGAGAGAGTGGAGACGCCGACACCGGTGACGGTTTCGAGGAACGGGCGCAGATAGGTGAACAGCGCGAACTGGCCCATGAAGAGCAGGAAGATCGCGGCCATGCCGAGCGCCACCTGACGGCGCAGGAGCAGCTTGAACACGTTGCCCGACCCCTCGCGCCGTCGCGGCGGCAGCGCGGGCAGACCAATCCACTGCCAGATGAGCGCAAGCAGTGCCAAGGGTACCACGAGGAAGAACGCACCGCGCCAGCCGACGTGATCGCCGAGCAGGCTTCCGAGCGGTGCGGAAACGGTCGCCGCGATGGCGTTGCCGGCGTTGATCATCGCGAGACCCTTCGGTACGGCGTTTTGCGGTACCAGGCGCATGACGATGGCGGTGGACATCGACCAGAAGCCGCCGATGGCGACCCCGAGCAGTGCGCGGCCGATCATCAGCACCGCGTAATCGGGAGCGAAGGTGACGACGAGGCCGGAGACGACAAGCAGCAGTGAGAACGAGGTCAGCACCAGCTTGCGGTCGATACGCTTGGCGAGATCGGCGATGAACAGGCTGGTGACGACTGCGAAGATTCCGGAGACCGAGATCGCCTGACCGGCCCGGCCTTCGCTGATGCCAAGACCGTCGGCGATCGGCGTCAGCAGGCTGACCGGCATGAATTCGGAGGCGATCAGGACGGCGACGCACAGCGCCATCGAAAATACCGCGCCCCAGGCCGCCTGTGGCCTCACCAATTTGTCGTTGTAGGTCGCATCCATTCGCAGTCACCGCGCAGGAAAAGGCGCCGTCCGGCCGTGTGCTGGCGGCTCGTCTGCGCGTGAGATAGCACCCGGCGATTGTCCTGATTAGACGTGGAAATGTGTTTGAACTTATCGACTGGGGCCATAAATAGTCCGATAGCGGCGCTGCTACGGAGACCGATCATGCGCGAAAACTTCAACGATCTGTTGTGGTTCCTGGTCGTATCCGAGGAGCGCAGCTTCACGAGGGCGGCCGCGAAGATCGGCGTCACGCAGTCGACGCTCAGCCACACCATCAAGCGGCTCGAGGCGCGGCTCGGGATCCGGCTTCTTGCCCGGACGACACGGAGCGTCTCGACCACGGAGGCCGGCGAGCGGCTGCGGCAATCGCTCGCACCACGTATCGCCGAGATCGAAACCGATATTGCAGCGCTGACCGCATACCGCGACAAGCCGTCCGGCACCGTACGCATCACCGTATCGGATCACGCGCTCGACAACCTGATCTGGCCGAAGCTCGAACCGGTGCTGGCCGATTATCCCGACATCAACCTCGAGCTCAGTCGCGACAACGGCCTGCGCAACATCGTCGAGGATGGTTTCGACGCCGGCGTCAGGCTCGGGGAAAGCGTCGAAAAGGACATGATCGCGGTGCGGATCGGACCCGACTGGCGCCTGGTCGCCGCCGGCTCGCCCGATTACTTCGCCAGGCATGGCGTGCCGAAGACGCCTCAGGATCTCGTCGGCCACATCTGCATCAATCTGCGCTTGACAACGCGCGGCGGTTTCTACGCCTGGGAATTCGGGAAGGCCGGTCGGAATATGCGGGTTCGCGTTGACGGTCAGCTTGCTTTCAACTCGACCCAGCCGATGGTCAAGGCTGCGATAGCGGGCTACGGCATCGCCTACGTGCCGGAGGAGACAGTGACTGACGCCGTTGCATCGGGCCTTCTTCAACTGGTGCTCGACGATTGGTCGCCGAAGTTCTCCGGGTACTACCTCTACTACCCGAGTGGTCGTCAGAACTCACCGGCGTTCAAGGTCATCGTCGACGCGCTGCGGCATCACGGCAAGTGACGACGACCAACGATCGCATGGCGACGGCGGGTGATCGCTGCGATCACGAGCTCGCGGGTCGATCTCCCAGATTCAGCTTGCTCCTGTCGCCGCCGGCCCAGGCCAGGGTCTTCGGATCCATCACGCGGAACCAGAGCGGCGGGATCGCCGCCAGCCCGAACATGCCGGTGTAACCGTTCGGCAAGCGCGGGATGTCGTCGAAATCGCGCAATGACTGATAGGGGCGCATCGGGTTGGCGTGGTGGTCGGAGTGACGTTGCAGGTGGAACGTCATCAGGTTCGAGACGATGTGGTTGGTATTCCATGAGTGGCGCGGCTCGACGGCCTGGTAGCGGCCGTTCGGCAGCTTCTCGCGCAGCAGCCCGTAATGCTCGACATAATTGGCCTGGGTCAGCGCGTACCAGCCGAGGAAATGGTGCGCGACGATGAACGGCGCGACCTTCCAGCCGAACAGCGCGACCAGGACGGCCGCGACGACGAGCGTCAGCGCAAAGCCCTGCAGGATCTCGTTGTTGACCGACCAGACCGGCTCGCCGCGGCGGGTCAGCCGTTCGGCCTCGTTGCGCCAGCCGCGCTTGAACGCACCCGGCAGTTCGCGCGTTGCGAACGCATAGATCGATTCACCGAAGCGCGCGCTGGCGGGGTCCTCGGGGGTTGCGACCCAGGTGTGATGGCCGCGATTGTGCTCGACGCGGAAATGCGCGTAGCCGACCGCGCAGTTGGCGAGCATGCCGAACAGGATGTTGAGCCTGTCAGCCTTGTGGCCGAGCTCGTGCCCGATCAACAGCGCGCCGCCATTGATGGTGCCGACGCCGAGCAGCAAGGCGACATAGGACCACCACGGCAGATCCTGGGTGCCGAAGAAGGCGATCAGCGCGACGTAGTTGATCCAGGGAAACACCACGGTGATGCGCGCGAGCCGCAGGTAATAGGGATCGGCCTCCATCGCGGCGACCACTTCCGCCGGCGGATTGTGGGTGTCTTCGCCGATCACGGCATCGAGCAGCGGGATCAGGATGAAGATGAAGATGAAGGGGATCAGCGTCACCAGCGGATTGTGCGTCTGCAGGAACAGCCAGTAGGACAACAGCGGGATCAGCGGCGGAATGAACGAGAGCATCCAGAGATAGCGCTTGCCGTCCTGGTAGGTGATGGTTTCGCCAGCAGCATTGGTGCCCGTGAAGATCATCGCATTCCCTCCAGCGTCTCTTGCGAGGCGGCGTTCGCCGTTGTTGGGCTGAGCATGCCGCGAGGCGGGCCTGCGCCGCCAGTTCACAACAGGCCAATTTTGTGGCATTTTGCGCCAAGCCTGTTCGGCCGGACGTTCGCGAAGGGGAGGTCGCCGACGCCATGCACGGATCGGAATCCGATACCCTTCGCATGCCGGTGTCCGCGGCCTATGCGCGGGCGCTGGTGCGGGCATTTGGCCAGACGCGAAGCGAGCGTGACGAGCTGCTGAAGGGCACCGGAATTCGGCTCGAGGCGCTCGACCAGCCCGGCGCTCACATGCCGGTATCCTCGCTGGTGGTGCTGGCGGCCAACATCACCCGCCGGCATGGCGAGCTGTGGCCATTGTCGGCCGCGGCGGTGTGGTCGACATCGCTGCAAGGCGCGCTCGACGTCGCGACCAGGACGGCGCCGACCATCGCGGATGCGTTGGCGACCGGCGCGCGCTTCGGGTCGACCCGCGCGCCCTTCGTCCGCAACCGGCTGCGCAAGACCGCGCGCGCGATCCAGATTGAAATCTCGCCCGCCGTCGCGATGGACGTCGCGCTGTGGCACGCCGTGGCGCTGGCGGTCAGCCTCAACGTGCATGCGGTGTACGTCCAGCTGCTCGAGGATGCGATCGGTGAGGCGACGCTGCAATTTCCCTGGCCGCCGCCTGAGGGCGCGGAGCGGCTGCTCGAGCATTATTCCTGCGCGGTGAAATTCAATGCCGCCGCGTTCGTCTTCGAGGTGCCGAAAGCGCTTGGCGCGCGGCCGTCGCCGTTTGCCGATCCGCAATTGCACGCCAAGGCGATCGAAGCGCTCGAGGCGATCGAAAATCCGCAGCCCGACACCGTGGCGCTGGCGGGGATCGTCGAGCGCCTGATCGCGGCGCGCCTGCCGCAGCGTCTGGCTGAGGAGGAGGCCGCGCGCCTCGTCGGCACCTCGCGGCGAACCCTGGTGCGGCGGCTCGCCGAGACCGGCAGCGCCTTCCGCCCGCTGCTCGACGGCGTGCTGCGCGAGCGGGCGAGGATCATGCTCGCGGCAGGCACCCAATCGCGCGACGAAATGGCGGCCGCGCTCGGCTATACCGATGCGACGAGCTTCAGCCGGGCGTGCCGGCGGTGGTTCGGAGAGAAGGCGGGCGGGCGAGATTAGGGCGCGGTTGATGGCTCCCGCGAGCCCACAGATCCTGGTGGACGGTACGCAGACTGAACGATGCCGATCCCGTCAATGCGTATGCAGGGCGTCGTAGGCGTGGGCAAAAAACACAGCGGCGCTGAGGAGCAGCAGCGCGACAATGGTCGCTTCCATCATGACACTTCCCCATTGTTGTTTGCGAGAAGTGGTAGCGGTCAATTGTTTCCGCCCGGTTTCGTCCGCTGATGAAAATGGTTTCGTGGCTGCCGTCGCACGCTGGCGCGGGGGCGTCCAAATGATGGCGCGCTCGGAGAGATTCGAACTCCCGACCCTCGGAATCGAAATCCGATTTACTATCAGTTAGGTCAATGGCTTAGCTGCACCGTGTTGCGCTGGCGTTGCAGGTAGCTATGGGATTGTGATCCAGAACCTTCTGCTATCACCGCGCCCGGGAGGATCGCGGTGTGCGGTGCCACCGACTCGCCTGGCCAGATCTTCCGTGTTGGTCTTGTAACTCCAAGCGTCTTGCTCAGTTGCGCGATTTAACTCGGCCCGCGTGGCGCCGCCCGGACGAATGGTTAGGTCGTATACTGTGCGAAGCTTCGTACCAAGCGGTGGCAGCTGTTTGGTTCTCACAAGCCTATCCTCCAGCAACCGTACCTCGACGACCTGCAGGTCCCCCATTTAGGAGCCCAACAGCCTTGCCTGAATGTCCTCGGCGGCCCGCTGATCGGCATCAGTGTCCTTGAACAGGTGCCCGTAGGTGTCGAACGTCATCTGGATGGTGGCGTGCCCATGAGCGCCTGGATCCGCTTCGGATTGCGGCAAGCGCGGCTCGAACATTCGATCGGTTGACGAGCCGCCAAGGATGGGAACAAGGCGCTAGTTTTCCATCGAACGCATGGCGTTATCGTCCTCTCCTGGTGGTCAGCGCTAATTAAATTTTGGCGTTTCGGAGCTACGCTTAAGGTGAATGGCTGGTTCGTCAGAGGCGCCGGCGGGGAATGTGATCCTCACTTGTTCACCTGTTGACATCAGACCATCGCAGGTTCGCAGTGGCTCGCCGGCTAAGTTCTTTTCCATTGCGCAGCTCAATTTCGGTAGCTTGTAATTGTTGACTAGAGCCTCAGCAAATTGCTGCGGAGGCAGCGAATCTGCATCGAAGAAGCATCGATAGAAGTCTGCGCTCTTGGCAGTGTTGGTTTGATCGAACTTCACGTTTCCGCAATGCTTGCCTGCCTTCGAATAGATCGCCAGCACTGGGATCGTCTCTTCTTCTTTGGTGATAGCGAATAGGTTCTTTTCCCACTTCAGATCGAAGTTATCGGATAGGCGGCTCGCCTCTGCCTTCGGCATGTTTATATAAACGCCGCGAAACTTGGTGCCCGCATTCTGAGCAAGTGCGGACGCCGAAGCGAGCGCCGTAGCAAGGACAACGAATGGAAAAGCCTTCATGATTCCTCTTATTTATTCTTAGCCTTCAACCCGATCTCGACCAACCGGCGGATGGCCTCGGGGCGGCCGGGAAGGTCGGATTGGCCACGGCGCCAATTATCGAGATTCTGCAGCGCATCATGGGTCATGCGCACGGTAACAGCCTCACTCTCGACGGGTGGGCGTCCACGCTTCGATTTTTTAATGTCATTTATTTTTGACGGCATGAATTTATAATGTCATAAAAAGACAAGCCGAGCAAGTGCTGGAACACCCGCTCGGCTCTAACCCAAGCCAAGGAGTGACCCCATGGCCCGAGCTATCAAACCGTCTACCACAAAGCCGCTTTCTTCGCTCTTCCGCGACCCCGTCCTGCGCGCCGCCTTCCGCCGCGCCGAGGACGATGGTCTGACCGGTGAGCTGGTCGAGATCGACCGGCCGCGTCGCCTGGAGGGTGGCGCCTCAGAAACGATCCCGGCGACGGGCCGGCGCGTGCTGGTGGAGGCGTGAGCCATGAAACACGTTCCACCATCACATCTGCGGATTGTTTCTTCCAACCCTTCTGCCACCCAGGAGCAGCGGGACGCCATGACGTTCGATCCAATCGACGTCAAGTTCAACTGGAGCAACGACAAGTGGGCGCTAGCCCATCTGCCGCATGTACGCCTTGCTACCATTCTGCTGAGCCAAGATCACATCGATCTTCAAGAGAGATTCGGGGCGATGGCGGCCGAGGGCTACGGACCTGAGATGTTGGAAGGTCTGACCACTACGAGGGATCATCTTCTCGCGCTGGCCGAAATCTGCGACGTGGCCCTAACCCGGTGCTTCCTTGTGGTCGAGCGCATGGGCTACAGCCCGGACAACCCGCCGCCGGACCACACGCAACACTGATCGCTCGGAGCCCGCCGGTTTAGACCGGCGGGTTTTCCCTTGGCGCAATTTCCCTTTTTTCGGGTGGTCGGCCGCGGCGCGCGCTATGTTCGGCCATGGCTTTCACCGCCTCATCTTCGTCGGCGCAAAAAGCGATGCTTCGCCGATCGGCAAACACGAGCCACTGGCGAAGGCCAACTTCCCTGATGACGTACTCGGTCATTTTCGAGCGTCCTACAGCGAGTAGACTGCATCTTAGGCAAGCGACCTTGCTGTTCCATTAATCAGAATCCGCCGCACTCACAAATACACGCTCGGCGGCGTTTTCTTCCTGAACTGGGACGCTGAAATCCCCAGTGTCACTTAGACCGCATGGGTCATGCCGGTTGGCGTCGACGTCACTCTCTGATTCTCAGAATTCCGCTGCTGGCGGGCAAGCCTACGATCGTGGATATACTGTCGTATCCAGTGGGCCAGATCGGCGGATCGGCGCAGATGGGCATGCCGCAAAACCTGGTCGATGTCCTGGAATTGAATGCCTGTCTCTTCCTGCATTGCTTTACCCCGGAAACTTTCACGCACGGGATGGTGGGCGCGCTTTGTTTCACGCTCGCTTCTAGGTGTCGCGAATGATGTTTCGTTCACGCCGAGGTGTTGAGGCAGTTACGACCTTGCCATCCGGCGTGGTTCTGAGCCTGTGCCCATTAGGGCAGGTTAGATCGGATATCGCACGAGACGCGAAGGGAGCCGTCGCTGCAGAAAGGATCCGCGAGACTCACCGCAAATCGGGCACAGATACTTTTTGTCTGTAGGCGGTGTTGGCGACGCCATTAGGCAAACCCCCGAAAATGCGCCCGCCGGGTCCGTGATGGTTTGTCCCGGCGGCCACGATCTCGGGAATAAGGGAGAGAGGGCTGCGGGCAGGGCCGCATTGGCGAGCCGTCCGGGTTTAGCTAAATGCGATGACGAGCAGGCCCGAGCACAGCAGCACAAGGCAGGTTGCGATTAGCGCGAGGAGCCCGCCGGACACGAAGTCATGATTACGCATGATACACCTCCCTGTCGCGGAGGGAGGCTGGTCCGAATTTATTAAAGATTTCGGAATCGTTTTTTGCGTTTCGGTCCTAACCAGAACGAGGTCGGTTCAGTTGCGCCCGGCGCCTAGGCAAAACGCGAACGGAGGATGAACCGCCGTGTTGCGCGGAATGATTTGCAGTGGTTGGTAACGCGTTGATTTTGTTCAGAGCTAGTTGAGCTGGCTCGCAACACGAAAACGATCATTCAGAACGAAATGAGCGCGGCTTAAATTATTGATCTATCGGTAAAATCGTTGGCGCGCTCGGAGAGATTCGAACTCCCGACCCTCGGAATCGAAATCCGATGCTCTATCCAGCTGAGCTACGAGCGCGTTGCGGGTCGATTATCAGACTTGGGCGGGGAGGGCCAGCAGCTACGGAGCACGGCAGCCGGCGGTGTTCGCGCGTCCCGCCGGCCCTCTCCTTGAAGCTGTCAGAAGCAGGGATGCCGGCGGTGGTCCTGGCCGATATAGGCGGCCGCGCTCTGATAGCACTTGTTGTGCGCGGGGCCGTCGTAATAGGCGAAGCTGCCGGCAGTCGGGCCGGGTCCGTAATTGTGCAGATAGCTGATGTGGTAGGGCAGGCCCCAATGCGCGTGGTGGTGATGCCGGTGGTGGCGCGGATGGGCCGTGAGGTCGGCCGCGGCTGCCGGGGTCAGGGCCATCACGGCCAGAGCGAGGGCGGCGAAAAGCTTGGTTATGGTCATGGACGGCCTCCGGGCATTTACGGGAATCGGCATTCTGAGCCGCCCCAAGGCCCATTTAACCCGGAATCGGGGCCAAAAGCTGCGGGAAATCAGCCACAGCGCGCCAAATTTTGCCTTTTTGCGGATGCTTAACGGATTGCCAACACAGTCCGGCCAGAGTCTTGCGGTCAGGTCCGCCCGGGCCCGGCCTTTCCCGCGGTTTCGAACGATCCATGCGCATCACGCCCCTTGTCGCCTTGCTGCTCTCGGTTCTGGCCGCGACACCCGCGCGGGCGGTGCTGCACATCACGCGCGACCATGGCGGCTATGTCGAGGAGTACAAGGCCAAGTACAAGCAGATCCGTGAGCGCCGCGAGCGCGTCGTGATCGACGGCATCTGCAACTCGGCCTGCACGCTGGTGTTCGGCATCGTGCCGCTGAACAAGATCTGCGTCACACCGCGGGCCAGCATCGGCTTCCACCAGGCCTATTACGACAAGGCCTTCACCTTCGGCATCAAGGTCACCAGCCTCGAGGGTACCTCCGACCTGATGTCCTACTACCCCGATACGGTGAAGGACTGGATCCGCCGCAATGGCGGGCTCACCACCGAGATGAAGAAGATCAAGAACGGGATCGATCTCTGGAAGATCGTCGATCCCTGTCCGGAAGAGTGGTAGGCGCGGACGCTCTCGCGCCCCGAACCTCCTTGCTCAGGTGTTAGTTTCAAGTCTTGGGGTCCCAGGTCTTGGGCCTGACGTCGCCATCCGACACCAGCAGCACGGACGCCTTCGACTTGCCGAGCACGGCCGCGGCGATGCTGCCGAAATTCAGGCTGTCGCCCTGGATGCGGTCGACGCCGATCACGACGAGGTCGGCCCGGCTTGACGCGATCTCCTGCAGGATCGCGACCTCAGGTGCGGTATTGGCGCGCAGCCGCGTCGTCACGTTGATGTCGTAGCGCGCTGCGGTCGCCGCGATGTCCTTCAGGATCGCTTCCTCATGCGCCAGCGACATGCTGGGGCTGGTGCGGCGGGCGCCCTTGTCGCGCGTGGTCGAGACGTAGACCACCTGCAGCGGCTCGCTCGAGAGGCGCGCCAGCGCGATCGCGACCTCGGCGCCGCGCCGCGAGACGTTGCTGCCCGAGACCGGCACCAGGATCTTCCGAGCATTCGCCGTCGGCTCCTTCTCGTGCACGCCCTTGGCGGCCGCGATCGCCAGCGGGCCGTCGAAGCCGGAGGTGAGGTCGTCGATCCGCCGGTCGAAGCCGCCATCGGGGCCGGCGACCGCGTCCATGCCGACCACCAGCAGGTCGAAGCCCTTTCTGGCTTCCTCGGCGATCGCCTCCGCCACCGTCTCCTCGCGGGCGCGGCTGATGACGTCGACATTGCCGCCGCCGCCGTCGGCATCGGCTTCGGCGCTCGCCTTGGCCGCGTTGATGACCGCCGCCTCGGGGCTCTCTGCATCGGCGCGGTTCTGCTCCTGCAGCTTGGCGTTGGCGCCGACATGCAGCACCGTGATCGGCAGACCGCGTCCGCCGGCGAGTTGGCCGGCGAGATGCGCGGCGAATGTCGCATTGCTGCTCTCGTCGACCGCGAGCAGCAGCCGCTCGAGATTGGCGACGAAGCCGCGCTGCTCATATTCCTCGCGCTCCAGCCGCTCCTTTTCGTCCTTGCCGAGCGGCAGCCGCGCCAGCGCGCTGCGCAGCATCGGCGGCATCGCCATCGTGGTCAGGATCGCCATGGTCACGATCATCGAGTACATGGTCTGGCTCAACATCCCCATCGACAGGCCGATGGTGGCGATGATCACCTCGGTCGAGCCGCGTGCATTCATGCCGCTCGCCAGCGCATAGGATTCCGGCCGAGTCAGCCCGCCCAGCGCGCCGCCGACAAAGGCGCCGCCGAACTTGCCGATGCTCGCGATCAGGACCAGCGCCGCGGTCAGCCCCAGCACCGACGGATCTTTCAGCACCGTGAGGTCAGCGCTGAGGCCGGCGAGCCCGAAGAACACCGGCATGAACAGGCTCGAGATCAGCCCGCGCAGCCGCTCGTCGATCCGCCGGGTCAGGATCGGGGATTCCCCGACCAGCACGCCGGCGATGAAGGCGCCGAGCACGGTGTGCACGCCGATCAGGTGCGTGATCATCGCCATCCCGCACATCAACATCAGGATCACGGTGATCACCGCCGCCGAAGAGACCAGATGGTCGTTGGCCCAGCGGATCAGCCGGAACACCAGCCGCCGGCCGATCGTGAAGCTGACCGCGAGGAAGGCCAGTGTGCCGAACAGCGCCTGCGCGACCGAGAGCAGGTCGAGGCTGCCGCGCGAGGCGAGGCTGAAGATGACGGCGATGATGATCCAGCCGAGGGTGTCGTCGATGATCGCGCTGGCGACGATGATCTGGCCGACATTGCGGCGCATGAAGTTCATTTCGCGCACCACGACGGCCACGATCTTCACCGAGGAGATCGACAGCGCCGTGCCGAGAAACAGCGATGCGATCAGCCGCGCTTCTGGATGCGGCAGCAGGCCGTCGGGGAGGAATTCGCCGAGCACGAAGCCGCAGACAAACGGCACCGCGATGCCCGCCACCGAGATCGTGGTCGCGGCGCGGCCGACCTTGCGCACCAGCTTGAGGTCGGTGTCCATGCCCGTCAGCAGCAACAGGAGCAGGATGCCGAACTGCGCTATGCCGTCGATCAGCGCCTTCTGCTCGCCGGATGTCGGAAAGATCACGCTATGCGCCGACGGCCACAGCCAGCCGAACAGTGATGGTCCGAGCAGCAGGCCGCCGAGCAGTTCGCCGATCACGGAGGGCTGGCCGATCCGCTGCATCAATTCGCCGAGGCCGCGCCCGACCGCGATCAGGAGCGCGATCTGGGCGAGCAGAATGAACTCGGATGGCTTGCTCGCCTTGTCGCCCTCGGCGTCAGCTGCCGTGATACTCACGAGCAGGATGACGGTCGCCCAAATCGCTGGTTGAAGCCGCCCCCAGCGGATCACCATGGCATCTCCGATTTCCAATTCCAGCGCCGCCCGGCCCGCTTGCCGCATGCGGTCAACGCCCGGGTTCCGAAAGTGATCCACTGGGTCAGATTTTGGAACGGAGGCACCGGCGGTTCGTTTCGCTCATGATGCGTTCATCCTGGTGATGCGAATGTCTCCATGAGCGAGCCTGACCGCCGGAGCGACTGTGGCTCAGCTCGCGCGAACGGGAGGCTGCAATGGCAACCAGATCCAATCTTTCGAAGGCTGAACTCGCGCGTAGCGTTGCCGGCGCTACATCGGCATTGGTGCTTAGTGCGCTCGTCCTGTTCGTTGCCGCGCATCACCTGAGCGGCGGGTAGGCAGGCGGCGCGTGCCGCGCCGATTCATCAAAGCAGGAAGGTCCCGATCAGGAGGCCGGCCGCGAAAGCCCAAAGCCCGAGGGTGCAGGCCGATATGACCCGGACGAGATTGCGCAGATCCACGTCCTGCCAGCTGCTATGGGACCGATACGTCAATTGCAGGCACCCCCTGCGGTGGCCGCCTTGCTTCCTGGCCCGACAGCCTGTTCCCGATAGGTGCCCAAATGAAGGCAACCAAGGGTGGCGCCCGATCACGCATTTGCGAGGCGCCGCCTCAAAGCGCCCGGTATTGTCTTCCTGCCGGCGAAATGATGCCGGTGCGGATCAGGCTGCCCGGCGCTTGCGGGTCCGCGCGGCCTTCTTGGCCGAGCGCGACCGCTCGGCCGCGGGGCGGCTCGCGGCCGCCTTGCCGCCGAGCTTGCCGCCCTTGCGCGACGGCGAGTGATCCTCGCGCGTGCCGCGGCCGGAGCCGCTCTTCTTGCCGCCGTGGGTCTCCTTGTTGACGGTCGCCCATGCGCGCCGCTCGGCCTCGCTGCTCGAAATGCCGCGCTGCTCGTAGCCTTCCTCGATGTGCTCGGCCTGCCGCTTCTGCTTGTCGGTATAGCTCGACTTGTCGCCTCTGGGCATCGCGCTCTCCTGTCTATTTTGATCGAGACGTCTGCCGGACTTCGGCCGTGTCGTCGTCCGGCTCGACGACCTCGAATCTGGACCGGCTGAAGCGGCCCAATCCGCTGAGCTCGTAATAGCCGTCACGTTCGATATCCCTTGTCACCTCGTAGACGCGCCCGAGCGAGAGCGTGTCCCGCTGCAACGTGTTGTCGACGCAGCGAACGTGAAAAATCTTGCCGGTTTCGGCCATGCGCTCATCCTGAATTGTTGGTCTGGTTCGGCGTTAATTATCGCGCAACGTCGCGATCGCAATCGGTGTGCCGATCACGAAATTTCGTTCGGCAATTTCCATTCGGGCGCCGGCTCGCAGACTTCGCTGTCGCCGGGAATTTGCTTCATGTGATAGCCGGCTGGCAGCACCTGGCCCGGAGCCTCATCCGCGACCGGAACATCGAAGACCAGCCCGGAGACCAGTGCATGTTCCCACGCCTGCTTCTCCGTCGGAAAAGCCTTGTCGATTTGTTTGTCGCGATCGAACAGTGCGTAGGGCATCTGGCATCCTCGAGCATTGGCGGCCTGGCGCAGGCGGCTCGCCTGTCGTTCGCCCGATATGTCGAAAACGTCCGTTGCTGACTGGTGTTCCTAAATTCGCGCGCCAGCCGCAAAGGCCGGGCCGCTGCCTTGCATGATATTGCTGAGATATTTCGCCGGTGGCTTGCCGAGCGCCTTCTTGAACATGGTGATGAAGGCTGTGACGGACTCATAGCCGAGTGCGGACGAGACCTGCTGTACGCTCGCGCCGGCGGAGAGCTCGCGCAATGCGACGATCAAATGCAGTTGCTGGCGCCAGCGCCCGAATGTCAGGCCGGTTTCTCTCAGGATGAGACGCGCCAGACTGCTCTCGCTCAGCGCTACGCGTTCGGCCCACTCGGCCATCGTGCGGCGATCGCCCGGATCATCGGCGAGCGCTGCCGCGATCCGTCGCAAGCGTGGCTCGGGCGAGATCGGTAGATGCAGCTGCTGCAGCGGCATGCGCGGCAATTCGCTCAGCAGCAATTGCGCAAGGAGCGTCTCGCTGCCGCCGTCGTGCTGCATGCGGTCGGAAAGCTCGATGATCAGCTCGCGCAGCAACGGCGAGATCGACAATGTGCAGCAGCGGTCGGGCAGGTCGGCGGCACCGGGCTCGATGAAGACGAAGATCCGCGCATTGGCGGTTGCGATATTGGTGTGGCGCGTGCCGCCGGGAAGCCAGACGCCGCAATGCGGGGGCACCATCCACAACCCGTTCGGAACGCGGCACATCACGCCGCCGCCGAGCGCAAAGACGAGCTGTCCCTTCCGGTGCGCGTGCTCGGCCGCCTCGACCTTGTTTTCGGTGACGTCGAGGCGCACGGCGATGGCCGCCGCCGCGACGTCATCCGGATCAAGGTCCGGCCAGGGATAGCGAAGCTGAAAGCCCATAACGGAGCAGGAAACCCGTTGAATGACCGAATTTAGCGATCGATAGAGCAGATATGTAAATTCTTCCGGCAGCCAAGTCGATAGCCTGGCGATGCAAATGGCCAGGAGCATGCGATGACGATGATTGCGCCGATGCGCACGCTGGGCGGGCAGGGGCCGTTGTTGACGGGGATCCTGCTGATCGCCTCGACGCTTCGCGCACCCATTACCGGCGTGGCGCCGATGCTCGGCATGATCGGTGAGACCAGCGGGATCAGCGCGGCGGAGGCCGGGATCCTGACGACGCTGCCCTTGCTGGCATTCGCGGCGATCTCACCGGTTGCAGCTGTGCTCGGGCGCAAATGGGGCATCGAGCGGTCGCTGTTCGGTGCGTTGCTTGTCATCGCGGCCGGGATCGCGCTGCGCTCGTCCGGTCCGGTCTGGGCTCTGTTCGCCGGCACCGCCACCATTGGTGCCGGAATCGCCGTTGGAAACGTGCTGCTTCCGAGCCTGCTCAAGCGGGACTTTCCGACCCGCATCGCCAGCCTGACCGGCGCTTACGCGATCACGTCCGCATTGGCCCAGGCGCTCGCATCGGTCGTGGCCATCCCGCTCGCCCAATTGCCGGGATCGAACTGGCATCTCTCGCTTGCGAGCACGCTGATCTTTCCGTTGGTGGCGCTGATGGCCTGGGCACCCCAGCTTGGGGCGCACGCGGCCCCGACGGTCGAGCCGGCCTCGCCGCCGCATCGCGGGCGCATCTGGCACTCGCTGCTTGCCTGGCAGGTGACCGGCTTCCTCGGCCTGACCTCGCTGGTGTTCTACATCATCGTCGGATGGTTGCCCGCCATCCTCGTGCAGGCAGGTTACCCGGCGGCGACGGCGGGTACGCTGCACGGTGTGCTGCAATTGGCGACCGCGGTCCCCGGCTTGATCCTCGGGCCGATGGTCCGGCGCATGAAGGACCAGCGCGGCATCGCGATCGCCGTGTCGCTTGCGACCTGCATCTCGCTGCTGGGATTGTGGCAGCTTCCGTCGCTCGCAATGCTGTGGGTCGCGCTGTTCGGCTTCGGGGCGGGCGCAGCCTTCATCCTCGGATTGACATTCGTCAGCTTGCGAACCTCGCACAGCCATCAGGCGGCCGCGCTGTCGGGCATGGCGCAGTGCCTCGGCTACTCGCTCGCCGCTGCGGGCCCGCCGCTTGCCGGACTGGCCCATGATGCGACCGGAGGCTGGGAGGTCGCGCTCGCATGCTGCGCCGTCGCGACGGTGCTGATGGCAGTCCTGGGCGGATCAGCCGGCCGCGCGGCGACAATCTGATTATCGTTCGTGGCGGAAATATCGCGAGCCAGATTCGGCTCGCGACGAGGCGTGGCGGCGGCCGGTCGGTTGTCTGCGCTGCAGGCCCGCGCTACAGAAGGCGGGAAGCCTCGCAAGCAAGAGCCAAGGGAAAAGTGTCGTTGAGGACATCTGCCAGCACGCGCATCGCGATCGGATCGACGCTTTTTGCCTTGGCGTCGAGTGCATTCCTTTTTCTGGTTCCTCCGAGTCCGATCGACAGGAACCTGTTGCGTGGTGCCTTCCGTCTTTACAAGGGATATGCGTATCTCATCCCCGTCAAATACGTGGACGGCACGCTCGAGACCGCCCGATTGTATGAAGACGACCGGCTGCTCGGCCCCGCGAACACCGCCCAGCAAGAGATCATCGACAAGGGCGCCGGCCGATTCGCATGTTACCGGGACACCTGGAATTACTTCGGCCCGGCCTTGATGTTCTCGACCAGCGACAATACCGACCCGAACACCAACGGCAGGAAGTATCACCTCAGATGACGAACTGACCTGCGCTGTGTCCGGCTGTCGTCACGTCGTGCGTATCACGCCCAGTTCCTTCGACCGTTGGAGCAGAGCCGGCCGGTAAGGCGGGGAGGGATCGTCGTCGTCAGGGATGGCGCAATGGCCGAACTCCTGCTGGATGCGCTGGATCTCCATGACGCGATCGTTCAACCGCTGCAGATGTTCAAGCGATGTTGCCTTCCAATAGCGGAAGGTATCGAACGTAATCGGCACGAAGGCGGTGCCGAACAGCGTTGGATCGGGCACGATGGTCCGCCCGAGCAGCAGGTAGCGATCCTGACCGACGATGACGAGGGTGGCATACGGCCGCCCTTCACTTACCCTGAGGCCCTTCAACGAAAGTTCGCACAGCTTGCTGAAATAGGGTTCCTCGCGCCAGCGGTCGGGATCATCGAGGTCAACCTGCACATTCAGCGCGTCGAGCCAAAATGCAGCACCATGCCCGCGGTCTCGGGAAACCAATCGTCATCGAGGTGGCCTTGCAGCCAGGCACAGCTGAATGACCGGCACTGCCGGGGACGCTCGTGGTAGATCCCGCACCCGCCGCCCGCGAGGATGTGGTTGCAGACCGTATTCATCGGCTTGCGGAGATCGGTCACCTCAAGCACCTTGCAGCAGAGGGTGCATGATCCACACTGCCTGACCGTCGGAGCCACGGGAAAGCCGAGGGCCCACGAGCCTTCTCGTTCGCGGAGGAGCAGCTTCTGCTTCTCCAACGTGCTCAGTGCACGCTCGACCTTGAGGCGCGACAATCTGGTCACGCCGATAATATCTTTCGTCGTCGTTGCGCCGCTCTCGACCGCCCGAACGACGACCAACGCCACTTGATCCATTGTTTTTCTTCTTGTCCGGCTCGTGGCCGGCTCTTCTTGTGCAGTGTTTTTGGCCGCCGGTATTCGGCGACGGCAAATCCTTGTGTTGTCCGGAACGCGCCGCGACGGATGGCTGCGACATTGTTCGGAGAGCGTATCCGCGAGGACGGGATGCCGCATCCGACAAACGCGCATGGCATCCCCGAGGACAAATGGTCGTGATTGCAGCGACAGGCGTTGGGTCCGCGAGCGTCTGCAAGGTCAGAGTGGTCTCGTGTCATCGGCAATGTCGCGAGAATGCGAATGTGTGGCTAGCAGACCGTGCAACACATTCAGTGTCGTCCCTGCGAAAGCAGGGACCCCTAACCACCGATGGTTATCGTTGAAGGCCGCTGGAACGACGAGTCCCTTTCACAACATCCGCCGCGGAGTATGGGTCCCTGCTTTCGCAGGGACGACACTGTGGGTGAGGCGCCACCTGCTTACAGCCGCGGGCTCGCCCACCACCCTCGTTAAATTCGCGATTGCTGGCTGCCTCATCTTCAGGCAATGACGGCCTGCAATGAACAAGAGCTTCGAGGAAACTGCCGCTCGTCTGGCGTCGGCGATCTTTGTCGTGCTGTGGAGCACCGGATTCATCGGCACCAAATACGTCATCAACAATGCGGAGCCGCTGACCTATCTGGCGATCCGGATGGCGTTCGTGGTGGTGGTGATGGCGGTCATCGCCGCGATCGCGCGGCCGAACTGGCCGGACCGGACAGGCATCTTCCACAGCGCGGTCGCCGGCGTCCTGGTGCACGGCTTCTATCTCGGCGGCACCGCGATTGCGATCGCGCATTCGGTTCCGGCCGGGCTGTCGGCCTTGATCCCGGGCCTGCAGCCGATCCTGACCTCGACCATTGCCAACCGCTGGCTGGGCGAGCGCGTCACGCCGCTGCAATGGGGCGGGCTGGTGCTCGGCCTCGCCGGCGTCGTCTTGATCCTGCACAACCGGCCGATGACGGGCGAGGCGGGGTGGGGCTGGCTCGCCTCCGGCGTCTCGCTGATCAGCATCACCTTGGGCACGCTCTATCAACGGCGCTATTGCAACCGGATCGACTGGCGCGCCGGCAATCTGGTGCAGTACATCGCGGTGACGATCTTCTTCGGCATCGGCGCCTTCGTGTTCGAGACCAATGTCGTGCATTGGACCGGCGAGTTCGTGCTGGCGCTGGCCTGGCTGGTGTTCGCGCTGTCGATCGGTTCGATCGGGCTGTTGTACTGGCTGATCCGTCACCATGCCGCGACCTCGGTCGCGAGCCTGTTCTATCTGGTGCCGGCGGTGACCGCGCTGATGGCCTACATCCTGTTCGACGAGCGGCTGGATCATGTCGCCATCGCCGGCATGGCCGCCTGCGCCGCGGCGGTGCTGCTGGTCAATCGCCGCGCTTAATCGCTGCGACGGATCTTCGCGTAAGCTGCAAGCGCGCGTTCGCGGCCCTTTTTGTGATCGACGATCGGCGGCGGGTAGGTCTTGCCGAGTTCGATGCCGGCGCTCGCCAGCTCGATCGGTGTTGCTGTCCAGGGCTGGTGGATCAGGTCGTTGGAGAGCTGCGAGAGCTCCGGCACCCAGCGCCTGACATAGCCGCCGTCGGGATCGAATTTCTCGCCCTGCAGGACCGGATTGAAGACACGGAAATAGGGCGCGGCGTCGGCGCCGCAGCCCGCGACCCATTGCCAGTTCGCCGGATTGGAGCCGGCATCGGCATCGACCAGCGTATCCCAGAACCAATGTTCGCCGGCGCGCCAGTCGATCAGGAGGTGCTTGACCAGGAACGAGGCCGCCACCATCCGCACCCGGTTGTGCATCACGCCGCTGTGCCAGAGCTCGCGCATACCGGCATCGACGATCGGATAGCCGGTGAGTCCGCGCTGCCAGGCCTTCAGCGCGCGGGCGTCGCGCTTCCACGGGAAGGCATTGAAGTGCTCCTGCAGGTTGCGCTGCGCCAGGTCGGGGATGTCGAACAGCAGATGGCGGCAGAATTCGCGCCAGCCGAGCTCGCTGAGGAACTTGTCGATGTCGCCGGCAAGGCGCGAGTCTTCGGCGGCGGCGAAGCGTGCCGCATGCCAGACCTGCCGCGGGCTGATCTCGCCGAAGCGCAGATGCGGCGACAGGCGCGAGGTGCCGTCGCGGTCGGGCCGGTCGCGGTCGCCGGCGTAGCCGCTGATCCGCTCATCGAGGAATCGCTTCAGCCGCGCCTGCGCCGCGACTTCACCGGGTGTCCAGGTCTCGCGCAGGCCGCCGGCCCAATCCGGCCGGTCAGGCTCGAGCTTCCAATCGCCGAGGGGGTCGCTCGCGATGCCGCGGATGGATGTAAGCTTCTTCGGCGCCGGCAACGGCTTTGGCGGATCGCCGAGGCCTTGTACGCGCCGCCAGAACGGCGTGAACACGCGCAAGGCCCGGTTGTCCTTGTTGCGGATCGCCTTGGGATCGACGAGCAGGTCGCCGGGAAAAATCTGCCAAGCGATGCCGTCAGTTGCGAGCGCGGATTCGAGGTCTGCGGCAATCGCCTGATGCGGTGCCTGCGCGATGTCGTTCCAGAACACGGCGCCCGCGTTGATTTCGCGCGCCAGTGTGGCGATCACGGAGGCGGCCGGTCCGGTGCGCAGCACCAGCGTGCCGCCGATCGCCTTGAGGCTCTTGCCGAGTGCACGCAGCGATTGCGCCAGCCACCAGCGCGTCGCGCCCCCAAGGGAGCGTGCGGCTGGAGGTTTCAGGGCACGGCTTTCGTCGTCGCGGACATAGAGACCAACCACGGGTGCGCCGCGGCTGGCTGCTTCGTAGAGGGCCGGGTGATCCGACAGCCGCAGATCGTCACGAAACCAGACGATAACAGGCTGTGCGCGGGCCACCCGGACGCTGCGTGCCGGCCGTTACTTCGGCTGCGGCACGATGCGGATGTAGGGCTTCGGTTCTTTCCAGCCCTGCGGATAGATCGTCTTGGCCTCGTCGTTGCTGACCGAGCCCGCGATGATCACGTCCTCGCCCTGCTTCCAGTCGGCAGGGGTGGCGACGCGGTGCTTGGCGGTGAGTTGCAGCGAGTCGATGACGCGCAGGATCTCCTGGAAGTTCCGACCCGTGGTCATCGGATAGACCAGCACCAGCTTAATCTTCTTGTCGGGGCCGATGATGAAGACGTTGCGGACCGTTTGGTTGTCCGCCGGCGTGCGGGTGAGGGGGTCGCCGGACGTCGAGGCAGGCAGCATCTCATAGAGCTTGGAGACGTTGAAGTCGGTGTCGGCGATCAGCGGATAGTTCGGGGCCGCCCCCTGCGTCTCCAGGATATCCTCGGCCCATTTGGCGTGGCGATCGGCGGGATCGACCGAAAGGCCGATCAGCTTGATGCCGCGCTTGTCGAATTCCGGTTTCAGCTTGGCGAGCGCGCCGAGCTCGGTCGTGCAGACCGGGGTGAAGTCCTTCGGATGGGAGAACAGCAGGGTCCAGCTGTCGCCGATCCAGTCGTGGAACTTGATCTTGCCCTCAGTGGTCTGGGCTTCGAAGTCCGGTGCGGTCGCGCCAATCGGAAGTGTCATGATTTTACCTCATCTCTTTGAAGTCACAGTTGAATTTGTATTTGAGGCTGTCCGTTCCAGTATAGGACGGGATAAGGCTTAAGTGAACGGGTTCTGAAAAAAGGTGAAACATTTCTCCTTGAGGGTGGAATTCCAAGCAACTTGTTTTGATCCGGATCCCTGCGGCGAAATATCAGCTGCGGCACAAAGGCTTGGAAATGCCCAGATAATGCCGCTTATCGCCGTCATCACGCCGGCCCTGGCTGCTATAGGACTGAACCGTGACGACGTTTAAAGCGACCAAATAGCAACCATCTAAAAATCTCGGAACGCAAGTTCCGAATCATTAACCACTCGTTTACGCCCGCATGGAAAAGCTGGCCTGAGATAGGAATTGAAAGCTCCCACAATGTCTACCCCAAGTACCAAGACCGCTGAGCCTCTCAGCGGTGCGTTGCATCCGTCCTGCCGCAAGACTGCCGCCCATGCGCTCACCATCGTGCGCGACGGCGTGATCACCGGCGAAGGCCCGACCACCAAGGGCCGCATCCATTTCTCCCGGTCACTCGATGCCGACGACGCTGCCTGGTGCGCGCGCATCCTGACGGCGGCCGCGGTCGAGCATCAGCCGGTCAGCCGGGCCGAGATCGAGGCGCTGTTCGCGATCAACGAGGCCGCTGCCGAGCGCAGCGATGGCGGCCGGTTCGACGATCTGCTCGCCAAGGCGATCGCCCACCATGCCGCCTCCGAGTCCGGCCTGCCGGTGCCGCCGCGCACGGTGGCGCTGTCGCCTGACACCGAGATCGATCGCTGGGCGCCGAGGCAGGGCGCCAAGATGGACACCAAGGTCCTGGAGTGGATCGCGGGCCAGATGCGCGGTCAGCGCCGTACCGGCCGCGCGCTGGCGGCGATGGTGGCGACGCTGGTCGGCGCGACTGCGCTGCCGCTCGCGGCGCAGCTCCCCAACGTGTTCGACATCGGGATGATGTAAGCCATCATCCCGCGTGACTGGAATTCGAGCAGAGCGGCGGGGATCACTTCCCCGCCGTTTTCTGTTTGCCGCTGGTTTCCTCGAGCCCGAGCGTCCGCCCCGGAAACCCGGCGACGTCGAAATAGCGGGTCGAGAGCACGCGCTGGAATTTCAGCATGGTGCGCAGGCCGTTGGCCGACGCCTTCTTCGACATGATGGTGCCCTCGGCCATCTTCGGCACGATGCCGTTCGGCAGCGCCTCCGACATCACCCGGCCGATCAGGCCGCCATTGTTCGGCGCGCGCAGGCCGAGCAGCTGGGCCGCGGTGATGCCGACATCGGCGTTGCTGACCGGCAGCGGATCGACATAGCCCGCCTTGAAGTCGGGGCCGATCGCCGCGGTGAAGTTGAAGGTGTCGCCACGGCTGAAGCTGCCATGCATGCCCTGGCCCTGGCGCAGCACGGTGTCGGCGATCTGCACCGAGCAGTTGGTCGGGATCTCGCAGCCGCTCGACCAGGAGCGGAAATTGACAACGATCGACGGGTTCGGCGTCACCGCCTTGCCCTTCAGATTGAGGTTCGACATCGGCAGCGTGCCGGGGAAGGTGCCGAGCTTGTCGTCGACAAACAGGCCGCTGACATAGTCCTGCTCGAGCAGCGCCTTGATGACGCGGTCGGCGAGCTTCTTGTCGCGGTTCGGCAGATAGATCAGATCCGAGCCCCCATTGGTCGCGATCACGACGTCAGGCTTGGCCGGATCCTGGCCGAGCACGCCGTTGCCGGCCTTCGGGTGGGCGTTGTCGGCGACCTTGGCGTTCTTGTCGTTGGGGTCGAACAGCGGCAGGTCCAGCGCCCTGGCGAGGTCGATCGCCAGAAAGCCCATCGGCAGGAAATCCTTCGGCGTGTCGCTATAGGCGATCTTGGCCGAGGGGCTGGTCTTGCTCTCCTTCGAGATCGTCGAGAAGCCGTGGTCGGAGGAGATCATGATGTTGGTGTCGGCGGAAAGCCCGAGCTCGTCGAGCGCCTTGCGCAGCTGCGCGAGATTGTTGTCGGCGTTCCTGATGCCGGCCATCGAGGTCGGGCCGTTGATGCCGGGGGTGATGGCGTTGAGGCTGTCGCCAGTGTTGTGCTGGCTGCCGTCCGGATCGCGCGACCAGAATACCAGCACGAACGGCTTGTTGCGTGCCTTGAACATCGGCAGCACGACCTTGGTCGCGACGTCGGCCATGTAAGCCTGCTGCGCCACGTTGGCGACCGTCGTGCCGGGTGTCTTGGCGTCGCCCGCCTTGGCGTTGTCGCCGCGGCTCGGGGTCGCGAGCGGCAGGCCGGCCTTGGTCAGGGCGTCCTTCATCTCGTCGGAGAGTGGCACGCCGGTCTTGCCGCCGGTGGAATCGTCGACCACGATCGTGTTCTTGCCGCGATCGGTGTGGTCGAACAGCAGGGTCGGGCCGACCTTGCCGATGGCGGCGGTGCTGAAACCCTGGCCGCGGGCCATCTTCAGAAGCGTCTCCTCGTTTAGGTAGTCGCCGTTGAAGTGATCGTCGACATCGGCGAGCACCGCGTCGTTCTCGATGAAGGGGACCACGGTGTCGCCGGCGGGCACCGAGATGTAGCCGGTATAGATCGTGTTGGAGAAGGTGCCGGTGTCGCCGAGATAATGGCCGGTCGACAGCGCCGAGCTGTTCGCCATCGTGAAGGTCGGGAACAGCGAGTGCGAATTTTTGAAGTTGACGCCCTTGTCGCGGATCTCAGCCATCGCAGGCGCCGTCTGCGGCGTCACGATGCCGCCGCGCAAGCCGTCGGGGACGAACAGAATGAGGTTGCGGGGCTTGGCGTTCTGCGCCGAGGCGGCGCCCGCCGAAAGCGCGATCATGCTCGCGGACAGTAAGGTAATGGCACGACGCATAGTGTTGTTCCCCCTGATGAAGCCCCGCGGCAGCCCGCCGCAGCCCTCGTTTAGTTTTGCCATATGACAGAAATGTTACAGCGCCAGCCGGGCGCTGTAACTGCCCGATTTTTCTTGACGACGGCCGGTCAGCAGGCCGTCATTCCGCAGGCTGAACTGCGGCGCTCTCATTGCGCGCGGCGCTGCCGGCATGCCCGTACCGTGCATAGAGCGCAGGCAGCACGGCAAGCGTGAGCAGGGTCGCGCTGATCAGGCCGCCGATCACGACGGTCGCGAGCGGCTTCTGCACCTCGGCACCGGTGCCGGTGGCAAATGCCATCGGCACGAAGCCGAGCGAGGCCACCAGCGCGGTCATCACCACCGGCCGGAAGCGGGTGAGGGCGCCTTGCTCGATGGCCTCCCGCATCGGCACGCCGCGCTCGCGCAATTGCTTGACGAAGCTCAGCATCACGAGCCCGTTCAGCACGGCAACGCCCGACAGTGCGATGAAGCCGACCGCCGCCGAGATCGAGAACGGCATGCCGCGCAGCCAAAGTGCGGCGATGCCGCCGGTGAGTGCCAGCGGCACCGCGCTGAACACCAGCAGGGCATCGCGGGCCGAGCCCATCGCCGCCAGCAACAGCAGGAAGATCATCGCAAAACAGGCCGGCACCACGACGGCCAGGCGCTGGCGCGCCGCCGCGAGATTTTCCGACTGGCCGCCCCAGGTCATCCAATAGCCCGGCGGAAGCTGCACCGGTTGCGTGACTTTTGCCTGGGCTTCCTCGACCACCGAGCCGAGATCGCGGCCGCGAACATTGGCTGTCACCACGATGCGGCGCTTGCCGTTCTCGCGGCTGATCTGGTTCGGCCCCTCGGTGAAGGAGAACTGGGCGACGCGGTTGAGCGGCAGGCTCTGCACCGGCGAACTCGGCGTCGCCTTCGGCAACGCGACCGGCAAATTGCTCAGCGCCTCCAGATCGGAGCGCACGCTCTCCGGCAATCGCACCACGATGTCGAAGCTGCGATCGCCCTCGTAGACGACGCCGGCATCCTGGCCGCCGACCGCGGCACCGATCACGTCCTGCACGGCCGAGACGCTGAGGCCGCGCCGGGCGATCGCGGCCTTGTCGACCTTGATCTCGAGCACGGGCAGGCCGCCAGCCTGTTCGACCTTGACGTCGGTCGCGCCGCGCACGCGGCGTAGCGCCGAGGCGATCTGGTTGGCGGCTTTCTGCATCGGCCCGAACTCGTCACCGAACACCTTGACCGCGATGTCGCCGCGAACGCCGGCGAGCAGTTCGTTGAAGCGCATCTGGATCGGCTGGGTGAACTCATAGACGTTGCCGGGCAGCCGGCCGACCGCCTTCGAGATGTCCTCGATCAGTTGCTCCTTGGTCAGCGATGGATCCGGCCACTGCTCGCGCGGCTTCAGGATGATGAAGGTGTCGGACGCGTTCGGCGGCATCGGATCGCTCGCCACCTCCGCGGTGCCGGTCTTGGAGAAGACGAACGACACCTGCGGAAAGCGGCTGACGGCCTTCTCGACCGACAGCTGCATCGCCTGCGACTGTGACAGCGCCGTGCTCGGAATCCTGAGCGCGTGCATGGCGATGTTCTTCTCGTCGAGCGAGGGGATGAACTCCTGGCCGAGGCGGAAGAACCCGAACAGGGCGGCCGCGAACAGCACGACCGCTACCGCGATGACCGGGATAGGCGTTGCAACCGCGCGCCGGAGCAGCGGGCTGTAGCAGCGCTTCAGCGCCGCGACGAGCCGGTTTTCCTGCTCCTGCACGCGGCCGGTGATGCCGATCGCGATCAGCGCCGGAACCAGCGTCAGCGACAGCACGAAGGCGGCCGCGAGCGCAAGGATCACGGTCAGCGCCATCGGCTCGAACATCTTGCCTTCGACGCCGGTGAAGGTCAGCAGCGGCACATAGACCAGGAGAATGATGGCCTGGCCATAGAGGCTCGGCTGGACCATTTCCACGGCGGACGCCCGCACCGTTGCCAGCCGTTCGTCGCGCGTCAGCACGCGGCCAAGCGCATGCTGCTTCTCGGCGAGGTGACGCAGACTGTTCTCGGTGATGATCACGGCGCCGTCGACGATCAGGCCGAAATCCAGCGCGCCGAGGCTCATCAGATTGGCGCTGATCCGGCCCTGCCACATGCCGATCGCCGTCATCAGCATCGCGACCGGGATCACCAGCGCCGTGATCAATGCCGCGCGGAAATTGCCGAGCAGCACGAACAGCACGGCGATCACGAGCAGTGCGCCTTCACTGAGGTTGCGCGCCACGGTGCCGATCGTCGCATCGACCAGCTGGGTGCGATCCAGGACCGTCTTGACCTCGATGCCGGCCGGCAAGGACGGCATGATTGTCCGCAGTTTGGCGTCGACCGCGGCCGACACGGTGCGGCTGTTGGCGCCGATCAGCATCAGCGCCGTGCCGACCACGACCTCGCGGCCGTTCTCGCTGGCGCTGCCGGTGCGCGTCTCGCCGCCGATCGAAAGCGTCGCGAGGTCGCGGATCCGGACCGGGACGCCGCCGCGGGTGGTGACAACGACGGCGCCGAGCTCGTCGATGTTCTCGAGCCGGCCGCCGGAGCGCACGACGAAGCCTTCGCCGTTGCGCTCGATGTAGCGCGCACCGCGGCTGACATTGTTGGTCTCGATCGCCTTGGCAACGTCGGCAAAGGTGAGCCCGAGCGCGATCAGCTTCGCCGCATCGGGATGGACTTGATACTGCTTGAGGTATCCGCCGATCGTATCGACGCCGGCGACGCCAGGCACCATCTTGATCTGCGGCTTGATGATCCAGTCCTGTACGGTGCGCAGATAGGCGTCCTTCTCGACCTCGCTCTGCAGCATCTGGCCGTCCGCCGTCAGGAAGCGGCCGTCGCTTTGCAGGCCCGGCGCGCCGTCGGCCTGCACCTTCTGCCCGGAATAATGGACGGTCCACATGTAGATTTCGCCAAGGCCGGTCGAGGTCGGGCCGATCCGCGGCTCGATGCCTTGCGGCAGGCGCGCGCGGACTTCGGTCAGGCGCTCGCCGACCTGCTGGCGGGCGAAATAGATGTCGGTGGCCTCGCTGAACACCGCCGTGATCTGCGAGAAGCCGTTGCGGGAGAGCGAGCGCGTGCTCTCGAGTCCCGGCGCGCCGGCCAGGGCCGTCTCGATCGGGAAGGTGATCTGCTTCTCGATTTCCGCCGGCGACAGCGCCGGGGCCACGGTGTTGATCTGGACCTGCTTGTTGGTGATGTCGGGCACTGCGTCGATCGGCAGCCTGGACAGCGCAAGGCCGCCGAGGAACATCAGGATCGCCGCCAATGTGACGACCACCCAGCGCCGCTGGATCGCAAGACCAATGATGCGCTCAATCATGGTCGTGCTCCGCCTCGTCCTTCTCGAACTCCGCCTTCAGCGTGAAGTTGTTCTGCACCGCGATGGTCTCGCCGGCTGACAGGCCGGCAACGATCTCGATATCGTCGTCGTCCTCGCGGCCGGTGCGCACCGATCTCGCCTCGAAGCCGTCGGCATCGCGCACGAACACGGTCGGCGTTCCCTTGATGGTTTGAAGCGCCTTCTTCGAAACGATCACGGTCGACGGCGCGCCCGACAGCGGGACCTCCGCGGTGACGAAGGTGCCCGGCTTCCAGCGGTGGTCCTTGTTGGGCATGGTCGCGATCACGCGCGCGTTGCGGGTCTCGCGGTCGAGCAGGGGGCTGACGAAGATCACGCCGGCATTGGCTTCATCCTCGGTGCCGATGGCGCGGATTTTCACCGAAACGCCTTCGCGAACCGCGCCGATATCTTCGGGGGAGACCGCGAGGTCGACCCAGATGTCATCGAGATTGACGATGACATAGAGCTCGCTCTCCTGACCCTCGCGCCCGATCAATCCGCCGAGATCGACGCGCCGTTCGGACACCCGGCCGCTGATCGGCGCGCGCAAAAACTGCGTCCGCAGGCTCTCTGGGGGCTGGTTCGGCAGATCGGCAATCTCGCTCTCCGAGAGGCCCAGCGCAAACAGCTTCTGCCGGGCGCCGTCGAGCTTGATCTGGGCATCGTTCGCGGTCAGCCGCGTCCGCAGGAACTCGTTCTCCGACACGATGCGGGTCTCGACCAGCGTCTTCTGCCGCGCGTAGAGGGTCTGCTGCAGATCGTTGGTGAGCCGCGCGGCGAGGTATTCGCTCTTGGCGTCGGCTACCTCGCGGCTTTCGATCGCGGCGACGATCTCGCCCTTCTCGACGACATCGCCGAGGCGCTTGCGCAGCTCCGTGACCGTCGCAAGCACGCGCACCGAGACCCGGCCGATGTGATCCGCATCGGGGATCAGCGATCCCGGCGCGAGGAAATGCCGCTTCAGCATGCCGCCGCTGGCTTGCGCGAACGTGATGCCGGCTTCGCGAACCTGGTCTTCACTCAGCTCGATATGTCCGGGGGCCTCGTGCCGGGCCTCGGTCTTTGTGCCTGTCGTCGCAGTCTCCTGCGTCGCGGCCGGGAACCTGACCGGCCAGCCGATCCATCCGGCCGCCACAACGACCAGTGCAATGCCGGCGGCCACGCCGGCGAAAAATAGAACAACCCGTTTCATATGCGCCTCTCCGCAGCGCAGGCCTATGGCCCTGCGCTGTCGCGACATCGATCTGTGCGGAAGCGTGCGCTGGCTCATGGCAGCAGCGCACGGCCGGTCATGCCGACCGGATCAGGCGCGGGGTGGCTTGAAGGGAGAGAGGCGGTCGGCCGAAGCGGGCAGCTCAGTGCTGCTGTGGCCATAGCTATGCGGCGCATAGGCGATCGGGAACGCGGTCTCCTGCGGAGCCACGGACGCGACGTGCGTCAGGCAATGGTCGCCGTGAGGCGAGGCCGGATGCGCCGGAGCCTTGCCGCCGGCGCTGGCGTCGTTGATCGACTGTGCGATCGAGAAGCCGGCAGCCGCGTCGGCATCGCCGTCGGAGGTCCAGCCGTGGAAGAACGACAGCACCAGCGCGAGCGAAATCAGTCCCGCAAGCAGGCTGCGCCAGCGGCGCGATCCCGTTGCGTGAGGAGAAGACTGAATCATGGTGCGCGAAGCGTCCATGGGGCCTACTTAGCGCCGTGCCCGCGCGCATTCAAGTTCGGGTCCGCGACAGATTGGCCGTGGATACTATAACGTTACGCGCGGTCTGCGGTGCGGCGCATCGACCATCGGCGCGCCGCGACGACCGCCCAGATCGCTTCGACGAGGCCGAACGGCCAGGCGCCCTGCAGGAAACCGTAGGCCGAGCCGAGCGCGCAGGAGACAGCGAAGGCCAGGATGAACCAGGGGCTGCGATCTTCGGCCGCATAGCAGACGAGCATCATGGTCACGGCGAATAACCCGAACAGCGTCAGCGCATCCATTCCGCAGCAGAACTCCTGTTGTAACGCTGTTGATATCTGAGCATGCTTGGGATGGAATAATCATCCAGCGTCGCCGCCCTGAAGGGACTGCACCATGAAGTGCATGCATGTTCACGTCGCCGTCAAGGACATCCCGCAATCGGTCGGCTTCTACTCGGCGCTGTTCGGGGCCGAGCCGACGGTCGTGAAATCCGATTATGCCAAATGGATGCTCGACGATCCCCGCGTCAACTTCGCGATCTCGACCCGCGGCCGCGAACCGGGCCTCGACCATCTCGGCATTCAGGTCGAGAGCGCGGAGGAACTCGGCGAGGTGTATGGACGGCTGCGCAAGGCCGGCGGCGAGGTCATCGAGCAGGGCCAGACGATGTGCTGCTATGCCAAGTCGGAGAAGTCGTGGATCGACGATCCCGCGGGGATCGCGTGGGAGACGTTCCATACGACCGGTGAGAGCATCGTCTATGGCGACGGCACCGGCGAGCGGACCGCGCGTGTCGCGCACGAGAAGCAGGAAGACAAACAGAGCGCGTGTTGTGCTCCACAGCCCCAGGCCGCGCCGCCCGGGGCCTCGGCTTGCTGCAGCTCGTGAGCATGGAGCGGCCGAGGGGCTGGTGGCGCGCGAGTCCACGCTGGCCTTAACCGTCCGATAACTGATTTTCCTAACCACCCCTTGGGTTGTGTTCCCGTACAAGGGCATCCACAGGGGCAGGAAAATGTCGGTTGTCTCAACGAGCAGCGTGCCGGAATACCGGCGGCTGTCGATCAAAGGTGTGTTGCGCGCCAGCAGGATGGGCGCCATCCAGTGGCTCGTCCTGAGTGCCGCGCTGCTGGTGCTCGCCATCACGCTTGGCACCGGCTATCTCGCGTTGCAGTTTCGCGAGCGCGCGCTGGAGATGTCCGAGCGCGAGCTGAACAACACCGCGCTGCTGCTGTCGCGGCATTTCGACCAGCAGCTTACCGACCTCCAGCATGTCCACGACGACATCGTGAATTATCTGCGGGCCGAGCAGGTCGAGACCGCCGATCAGTTCGAAAAGAACATGTCGCTCTTGAGCGCGCACGAGATGCTGCGCACGCGGCTGGCGGCGCTGCCGCATGTCGGCGGGCTCAATCTGTTCAACGCCAAGGGATGGCTGATCAACTCATCCGAGATGTGGCCGGTGCCCGACATCAGCGTTGCGGATCGGCGCTATTTCCAGGAGTTCACCTCGGGACGCCCGACCTCGCCGGTGATCGTCGAGCCCGCAATGAGCAAGGTGAGCGGCAACTGGACCACGATCTTTGCGCGCAAGATCACCGGGCGCAACGGCGAGATCATCGGCTTCGCGAGCCGCGGCGTCGAGCCGAGCCATTTCGAGGATTTCGTGGCCTCGCTGGCGCTGAGCGGCGACACCGTGATTTCGATGATCCACCGCGACGGCACCATCATCGCGCGCTATCCGCAGGATGCCGGCGTGATCGGCCGCAACATCATCAACCTGCCGGTGTTCCAAAAGGTCATCAGCTTTGGCGGCAACACGTCGGGACGGTTCGTTGGCGCTTCGGGCGAGGAGAACGTCGGTGCGGTCAGATCGCTGTCGCATTTTCCGATCCTGATTCTTGCCACCACCAGAACTGCCAGCGCCCTGGAGGACTGGCGCGCCCAGACCAAGCTGCAGTTCTGCGCAGCCGTGCTGGCCGTGCTGATCATCAGCTTCGCGGTCTTCCTGATCGTCCGCCAGCTGCAGCGGCAGCACGATTCGGCAAGCCGCCGGCTGTCCGAGAAGAGCCAGCACCTCGACACCGCCATCAACACCATGACGCAGGGCCTGCTGCTGTTCGATGCCTCGGCGCGGCTCGTGATCTGCAACCAGCAATATATCGACATGTTCGGCCTCTCGCCTGATGTCGCGAGGCCAGGCTGCCATCTGCGCGACCTGATCCTGCATCGCCAGGCGATCGGCTCGTTCGTCGGCGACGTCGATGAGTACTGCGCCCGCTTCACAAACCCGAGGGGCGATGAGGTCCGGGACTCCGTGATCATGACGCCGGACGGTCGGAGCATCCGCCTGATCTACAAGCGTGCGCCCGACGGCGGCTGGGCCACCACGCTCGAGGACGTCACCGATGGGCGGCGTGCGCAGGCGCGGATCGAGTATCTCGCGCATTACGATGCGCTGACCAATCTGCCGAACCGGACGCTGTTCCAGCGCCACGCGGAAGGGCTGCTGCTCGAGGCCGCCACGCGCGAGTTCGCCATCCATTACATCGATATCGACGAGTTCAAGCGGATCAACGACACGCTGGGCCATCTGATCGGCGATGAGTTCCTGCGGCGCGTGGCCGAGAAGCTGCGCCAGTCGGTCGGGTCGAACGACTTCATCGCGCGGCTCGGCGGCGACGAGTTCGCGATCGTCCAGCACGACATCACCTCGGACGACGACGTCAGCGACCTGGTCGCACGCATCTATCAGTCGCTGCGCACGCCGTTCGACTGCCTCGGCCATCATTTGTCGAGCGACGCCAGCATCGGCATTGCGATCGCCCCGCGCCACGGCTCCGACCTGTTTCGCCTGCTCAAATGTGCCGATCTTGCGATGTACGCCGCCAAGGCGGCGGGCCGCAGGACCCATCGCTTCTTCGATCCGGCGATGGAGGCGCAAGCCAATCTGCGCAGCGCGCTGGAGGCCGATTTACGCACCGCGCTGGCCGAGGGCGGCTTCGAGCTGCACTACCAGCCGCTGGTCGACTTGCGCAGCGACGAGGTGACCGGCTGCGAAGCGTTGCTGCGCTGGCGGCATCCCGTGCGCGGCATGATCTCGCCGGCGGAGTTCATACCGGTTGCCGAGGAGACCGGGCTGATCGAGGAGATCGGGCAGTGGGTGCTGCGCACCGCCTGCATCGAGGCGGCAGCCTGGCCGGCGCATGTGCGCGTCGCGGTCAACGTCTCGCCGATCCAGTTCAAGTCGGAGACGCTGGCGCTGAAGGTTGCGCATGCGCTTGCCGAGAGCGGGCTCGATCCGCGCCGGCTCGAGCTCGAGATCACCGAGGCGGTGCTGATCGCCGACGACGATGCGGCGCTGGTCACGCTCGGCCAGCTCCGCGCGCTCGGTGTCCACATCGCGCTCGACGATTTCGGCACCGGATACTCGTCGCTGCAATACCTGCAGCGCTTCCCGTTCGACAAGATCAAGATCGACCGCAGCTTCGTCAAGGAAGTGACCCGCAACAGCGGCTCGGCCTCGATCATCCGCGCCGTGGTTTCGATCGCAGCCGACCGCAACATGATCACCACAGCCGAGGGCGTCGAGACCGACCAGCAGCGCGACACCGTGCAGATGCTCGGCTGCACGCAGATGCAGGGCTACCTGTTCAGCAGGCCGGTTCCTGCGCGGGACCTGCGGACGCTGCTCGCGGCCGATAGCGTCGCCGCCTGAGCGGCTGCCGATCCGGTCCGTCAGGAACAATCGTCGCCGTCTCCGATTGGGAGTGGAAGCTCTTGAGAGGCGAGGCATTCGATGAAAAGCAAGCTCGTGTCCGATGCGCCCAGCGCGCAGGTTCACGTCGTCGTGCTCGATAGCGGCGAGGAAGCGTTCGGCGCGCTGACAAAGTTCGCCAATGATGCGAAGGTGACGGCGGCATCGCTCACCGCGATCGGCGCGTTCGAGCGGGCCACGGTCGGCTGGTTCGATTTCGCATCCAAGAGCTATCGGAAGATCGAGATCGACGAACAGTGCGAGGTGCTGTGCGCGCTCGGCGACATCGCGACCGGCGACGACGGCAAGGCCAGCCTGCACATGCATATCGTGCTCGGACTGTCGGACGGATCGACCCGCGGCGGTCATCTGCTTGCCGGCATCGTCCGCCCGACGCTGGAGGTTGTGGTCACGGAAGCTCCCGCCAGGCTTCGCCGGCGGAAGCGGCCCGAGCTCGGCATCGCCCTGATCGATCCCGCAGCGACCGCCTGACGCTTTCCGTCGAAAAGTTCCTAAAATCGACCTGCCGACGCCGGGGCGCGGAACCGAAGCCGTGGAACCGCGTTCCTTTGCGGGGCTCGACCGGCAGGCGATCGATGAAAACCGCAGCAACGTCCGCGGCAATGCTGCTGTTTGCCTCGTGCATGGCAAACGCAGAGAGTGGCCTTGCGTCCTATTATCGTGGCATCGGCAAGAGTAGCGAGATGACCTGCGCGCATCGCAAGCGACCATTCGGCAGCATGATCACCGTCTCCTATCTGGGAAAATCGATCCGGTGCCGCGTCAATGACCGCGGTCCGTTCGTTCGTGGGCGGATCATCGATGTGTCGACCGCGGCGGCCCGTGCGCTCGGCATCCTTCAACTCGGCGTCGCGCATGTCGTGATCCAGTAGGGCGCGGGCGGCGGCGGGATCAGGGCTTGGAAGCGGTCGCCCGCTGTTCGGCGATCGCCTTGCGGAGCGTCCGTGACAGTGCCTCGACCGAATAGGGCTTCTGGATCAGCTCGAAGCCGCTGTGCGCATTCTCGGCGAGCACGTTGCTGTAGCCGCTGGTCAGCACCACGGGCAGGCCGGGAAAGCGATCGCGGATGATTCCGGCGAGCTCGACGCCGTTCATGCCCGGCATGATCACGTCGGAGAACACGAGGTCGGCGGCGAACTCGTTCTCCGAGAGGATCGAGAGCGCGGCATTGGCATTGGCCGCGCGCTTGACCGAATAGCCGAGATCCTCGAGCAGCTCGGTGGAGAACTGGCCGACATCGTCGTTGTCCTCCACCACGAGGACGCGATAGCCGCGGCCGATCGAAGCCTGCTCGGTGCCGGCGCTGGCAGCGACCTTGGCGTCCGCCGGGCGCATCGCGTGCGGCAGATAGATGGTGAAGGTCGCACCGTGCCCGGGCGTAGAGGTGACCTCGATGTCGCCGTCGGATTGCTTGACGAAGCCGAAGGCCTGGCTCAATCCGAGACCCGTTCCCTTGCCGACCTCCTTGGTCGTGAAGAACGGTTCGAAGATCGCGTCGAGATTTTCCGGCGAGATTCCGGTGCCGGTGTCCTGGATCGAGACCGTGACGAAATCGCCGCTGCGCGAGGCCTGGGCGCGCAGGGCAGGGATATTCTTCACCTTCCGGACGCCGATCGTCAGCTGACCTTCGCCGCTCATGGCATCGCGGGCGTTGACCGCGAGATTGAGCAGTGCGGTCTCGAACTGGCCGATGTCGGCGATCGCAAAGCAATCCGGATCCTCGATCCTGACCTCGATGTGAATCCGCGCGCCGACCAGCGGCCGGATCAGCTGCGTCACGCTGTCGACCTGCGTCCCGACATTGAACACTTCCGGATTGAGCGGTTGCCTGCGCGCAAATGCCAATAGTTGCGCGGTGAGCTTGGAGGCCCGCTCCACGGTCTCGGAGATCGCGTCGATATAACGGCGGCGCCGGTCATCCGGCAGCTCGCGGCGGCGCAGGAAGTCGGTCGCGGAGCGAATGATAGTGAGCAGATTGTTGAAATCATGCGCGACGCCGCCGGTGAGCTGGCCCACCGCTTCCATCTTCTGCGATTGCCGCAGGGCCTCCTCGCCGCGGCGCCGTTCGGTGATGTCGACGGCCTCCGGCACGGCGCCGACGATGGTGCCGTGCTGGTCCTGCAGCGGCCGCATCGCGAAATCGAAATAGCGTTCGCCGATCGGCAGGCGCAGCTGCATCTCGATCTTGACTTCCTCGCCGCGCATCACGGTCGCAAAGGCATTCTGGATCACGCGCGGCATGCCCTCGGTCGCGGCGAACCACGGCGTGTCCCAGAACGGCTTGCCGACGACGTCGGCGGCATCGGTACAGATGCCGGCCAGCGCCGTCTGGTTGGTGTAGAGCAGGCCGCCATCGCGGTTGAGCAGCATCTGGTATTGATGGCTGGTTTCCAGGATCGCGCGCGTCTGCGCTTCGCGGGATTCGAGCTGCGCGGTGCGCTCCAGGATGCGTCGCTCCAGCGACTCGTTGAGCTTGCGAAGCTCGATCTCGGCTTCCTTGGCCGCCGTGATATCGTGGGCGACGCCGATGAAGCCGATATGCTTGCCGTTCGGGTCCCAGCGCGGCTGCGATTCCGAGCGCAGCCAGCGCCAATCGCCCGCGGCATTCCGATAGCGGGCCTCGAGCACGAATGGCTTCAGCGACAGCTCGCCGGTGATCTGCTCCTGCAAAATTTGCGGCAGGTCATCCGGATGCAGCGCCTTGCGCCAGTCGAACACAATCGCTTCCTCGAACGGCAGTCCAAGGAAGTCGAGATAGGCCTGGTTGGCAAAGGAGCGGGTGCGGTCGAGCTTGGTCACCCAGATCGGCACCGGCGCGCTGTCGGCGATCAGGCGGAAGCGCTCCTCGCTCTCCCGCAGGGTCTCCTGCGCCAGCATCTGATCGGTGACGTCGAGATCCGCGCCGACCAGCCGCAGCGCACGGCCGCTGCGGTCGCGCTCGATCTTGGCGACGACGCGGATCCAGCGGCTCTCACCGTCGTTCGGGCGGACGATGCGGTATTCGGCCGTGTAGTCTTCGCCGCCGGCCTTGAGCACACCGAACAGGTGCCGGATCGTGCGCTCGCGATCCTCGGGGTGGATGCGCGCGACCCAGTTCTCATAGGTCTCGTTGATCTCGTCGGGCGGCAGCCCATGCACCAGGAGATATTCGGGAGAGCGGCGGTTGCGCACGCCGTCGCGGAAATCGATCTCGAGTCCGCCGACCCGCGCGATGCGCTGGATCCGCGCCAGCTCCGCCTCGCGCTCCTGGAGCTCGCGATGGGCGCGATCGCGTTCGCGCGCGATCTCCTCAAGATGCTGCCGCAGCCGTTCGGCTGCCGCAGCTTCGGGAAGCACATCAGCGGGATCGGATGGGGTCATACGCGCCGGCAACCTCTCGGTGCAGTTTCACACAGGACGCGGCGGCTTTGCCAGCTTGATTTATGGCGATCGTTAGGCTGAGTCATTCCGGGGCGATGCGAAGCGTCGAACCCGGAATCTCGAGATTCCGGGTTCGCTTCGCGCCCCGGAATGACGATGCAATCCACGAGCCCTTCACTTGGCTTTGGGCGGGCGGCAATTATAGGCCCGGCGGAACCCGGCCGCCTGTGCATCCTCCTCGGAGCAGAACCAGCGATCCGGATTGCCGAGGCCCGGGTAACTGCGGCACACCTGCAGGTGGTAGATGCCGACATTGCCGGTGACGCGGGCGCGCACGGCGTACTTGCCCTTGATGTTGCAGCTTGCCGGCATCGGCAGGTCGTCGGGGAAGAGCGCGTTGCGGATCTGCTGGTCGCGGTCGGCGGGGCAGGCGTTGCCGAGCAGGGCGCCGTCCTTCCTGGCCGTACGAAAATCGCGCGGCGCCACGAAGCAGCCCTTCCAGAGCCCGGCACGATTGTCCTTGGCGGTGGCTTCATCCGGCTTGAATCGGCCAGTGGCCGAGTTTTCGACATTGAGAGCATAGCCTTTCTGGACCAGCACCTGGCTGAGGCTGGTCGGGTCGCCCTCGATCTTGCAGACGCCGAGGCGGCGTTTCCTGAAGGTCGGATCGACGCCGATATCGTCGCAGTGAATCTGCTTGCCGCCGATCAGCCTGCTCAGCTGGTCGCGCGCCTCGATCCCGCAGGTCCAGACGTCGGCGTGCTCGTCGATGCAGAGCTGATCGACCGCCGGCGCGTCGATGCCGTCGAGCCGATAGGTTGTGCTGCCGAGCTGAACGGTGCCGGCGTCCTTGATGATCGCTGACGCCGCCGGGCCGGCGGTCGCGGGCAGGCCAGGGATCGCAGACAGGCAAGTCAGGAGAAGCGTCGTGGCGACCGGATTTCGAAACCGCATTTTCTCAACTTCAGATCTTTGGCGGGCAGCCGAACTTCTAGCACAAGCCGGTACGATCCAACCAAGGACCGTTCGCGAATGGGGACGTGCGCACCGTCACGTCCCGATCGGCATTCCGCGACGTAGAACGGCCGGACATTGCCATCGAAGGGATGCGCATAGCCGAGTTCATCATCAACGTCCTCGCTGAAATCGTCACCGACATCTGGACTCTGTAATGCCTCGCACGCTGGCGGCGGAAGAGAAAGGCGGCCCAGAAGAACCGCGTCCGATCAAAGATCCGATTGACTTGATGAGAACAAAATAGGAACATGATGCGCCAACTGAATCCCGGATACCCCATGATGTCTGCACGGCCCGAATCTGACGACGATGACGGGCTGGAAGCCGCTGTCGATCAGGCCATTTCCGCCTGCGGCGGCAATCTGCGCGCCACCATCCGGGCGCTGATCGTGGCCAATGAATTCCTGGAGAACGAGGTCAGCGAACTGATGAAAGCCGTCGCGAAGGCGCATTCGCGTGGCCGCTTCAAGACCTATTCGGGCTGAAATACCCCTCAGGCTACCGCCGAGGATTTGGCCGAGGATTTGGCCAAGCATCGGGCAAGGCGTGCATTAGACCGTTGCCTCCGGGGCAATTTGCTGTACCACGGAGTGGTTACGCCCAATCGCCCGTGCCAGATTGCGCGGGGAGGAATCCTGCCAAAGCCCAAGTCCTAAGAAGCCCAAGCAAGAAGAGCATGTTCAAGAAAATCCTGATCGCCAACCGCGGCGAGATCGCCTGCCGGGTCATCAAGACTGCGCGCCGTATGGGGATTGAGACGGTCGCCGTCTATTCCGAGGCCGACCGCGATGCGCTGCATGTCGAGATGGCCGATGAGGCCGTGTTGATCGGACCGCCGGCCGCGGCCGAGAGCTATCTTCTGATCGACAAGATCGTCGAGGCCTGCCGCAAGACCGGCGCGCAGGCGGTGCATCCCGGCTACGGCTTCCTGTCCGAGCGCGAGGCGTTTCCGCGCGCGCTGGAAGCCGCCGGCATCGTCTTCATCGGCCCGAACCCCGGCGCCATCGCCGCGATGGGCGACAAGATCGAATCCAAGAAGGCCGCTGCGAAGGCCAAGGTCTCGACCGTGCCGGGTCATCTCGGCGTCATCGAGGACGACAAGCACGCCGTCCAGATCGCCGACGAGATCGGCTATCCCGTGATGATCAAGGCCTCCGCCGGCGGCGGCGGCAAGGGCATGCGCATCGCGCATTCGAAGGCGGAGGTCGCCGAAGGCTTCAACCTCGCCAAGGCCGAGGCGAAGTCGTCGTTCGGCGACGACCGCGTCTTCATCGAGAAGTTCATCGTCGATCCCCGGCACATCGAGATCCAGGTGCTCGGCGACAAGCATGGCAACGTGATCTATCTCGGCGAGCGCGAGTGCTCGATCCAGCGCCGCAACCAGAAGGTCATCGAGGAGGCGCCGTCGCCGCTGCTTGACGAGACCACCCGCCGCAAGATGGGCGAGCAGGCGGTCGCGCTGGCCAAGGCGGTGAACTACGATTCGGCCGGCACCGTGGAATTCGTCGCCGGCCAGGACAAGAGCTTCTACTTCCTGGAGATGAACACCCGCCTGCAGGTCGAGCATCCCGTCACCGAGCTGATCACCGGTATCGATCTCGTCGAGCAGATGATCCGCGTCGCGGCCGGCGAGAAGCTCGCGATCGCGCAGAAGGACGTGACGCTGACCGGCTGGGCGGTGGAATCCCGCGTCTATGCCGAGGATCCGTTCCGCAACTTCCTGCCGTCGATCGGCCGCCTGGTGAAATACCGTCCGCCGGCCGAGGCCAGCCATGACGGCATCACGATCCGCAACGACACCGGCGTGCAGGAGGGCGGCGAGATTTCGATCCATTACGATCCGATGATCGCCAAGCTCGTCACCCACGCCCCGTCGCGCGCCGCGGCGATCGAGGCGCAGGCGACCGCGCTCGACGCCTTCTATGTCGACGGCATCCGGCACAACATTCCGTTCCTGTCGGCCTTGATGAACCATCCGCGCTGGCGCGAGGGCCGGCTGTCGACCGGCTTCATCGCGGAAGAGTTCCCCAAGGGGTTTTCGGCGCGCGCGCCCGAGGGCGAGATCGCGCGGCGGCTGGCCGCGGTCGGTGCCGCCATCGACCACGTGCTGGGCGAGCGCAAGCGGCAGATCTCCGGCCAGATGGGCGGCCGCGTGGTGCTGCGCGAGCGCCGCCGCGCGGTGTGGCTCGACCGCGCCGAGATTGCGCTCGACGTCGCGCGCGAGGATGACGCGATTGCAGTGCGCTTCATCGGCGCCGACGGGCTGCCCGGCAATCCGCACAATCTGGTGTCGGGCTGGGTGCCGGGCGAGCCGGTCTGGCAGGGCACCGTCGACGGCAATTTTGTCGCCGTGCAGGTGCGGGCGATCAACAACGGCTTCCGCCTCGCGCATCAGGGCTTTGAGGTCCCGGTCTATGTCTTCACCGAGACCGAGGCGACCTCGGCCCGGCTGATGCCGGTGGTCTCGGCCGCCGACACCGGCAAGAAGTTGCTGTGCCCGATGCCCGGTCTCGTGGTGTCGATCGCGGTGACCGAGGGGCAGGAGGTCAAGGCCGGCGAGACCCTGGCGGTGGTCGAAGCCATGAAGATGCAGAACGTGCTGCGCGCCGAGCGTGACGGCACGGTCAAGAAGATCCACGCCGCCGCCGGCGCTACGCTTGCGGTCGACGCGCTGATCCTGGAGTTCGCTTAGCACCGTCATTGCGAGCGCCAGCGAAGCAATCCATCTAGCCTCATATGATGAGAGATGGATTGCTTCGTCGCTTCGCTCCTCGCAATGACGTGGATGGAGACACATCATGGCCTTCCGCAAACGCCGCGAAGCACTGCGATCGATTCTCAACGGATCAACCTGCATCCGCCCGGGCTCGGTCTATGATGCGACCTCGATCCGGATTGCTGACGATCTCGGCTTCGAGCTCGGCATGTTCGGCGGCTCGGTGGCCTCGCTCGCCGTGCTCGGCGATCCCGATATTGCGCTGATCACGCTGACCGAATTCGCCGAGCAGATACGCCGCATGTCGCGTGCGTCGACGCTGCCGGTGCTCGTCGATGCCGACCACGGTTACGGCAACGCGCTCAATGTCCGTCGCACGGTTCAGGAGGTGGAGGCCGCCGGCGCGGCCGGCCTTACCATCGAGGACACGCTGCTGCCGCAAGCGTTCGGCGAGGCCAAGACCCAGCTGATCTCGCTGGAAGAGGGGGTCGGCAAGATGAAGGCCGCGCTTGACGGCCGCAGCGATCCATCGCTCGTCATCCTGGGCCGGACCGGTGCCGTCTCGATCACTGATCTCGACGATGCGATCGCTCGCGCCAGGGCCTATGAGGCGGTCGGCGTCGATGGCTTGTTCTTCACCGGCATCAAATCGCGCGGCGAGTTGGAGGCGCTCTCGGCCGCGACGACGCTGCCGATCGTGCTCGGCGGCGCGCCGGAGGAGATGACCGCGCTCGACTATCTGGCAAGCCGGCGCGTCAGGATCGCGCTGCAGGGCCACGCGCCATTCGCGGCCGCGACCCTGGCCGTCTACGAGACGCTGAAGGCGCTGCGCGAAGGCACCTCGCCGAAGAACCTGAAGGGCATCGCTTCGTCCGAACTGACCGGTCGCGTCATGCGCGAGGCGGAGACCAAGGCGCGCAGCGGCGAGTTCCTCGGTCTGAAGAAATGAGCGGCGTGATCCGCCACGTCACCATTAGCGGTCACGTCCAGGGCGTCGGATATCGCGCCTGGGTCGACGAGCAGGCAAACGCACGCGGCCTCGAAGGTTGGGTCCGCAATCGCCGCGACGGCAGCGTCGAGGCGGTGTTTGCCGGCCCCGACGACGGCGTCACTGACATGATTGCGGCATGCAACCGCGGTCCGTTCTCGGCGCGCGTCGCTGCCGTGCACGCCGCATCAGGCAACTCCGATCTTTTGAACCAGCGCCGGGCAGGGGAGCGGTTCTCGGTCCTGCCGACGGTCTGAAGCGCGTCGTTACGCGACCGCCGAGATCACCAGCGCCTGAATCCGGCCTTCGATCGCGCCGCTGCCGAAGCGGCGCGCGAGCGCCGATGCGGCGTGCTCGGTCGCAGCCTCAAGGCCGATACCGCCGCGCGCCTCGATCTCGCCGCGGAGCGGTGATCCCTGGCAAAAGCCGATCGCAGGATCATGCGGCGCATTCGCCCGGCTTTGCAGCCGGACGTCGTCGATCTCGATCTTGCTGAAGCCCGCGGCTGCAAGGTCGGCCCGGATCGGATCGGCCGCGTAGTGGCCATAAGGCGTGCGCGCCAGGAAGCGCGGCGGATCGGCCGGAAAGACCTCCGCCAATGCCTGGGTCACCACGTCGGCGAACTCGTTGTCTTCGATGCGACCCCATATGCTGAACAGGAAACGGCCGCCCGGCTTCAGCACACGGCGAGCCTCCGAATAACCCTTGGGCTTGTCGGGGAAGAACATCGCGCCGAATTGGCAGGCGACGACGTCGAAGCTCGCATTGTCGAACGGCAGGTTCAGTGCATCGGCCTGCCGCCAGGTGATTGCGGTCCCGCTCGGCATCTGTGACTTCGCTCGTTCGAGCATCGGTTCATTCAGGTCGGTCGCCACGATCCTGGTGTCGCGCCCGAGCGCGGACGACAGCGCGCGGGTGACGGCGCCGGTGCCGGTTGCCGTCTCAAGCAGGTCGCGCGGACCAAGAGCCTTGACGCGTTGCGCCAGATCGCGTGCGTAGGGTTCGAAAATCATCGGCACGAGGAACCGGTCGTAAAGCTCTGGAATGGACCCAACGAACTCCTTGTCGGACGCTGGCATGCGCAATCTCCATTGCGGCCGTGACGCGGGCGACCCGGTGCACGGCCCAAAAATCATCCACCCGGATCAGCTTGGACGAAGAGCTCGGGGCCACAAAGGAAAACTCCTCACCTGTGACGAACGGCATTTGCCGGGGCGTCGGATAGGTCAGGAGACCTGCCATGTCGCCCGCGTCTTCGTAGGGCCGCGCCACCAGCCTTGACTTCTGCTCCGAACGGTCTGATATTTCTGTTATGACAGAAATATCCGCCAAGAAAAAACTTCCTGCCGTCGTCGAGCGCTTCATCCTGCATTGGGGCGACATGGGCGACGAATGGGGCGTCAACCGCTCGGTCAGCCAGATCCACGGGCTGCTCTACCTCGCCGAAGCGCCGATGACGGCGGAGGACATCGCCGACACCCTCGGCATGGCGCGCTCCAACGTCTCCAACTCGATCAAGGAGCTGTTGTCCTGGGGATTGATCCGGCGGGTGCCGATCCTTGGCGACCGCCGCGACCACTTCGAGGCCGAGACCGACATCTGGGAGGTCGCGGCCAAGATCGCGGCGGGACGCAAGGAGCGCGAGATTGATCCCGCGCTCGCAGCGCTGCGCGCCTGCGTCTCCGACGCGGCCGACGATCCGGCGATCAGCCCGCTCGCGAGCAAGCGGCTCAAGGAGATGCTGACATTCACCGAGCTGGTCGACCGCTGGTACACGCAGATGCTGAACGTGCCGCGGCCGCGCCTGGTCGCGCTGATCAAGCTCGGCGAGAAAATCGTGAGTTTCCTGCCCACGGGCAGGGCCAAATAAAGGCGGCGGTGTAACGGGAGTGTGCGATGGCGTCAGCAAGGATATCCACCTTAAAGACAGCGCCGACTTCCGATACAAAGCTGCTTGACGACCATCGCTTCCGCGCCTTGCTGTCGGACGAGGATTGGGGCCGCCTGCCGGTTGCGATCTGGCGGCGCTTCTCGAAACGGTTCGAGGACGGCAACACCGTCGTCTATGTCGGCGAGGTCGAGGAGGCGGCGTGCAGCCGCATCGGCTGGTGGCTGGCGCAGGCAGCGCGGCTGATCGGCGGACCGTTCCCGACCGGCACCGAAACGCGCGTGCCGATGATCGTCACCGTTACCGAGGACGCCGCAAGCGGCGGCCAGGTCTGGACCCGCATCTGCGCGCGCCGCGACGGCTTCCCGCAGGTGATTCATTCCGCCAAGCGTTTTGCAGGATCGACCGGGCTCGAGGAGTATGTCGGCTTCGGCGTCAGCATGGCGCTGCGGATCGCGGTCGAGCACGAGGCGCTGGTGTTTCGCAGCGTCGGCTATTCGCTGCAGCTCGGCCCGTTTCGGATGCCGCTGCCCGAATGGCTCACGCCCGGCGATCTCACCGTAACCCATTCCGATCTCGGCTGCGGCGACTTCCGCTTCACGCTGGAGATCATCCACCCGCGTTTCGGTCGGCTGATCCGTCAGTCCGCTGTGTTCAGGGAGGCCACGCCATGACGCCGCTGCTTTGGACGCTTGTCGCCATCCAGATTGCGATGGGCGCATTCGATACGTTCTATCACCACGAATTCACCGAGCGGCTGGCCTGGCGTCCCTCGCAGCGCCACGAGCTCCAGCTGCACAGCGTGCGCAACATGCTCTATGCGCTGCTGTTCCTCGTGCTCGGCTGGCTGGAGGTGCACGGCATTCTTGCGATCGCCATCATGGCCGTGCTCGTCGTCGAGGTCGTCATCACCTTGATGGATTTCGTCGAGGAGGATCTGAGCCGAAAGCTGCCGCCGAGCGAGCGGATCAATCACACGCTGCTGGCGATCAATTACGGCGCCATCCTCGTGCTGCTGGTGCCGGTCCTGATCGGCTGGGCGATGCTGCCGACCGCCGTCGCGCCGGCCTATGCGGGTCCGTTAAGTCTGTTCGCGACGGCTGCGGCCTTCGGCGCCGCGCTGTTCGGCGCGCGCGACTTTGCCGCCGCCAGACGCCTCGGACGGATGGCCAGCGTGCCGGCCGCGACGCTGGTCGAGAAATTGCCGACGCGGCAGACCGTGCTCGTCACCGGCGCGACCGGCTTCATCGGCAGCCGCCTGGTCGCGAGCCTCACCGCATCCGGCCATCAGGTGATTGCGTTGATCCGCAATCCGGCAAAGGCCGACATGCTGATGCCGCCGGTGACGCTGATCACGAGCCTCGACCAATTGCCCGCCGACTCCGGGATCGACGCCATCGTCAATCTCGCGGGCGAGCCGATCGGCAACGGCCTGTGGACCGAGGCCAAGCGCCGCAAGATCATCGCCTCACGGATCGACATGACGTCTGACGTGATCAAGCTGATCGCGCGCCTCGAACGCAAGCCGTCGGTACTCGTGAGCGGCTCCGCGATCGGCTGGTACGGACTCTGGCAGGACCAGGTGCTGACGGAGTCGGCGAAATCCCACGCCTGCTTCAGTCACGAATTGTGCGAGGCCTGGGAGAATGCGGCGAAGCCGGCTGCGGATCACGGCGTGCGCGTGGCATATTTGCGGATCGGTCTCGTGGTCGGCACCGACGGCGGCTTCATCACGCGGATGCTGACGCCGTTCGAGTTCGGTCTCGGCGGCCCGCTCGGCTCGGGCAAGCAGTGGATGTCGTGGATCGAGCGCGACGACCTCGTGCGTCTGATCGCGCATGTGATTGCGAGACCTGAGCTGTCCGGTCCTGTCAACGCGACCGCGCCGATCCCGGTGACCAACACGAAATTCACCGAGGAGCTCGGACGCCGTCTGCACCGGCCGGCGATCTTCCGCGTGCCGGCGGCGCTGCTTCGCGCCGTCGGCGGCGACTTCGCCGACGAGCTCTTGCTCGGCGGCCAGCGCGTGCTGCCGAACAAGGCGCTGAGCAACGGCTTTGTGTTCCGGCACGAAACCTTGCGCAGCGCGTTCGATGCGATCTTGTGAGGAGGCCTGGATGTGCAGCACCTGTTCCCGTGCATTCGGAGGTTGGCTTGCGGGCTGTGGCGCCGCGACCGCGGTGATTTCCGCCGTCGGTCAGACCATTCTGATGATGACGTCGCACGGCGATGTCGCGCGGCTGCTCTACGGCATTGTCGTGATGCTGCTTCCGTCGGCCGCGATCTTCGTCATCACTTGTCTGCTCACAGCAATTCCAACTGCGATCGTCGTCTGGTTCACTCAGGAGTTCCATATCCGAGCCGCGGGATTTTTCGCCTGCGCAGGCGCGGCGATCGGTGCGTTGAGCATCAGTGTCCTTCTACGATCCCCGGCTGTCTGGACATCCGGACTGGTTTGCCTGTTCGTCGTGGCCGGGTTTGTCGCCGGCCTGACCTACTGGTTCGTCATGTCCGAACTGGCGACAGGCGAAGACTCGATGTGAACCGCTACGATGTTCAACCTATGCCGCAGACGCCACGCTCCGAAACGTTGCAGCCAGCGTCCTGAGTGCCGCGAGCTTGGCGGGATCGCCGACTTTCGAATGCAGCATCACCTTCGATGTGCCGAGCCGCGGTAGCTTGTGGGCAGGGCCGATATCGACCAGGCCCGGCGGCGCGATGCGGCGGACCAGGGGTGCAACGGCAAGCCCTGCAAGCGCGGCCGCCACCACCGCGGTGACGCCGCCGCCGACGAAGCTTTCGGTCCAGGCGATAGCGGCCTTGTCGAGCGCGCGCACGGCGAGGGCGCGCACGCCGCAGGGCGGCGCCAGCGTTGCCAGCGGCAGCGCATCGCCGCGCGGCCAGACGAAGCGTTTGGCGGCGAACCAGCCGAATTCGTCCTCGGTCAGCTTCTCGCCGCCGCGCCGGCTGCCTTCCTGGCGCACGATCACGGCGTCAAGCTCGCCAGCATCGTAGGTATCGAGCATTTCGCGGGAGAAGCCGATGGTCACGGAGAGGGCAAGCTGGGAGGCCGTCGCGTGCAGCCGCTCCAGCAGCGGCACCAGCTCCGGGCCCGCGGCGTGATCGCTGATCCCGAGCGTGAGCTGCTGGCGCGCCGGTGTCTCGCCGGCCAGCGCGCGATCATGCACCTCGATCAGCGCGCGGGCGTGCTGCAGGAACGCCACGCCGTCGGCGGTCAGCCGCACCGCGCGCGGCGAGCGCTCGACCAGCCGCTTGCCCAGCACCGTTTCGAGCCGCTGCAACTTCATGCTGATCGCCGCTTGCGTGGTGCCAAGCGCCTCGGCGGCGCGGGTGAAGCCTTGAAGCTCGGCGACGAGGAGGAAGGCCTGCACGGTGTCGATATCGAGCGTGGTTGTCATGATCAATGATCGTTATCATTGCTATCTAAATAGATAAGATACCAAGATGATGCGCGAAGGTCTAGCTAGAAGAGGCGCGATTGACCCGCGCCAACCGGATTCAAGGAGACCGATCATGCCGCTCATCACCGTCACCTACGCGACCTCGCGCGAGAGGCCGTCGCTGAAGTCCGACATCGCCGCCGCCGTGTCGGACCTGACCGCACGGATTCTGCACAAAGATCCCAAGGTCACTGCGATCATTGTGAAGTGCGCCGATGCCGCCGACTGGTTCGCGGGCGGCAAGCCGCTCGCCGAGCACGGGCTCGCGAGCTACTGGCTCGACATCCACGTCACCGAGGGCACCAACACCAAGGACGAGAAGGCGGCCTATCTCGCGGCGCTGTTCAAGCGGATGGAGGAATTGCTCGGGCCGCTGCACACCGAGAGCTACGCCCATGTCGACGAGGTGAAGGGCGACGCCTATGGTTTCGGCGGCCTCACCCAGGAGCGCCGCTACATCGCCGGCAAGCTCGAGGTAGCGCCGCAGAAGGCGGCGTGAAGCCTATGACGTCGCTTCCGGCAGGCGCGCTGCGGTGTCGCCGAACACCTCGGAAAAGGCCTGCCGGAGTGCGATGTCGACATCGGCCATCGTGACCGGCAGCCCGAGATCGACCAGTGAGGTGACGCCGTAGCGCGGATCGACCACGCCGCAGGGCACGATGGCCTGGAAGTGGGAGAGGTCGGGCTCGACATTGATCGCGATGCCGTGGAACGAGACCCAGCGGCGCAGCCGCACGCCGATCGCGGCGATCTTGTCCTCATGGCCCTCGCCCTTGTCCGGGCGCCGCACCCAGACCCCGACGCGGTCCTCGCGGCGCTCGCCGCGGACGTTGAAGGCGGCCAGCGTGCGGATGATCCATTCTTCCAGCGAAGCGACATAGGCGCGCACATCGGGCCGGCGCCGCTTGAGGTCGAGCATCACATAGGCGACGCGCTGGCCCGGGCCATGATAGGTGACCTGGCCGCCGCGGCCGCTCTGGAAGGTCGGAAAGCGCGGCGCGAGCAAATCGTCGGCCTTGCCACTGGTGCCGGAGGTATAGAGCGGCGGGTGCTCCAGCAGCCATACCAGTTCGGGGGCCGAGCCCGCCGCTATCTTCGCCACCCGGTCGTCCATGGCGGCGAGCGAATCGGGGTAGGGCACCGCGCGGTCCGAAATCCGCCATTCGACCGCGCGGTCGCCCGAAGGGCGCGCAAAGGTCGTCAAATCGAGGCTCTGGCGGTCGTTAACCATTAGCTAACCCTAACGTGGTCAAGTGAACCCACAATCTAGTTCCAGTTCGGCGGTTCAGAAGTGCCCACCCTCGATAAAGTCAGCGTTGATCTCATGGTGGTCCTTGGCACCACCACGATGCCGATTCACCAGGTCATGCGCCTATCCCGCGGCGCCATCATCGAACTGGATGCCACGGAGGCCGACGAGGTCAAGATCCTCGCCAACAACCTGCCGGTGGCCAGCGGGGTGGTCCTGGTCGACCGCAACCGGATTGCGGTCGAGGTCAAGCAAATGCTGCCGAAATCTCCCGGCGTTCGCAGTTAATTCCCGCATTAATCGCCTTGTCCCTGCATCCGTGATTTGTTACATGGCCCCGTCGATCCGGCGGTGCCTTCGGGGTTCCATCCGGTATCCCAAGCGCTCGTGGCGGAATTGGTAGACGCGCTGCCTTGAGGTGGCAGTGGGTAACACCGTGGGGGTTCGAGTCCCTCCGAGCGCACCATAGGCAATAAGCCATTGATAGGAATAAGGTTTTCGCAATGGCCTGCTCCCACATTGTTACCCGGCAAAATTCGTAGTTACTTGTTGCCAATCTCCAGTTTTGATCTGGCAAGCGCTGTCCTTGTCGTCTCATCCGTTTTTTTGAGCCAAGGTCCAGCGAAGGAAACCACTACTTCCTCACGAGAGTGCTGTAGTGCAGCCCAGCGTAGGAATCGGCGGGGCCGTCTCTCGTTCGGGAGCGCGACGCGGTCTTCCCGGATTGACATGCGCAGGGTGCCGTCGACGGATGCCCAATGACGCTCTTGCGGATGTGCGGAGTTGCCAAAGGAACGAATGGGGTGCGCATCAGGTGCAATTCCGGTCACCCTGGTCTCTGTCCATGAAGAAAAAATTCGATCCCGCCCCCGTCGATAAGCTCGCGGTAGATCCCAAGACGGCGATCGAGGCGGATATGAAAATGACCCGGCTCGAAGAAGGCCTCGAAGAGACTTTTCCGGCCTCCGATCCTGTGAGCGAAACTCAGCCGAAGCCCTCGAAAGACTGACCGTTGAGACACCTTAGGGGGTAGCCGACCTCTCTTCAGCCTGGCCAAGTGCCGGGATGGCTGCACATGCCCCCTAAGCTGCCGATGACCAAGCCATCGCCGCTCTTCGTCATCGAGATGCAACGCATGCGCTTCCCCAGCGGCGGCGTTCCCTCGACATTCTGTCCGGTGGCGCGCGGACAAATTGTCCTTCTTGCATGCGGTCGAACCACCAAGCGTCTGACATAACGTGGTTTCCTGATTGGCATGCCTGTTGCTCTGGTGTGCGGTGGCGAGTGTGCTGTGGCGCCTTCACGCCGGAGTGCCGGTTGCACACGGCTGAAGCGAGCTCGCCGGTTCGAATTCCGGAGGCTCCGATGACAACCACCAATCATACGTCCATGCTGTCTCGCGCATTTGCGGACGTGCACGCCAAGTGGGGCTGGTTCGTCGGCCTCGGGCTCCTTTTCATTGTCCTGGGCGCTGTCGCGGCCGGCAACCTGCTGCTGGCTACCATCGTGACGGTCTTCTACGTGAGCGCGGGAATGATCGTAGCGGGCGCCATGCAGATCGTGCAGGCGTTCCGCGTGAAGAACTGGGGCGGCTTCCTGTGGTGGATGATCAGTGGCGTCCTCTACGCGGCCGCTGGCGTCGTGACATCGATGAATCCGCTGCTTGCCTCGGTGTTTCTGACGCTGATGCTGGCGCTGCTCACGCTTGCGGCGGGCATCGCCCGCCTCTGGCTCGGATTCCAGACGCGAACCGACCACGGCTGGGGCTGGATCGTTGCCTCGGGTGTCGTCACCGCGATCGCAGGGCTGGTTTTCCTGCTTGGCTGGCCGGTCAACAGTCTGTGGTTGCTCGGTCTTGTTCTGGCGATCGATCTCGTTTTTCAGGGCTGCGCGCTGGTCGGTGTCGGCCTGCGGTTTCGCGCGGCCTAGCGGGCTCCACTAGGTGAACAGGACAGGGAAACGCTGTCCGCTTGCGAGGGAGGACTAGATGACGGAGCGAAAATGGCCACCCGACGACGATCCGCATGGACACGGCCCGGCAAGTTCGGCTCACACGCTGCCAACCGTGAGCGATGCCCTGCCTGACCCTGGGGACGCTGCGGATTTCGGGAGAGCCGTAGCAACCGATCGTTCGTCGGAGGATCGCACCCAGCTCCTCGCTGAGAATGCCGAGCTCAAGGACCGCTTGCTGCGCGCATTGGCCGAGGTCGAGAACACGCGTCGCCGCGCCGAGCGCGATCTCGACAACATGCGTCAGTACGGGATCACGAAATTTGCCGGCGACATACTCCACGTGGCCGATAACCTGGAGCGTGCCATTGCCAGCATTCCCGATAGTGTCCGGGAGCGGGAGGGGGCGCTGAAGACGCTGGTCGAAGGTGTCGGCCTCACCGAGAAGGAGTTGCTGCGCGTGCTGGAAAAGCACGGCATCACGAAGCTCGATCCCGTCGGCGAACGGTTCGATCCTAATTTCCACGAGGCGTTGTTCGAGGTGCCGGATCCGTCCGTGCCGCGCGGCACTGTGATGAAGGTTCTGCAACCGGGTTACGCGATCGGCGCCCGCGCATTGCGTCCCGCGAAGGTCGGCATCGCGAGCGGAGCATGAAATGCCATCCCGCTTCATCGACAACTTGTCCCGTGCAGCCGAGACAAAATGTCCGCCGTCGCGATCGATGCACTTCTAAGTCGTTGTTACCGTTGGCTGTCGGGGATGGCATGCCTGTTGCAATGAAGAGCCCGAGTTTCGAAAGGAAGAGCCCGTCGTCGCACAGGGAGAGAATGATGGCGCCGAATTCCACCGCACCTGTTCGATCGGGCAATCCGATTCAGCGTGATATCGAAGCTCCCTTCCATTCGCTCCATCACGAGATCAATCGTCTGTTCGGCGAGGTCTTCCTGCATGGTCATCTTCATCGCCAATCGCATCTCAGTGGCGATCGGCAGGGTCCCTTCATGCCCAGCATCAATGTGAGCGAGACCGACGGTGAAATGCGGATCAGTGCCGACCTTCCCGGTGTGAGGGCGGAGGACATCGACGTTACGCTCGTCGATGACATCCTCACCATTCGCGCGGAGAAGACGCTGGACAGGGCGGACGACAAGGAGAGCTTCCACATCCTCGAGCGCTCCCACGGCACATTGCTCCGCACGTTGCGCCTGCCTTATTCGGTCGACACAGACAAGATGAAGGCCGACTTCGACAATGGAGTTCTGATTGTGGCATTGCCGATCAACAGGGACAAGGAACGCGCCCGCAGAATACCCGTTCAAGTTGCCGCCCAGGGCGGCGCGCCGACGACGCCGGACCGGAACAAAGCCGGAGCGGCCGCACCGGAAGAGGCGTACAATGCCAATCCGAAGCCGAAGGCGTCATGAGACGTACATCGTGCTGGAGATCGAACAGGTCTGCGCCAGGCCTTGCTGGCCGTTGCGCCGCCCATATCGACGAACGACACGCACACGCATTGGACGCCGATAGCTTCGACACGCCGACCTGGTGGTCAGGGAAGCATTCTACACCGGTTCGGTGAACGACAGCGAAGAGAAACAAGCGAAACAGGAGGGTGCGACAGTGGGAAAAGTAATCGGTATTGATCTCGGAACGACGAACTCCTGCGTTGCCGTCATGGACGGCAAGAACCCGCGCATCATTGAGAATGCCGAGGGAATGCGCACAACACCGTCGGTCGTGGCGTTCACGAGCGACGGCGAGCGCCTTGTGGGTCAGCCCGCGCGCCGCCAGGCCGTGACAAATCCCACCAACACCATCTTCGCGGTGAAGCGCCTGATCGGCCGTCGGTATGACGATCCGATGGTCGAGAAGGACAAGAAGCTCGTTCCCTACACGATCATCAAGGCTTCGAACGGCGATGCCTGGGTCGAGGCCGGCGGGAAGTCCTATTCGCCGTCGCAGATATCGGCGTTCATCCTGCAGAAGATGAAGGAGACCGCCGAGGCTAACCTTGGTGAGAAGATCACGCAGGCGGTCATCACCGTCCCCGCCTATTTCAACGACGCGCAGCGGCAGGCGACCAAGGATGCCGGCAAGATCGCAGGCCTGGAGGTGCTGCGCATCATCAACGAGCCGACGGCCGCAGCGCTCGCTTATGGTCTGGAGAAGAAGAAGCAGAGCAAGATCGCGGTCTACGATCTCGGCGGCGGAACGTTCGATATCTCCATTCTCGACATCGGCGATGGCGTGTTCGAGGTTAAGGCCACCAACGGGGACACTTTCCTCGGCGGTGAGGACTTCGACATGCGGCTGGTGAACTACCTGGCCGACGAGTTCCAGAAGGAGCAGGGCATCGACCTGCGCAAGGACAATCTCGCCCTTCAGCGGCTCAAGGAGGCAGCGGAGAAGGCCAAGATCGAGCTCTCGACCACGACGCAGACCGAGATCAACCTCCCGTTCATCACGGCCGACGCAACCGGTCCCAAGCACCTTCAGGTCAAGCTGACCCGCGCGAAGTTCGAATCCCTGGTCGACGATCTCGTGCAACGGACCATCGAGCCCTGCCTCAATGCGCTCAAGGACGCCGGGCTCAAGGCCCAGGACATCGACGAGGTCGTCCTGGTCGGCGGAATGACCCGGATGCCGAAGATCCAGGAGATCGTGCAGAAGATCTTCGGCAAGGAGCCGCACAAGGGCGTCAACCCCGACGAGGTCGTTGCGATCGGCGCGGCGATCCAGGCCGGCGTGCTGCAAGGTGACGTCAAGGACGTTCTCCTGCTGGACGTCACGCCGCTGTCGCTCGGCCTCGAGACCCTGGGCGGCGTGTTTACGCGCCTGATCGAGCGAAACACTACCGTTCCGGCGAAGAAGAGCCAGGTGTTCTCGACGGCGGAAGACAATCAGAACGCGGTGACCATTCGCGTTTTCCAGGGCGAGCGCGAAATGGCCGCCGACAACAAGTTGCTCGGGCAGTTCGACCTGATGGGCATTGCCCCGGCGCCGCGCGGTGTGCCGCAGATCGAGGTCACCTTCGACATCGATGCCAACGGCATCGTCAATGTCTCGGCAAAGGACAAGGCGACCGGCAAGGAGCAGCGCATTCAGATCCAGGCGTCCGGCGGCCTGTCCGAAGCCGACATCGATCGCATGATCAAGGAGGCCGAGGCGCACGCGGTCGAGGACAAGAAGCGCAAGGAAGCCGTCGAGGCGAAGAACACCGCGGAGGCGCTGCTGCATTCGGCGGAAAAGACGGTCGTCGAGCACGGCTCGAAGCTTTCCGACACGGACCGTCGCGCGGTCGAGAACGCCATGTCGGATCTGCGCGAGGCGCTGAAAGGCGACGACGCGGCTGCGATCACCAGCAAGGCGAGCGTGCTCCAGCAGAACGTGATGAAGTTGGGTGAGGCCATCCGTGCCGCGCCGCATGGGGCGCCCGGCGCGGGCCCGGGCCGGGATGACAACGTCGTCGATGCCGAATTTACCGAGATCGGTGACGATGAGAAAAAGTCGATGTAGCGCAGCCGCCGAATCCGTCCCGGCATGCGCAGGAAATGATGCCACTTGGTCCGGGCGACGTGCGTTGCCCGGACCCTTCTACCGGTTCACTCAAACTCTGTCCGTGATGCCCAACAGGCATCGTCTTTCAACTCACAAGGGGGTTCTTTATGCGTCGTCACCGGAGTCTTTCAATCGCCATCGTCGCCGCAATGTTGAGCGCGCTCGTGTCGCCCGGTCACGCGCAGCAACCGGCACCGGCACAGAAGGTACAAGTTGGCGTGCTCGAATGTCTCGGTGGCGCGACCGTCGGGTTCCTGGTCGGAGCCGTGGTCAACCTTCGATGTGTCCTGCGGATCAACGGACTGCCGGAGGACTACTACGTTGCGACAATGCGGAAGCTCGGCCTCGATATCGGCTTCACGGAGAACACTGCGCTGGCCTGGAACGTGTTCGCGCCCGTGGTGCAGCCCGGTCGCGGCGACCTTGCCGGCACCTATGTCGGGGTCGACGCCATGGCAGCGGCCGTAGTTGGGGTGGGCGGAAACGTGCTGCTCGGTGGTTCGAACAACAGCATCGCCCTGCAGCCGATCAGTGTTCAGGCCACCACCGGCGTGATCATTGCCGCCGGGGTCGAGAGCCTCACCCTGCAACCGGGGCGATGACGCGGGAGCGGTGTGCTGATGAGCCGTTCGGTCTCCTGAATCGAAGCCCGGCCACAGGGCCCCTCGCAGGATCAGGGAGCAACCATGGCAATGGATTACGGAGGCAATGGACAGCTTGACGACGGTAAGCCGCGTTTGATGGAGGATGACATCGCGCGGGCCAAGCTCGGCCCGCGGGGGGTGCCGGGCGCGCCGGACCCGGCGCGGATGACGCCGCAGCAGGCCAAGAACTATCCGAGATATGTGGACCCGGGCCATGTCGAATAGCTTCAACCTGCCGTCGAACGGCGTCGCGCCTCGCAAGCGCCTCGGTCACGGGAGCCTGATGTCTTGTTGCCGATGCCAGGAGAGCTGACGTGGCGACCAATCCATACGATGTGCTCGGCGTCTCGTCATCGGCTTCAGCCGCCGACATTCAGAAGGCGTATCGCAAGCTGGCGAAGAAGCTTCATCCGGATCTCAACCCCGGCGACAAGAAGGCCGAAGAGAAGTTCAAGGAAGTTGCGGGCGCCTATGATCTGCTTGGCGATGCCGAGAAGCGCAAGCGGTTTGACAATGGCGAGATCGACGGGTCGGGTGCGGAGCAGCCGCAGCATCATTACTATCGGGATTTCGCCAGCGCGGACCATGGCCATCCGTACAGCAGCGGTGCTGGCTTCGCCGATTTCATGGACGGCGAGGATCCCTTCGCCGAGCTGCTCAAGCGCAGTCAGCGGGCACGCGCGAACCGTCGCGGCGCAGATTTGCATTATCGGCTCGCGATCGATTTTGTCGATTCGATCACGGGTAGCAACAAGCGCATATCCTTGCCGGACGGCGGTGCATTGGACGTCAAGATCCCGCCCGGGCTGGTCGACGGCCAGGTCCTGCGTCTGAAGGGCAAGGGTGCGCCCGGCACCGGCAAGGGCGGGCCCGGCGATGCGCTGATCGATGTGGAAGTCCTGCCCGACCGGCGCTTCACGCGCGACGGCGACAACATCTCGCTGGAATTGCCGATCTCGCTGTCCGAAGCCGTCCTGGGCGGGCGGGTGCGCGTCCCGACGCCGACCGGCGAAGTGACCATGTCGGTCCCAAAGGGATCGAATACCGGGACGACGCTTCGCCTGCGCGGAAAGGGGGCGCCGCGTCACGGCGGCGGCAGCGGCGATGAGCTCGTGAAGCTGAAGATCGTCCTGCCGAATTCGCCGGACCCGGAGCTCGAGGCATTCGTATCAGGATGGGGCAAGGGCAAGGAATTCAACCCGCGCGAAGGCGGTGCATCATGATCATGAACAGGCAGGAGTTTCTGATCGCGTCCGGTGTCCGGGTACAGACCCTGGAATTCTGGCTCGAGCAGGAATGGCTGATCCCTGAGGGGACCGTCGCCGGGATGACATTCACCGAGGGCGACGTCGCCCGCGCGCGCTTCATTCAGGATCTCGCGGCTGGCATGGGCGTCAACGACGAAGGCATCGATGTGGTGCTTCATCTCGTCGACCAGCTGCATGGCATGCGGCGGGTGCTTGCGCGGTTGCATGATGAGGTCAGCGGAGAGTCGACCTAGTCTTCGCTGTGGCCCGGCAACCGGAATTCGGGCCGGCGCCTGCGTGCGATCGCGTTCAAACGAGTCCTGCGCGGCGATGTTGTGGTTCTCGGGCCTGCCCTGTTAGGGTGCAGGCGACGTCAGGAGAAGGGCCGAATGTCGGAGGAATCAACCCAGGAAGTTGTCGAACCCGTCGGCAGCCCGGAGTTCGGCCCCTGGCTCTCGCAGGCGTCGATACTGGTCATCGATGATGAGCCCGGTATCCGCAATTTTCTCGTCAAGATTCTGCGGCCGCGCTGCAAGCTGATCGAGGAGGCGGCCGATGCCAAGGAGGCGTCGCGCAAGCTCGACAGCCGGCATTTCGATGTGGTCATCCTCGACAACGTTATGCCCGGGAAAGCCGGCCTTGACTGGCTGGCCGAGCAACGCGCGATCGGCTTCTTCGCCGATGTGATCTTGATGACGGCCTACGCCGACCTCGATACCGCCATCGTGGCCTTGCGGGCCGGCGTTGTCGATTTCGTCATCAAGCCCTTCCGCTCCAATCAGTTGCTCAACGCCGTGGCGCGATGCCTGGATCGAACGCGGCTGCAGCGAGAGAATTACGTGCTGCGTCATGAATTGGCGTCCGCTTCGCACGAAATGTTCCTGCGTAACAAGCTGCTCGGTCAGTCGAGCGCAATCCAGCAGGTGCGCGATATCATCGCGCGCGTTGCGCCGTTGCCGACGCCAGTGTTGTTCACCGGCGAGTCAGGCACCGGCAAGGAGGTTGCCGCCCGCTCGCTGCATTCCCTCTCCAATCGCGCCGACAAGCTGTTCGTGCCGATCAATTGCGGCGCGATTCCAGCCGACATGATCGAGAGCGAATTGTTCGGACATCTCAAGGGAGCGTTCACGGGCGCGGGGCGGGCGCGCGAGGGCCTGTTCATGCATGCTCAGGGCGGGACCGTGTTTCTCGATGAGATCGGCGAACTGCCGTACACGCTTCAAAGCAAGCTGCTGCGCGTTCTCGAGGATCGCCGGGTCCGTCCCGTCGGTGCGGAACGGGAGGTCCCGTTCGATGCCCGCTTCGTCTTTGCCACCAATGCCGATCTGCCAGGCCGGGTCGAGGCCGGCAGCTTCCGCGCCGATCTCTACTTCCGAATGAATGTGATGCAAATCTGCATGCCACCGCTCCGCAACCGCGGCGAAGACGTGCTCGAGCTCGCCGCGATATTCATGCGCGATATCTCCCAGCAGCTGGGCATGCCTGCCGTGCCCATGGGCGAGCGTGTGCGCAAGGCCCTGACGCACTATGAATGGCCCGGGAACATCCGCGAGCTGCGCAATCTGATCGAGCGGACCATCATCCTCGGCACCTTCCCGGAGGATTTCGAGAGGGCCCTCGATCATGGCGACAGCGGCGGGGAGAGTCTTGCCCAGGTGGAGCGACGCCACATCCTGGCTATCCTTCGTGAGACCGGCGGAGATCGCGACGAAACTGCGCGGCGGCTCGGCATCTCGCGTAAGACGGTCGACCGCAAATGCGCAAGCTGGAAAGTATAGCTGTTCGCTCGATGAGCAATCGGCGCTCGGTTCGCTATCGATTGCTGGCGATCGCTCTCGTGCCGATGCTCGTGATCCTGCCGCTGCTGCTGGGGATCAGCATCTATCGCTGGAACGCCAAGTTCGACGAAGCGCTGATCTCGAAGGTCCATGATGACCTGACCATCGCGCATCAATATCTCGCCCGCATCATGGAGAACACGGAAGACCAATTGGCTTTCGTCACCAGCTCCGCGCGGTTTCAGCAGACCCTGCAGAAGCAGGTTGGTCATGACGGCGATCTTGCGGCGCTTCTCAGGGAAACTGCGCAAGCCCGCGGTTTTGACTTCCTCTATATCGTCGCCGACGGCGGACAGGTCGTGACAAGCGACTATCCGCTCGCATCGGCCTCCGTCCGCTGGAACTGGCCGGTCATCAGCACCGCGCTCGAAGGACGCGCAAGGACAGTCATCGACGTTTTCGAGGCGGCCGAGCTTTCGGCGATATCGCCTGATCTCGCGCGACGGGCGCGAATCGAGCTCGTTCCGACAGTCGGAAGTGCTCCGACGACCAAGACGGAGGAAACGCGCGGCCTGGTCCTGCAGTCGGCCAACCCCTTGATGCTGCCCAACGGCCGGCGAGCCGCGCTGGTCGGTGGCATCCTCTTGAATCAGAATCTCGCCTTCGTCGATACGATCAATGATCTCATCTATCACGGCCTCGGCCTGCCTCAGGAGAGCCGTGGCACCGTCACCCTGTTTCTCGACGATGTCCGCATCAGCACCAATGTGCAGCTGTTCGAGACGCAACGTGCGATCGGCACCCGGGTGTCGGCCGCAGTCCACAAGGCCGTCCTTGAGGACGGCGGCAGCTGGTTCGATAGTGCATTCGTCGTCAACGACTGGTATGTCTCGGGCTATGAGCCGCTGCTCGACAGCTACGGTCATCGGGTAGGCATGCTCTATGCCGGCTTTCTTCAAAGGCCCTTCACCGAAGCCAAGCGCCGGACGCTGCTCGAGATCGCGGTGGCTTTCCTGGTCGCGGTTGCCGCGACCGTTCCTTTGTTTCTGAGGTGGGCCGCGGCAATCTTCCGTCCTCTCGAGAGCATGACGGGTACGATTGCGCGGGTCGAACGGGGGGAGCTCGACGCCCGAACCGGGCATGCCGGCGATCAGGACGAGATCGGTCGGGTTGCGACCCACCTCGATCGGCTCCTCGATCAGCTTCACGAGCGCGATACCCAGCTGCGACAATGGAATGAGGAGCTCAATCAGCGCGTCGAGGAGCGCACCAGCAAGCTGCAACTCGCCAACCAGCAACTGGAAGCGACCACGAAGCAGCTCATCATGTCGGAAAAGCTCGCCGCGATCGGCGAAATCACCGCCGGCATCGCGCATGAGATCAACAATCCGATTGCCGTGGTGCAGGGCAATCTCGAAGTCATCCGCGACCTGATGGGGAGTAAGGTCGACGCCGCGAAGACCGAGTTCCGGCTCATCGACGAGCAGCTCCGACGGATCAGCGAGATCGTCACCAGGCTGCTTCAGTTCGCCAAGCCGCAGGAATACGCCGGCTTCATCGAGCAGTATCAGCCGGACGAGATCGTGAACGATACGCTGCCGCTGGTGCAGCACCTGCTGAACAAAACGACGATCACCGTCGACAAGGAGTATCGCGCGTCGCGCCCGATTTCGATGAACAGGACCGAGCTTCAGCAGGTGCTGGTCAATCTGATCGTCAACGCGATTCACGCCATGCCGGACGGCGGACAGCTGACGCTGCGGACCTTCGATCGCCAGGAAGGTCTGCGTCGCGGTGTCGTGATCGAGGTCGGCGACACCGGCGCCGGCATGATGCCCGATATCATGCAACGGATCTTCGATCCCTTCTTCACGACCAAGAGGCGGGAAGGCACCGGTCTCGGGCTGTCAATTAGCCAGATGCTCGTGACCCGACAAGGTGGTAGGATCTCGGTCGAAAGCGAATTGGGAAAGGGCACGACCTTTTCCGTCTGGCTGCGAGAAGCTTCTGGCTGATCGCGAGGGATGGCTCGCCCGACCTTTGAGATCGAGGCCGTCGCGGTGCAACGATTAGCCGTAGTGCAGCGTTAGACACGTGAAAGCGGCGTGGCGCGAATTGTGTCGCGCGCTGGTCCATGACAAGGAGGATTCGAACGAACGTATTTCGCCGGACAGTTTGTCTGGCCTCGCCCTGACAAATTGTCTTTATCCGGTGAGAACTGCCACGCTATGAGGCTGATTTCGTTGCCGATTCGATTTGGCACGTCAGTTGCTCGATCTCCCACGATATCGGCCGGAATCGCGATCCGTTGTCTTCAAAGGGAGTTGCCGCGATGTCACGTCACAACAAGATGCCGCCTGTCCCGCCTGCGAACCGGAGCCCGAAGGGGACCGGATCGGAACCCGACAGCAATGCCGGGCCGCAGCCGAAGGGAAAGGCGAAGAACGCGGCGGAGCAGGGCGAGACGGCCAATATTCGCGAGAACACGACGAATGCCGGGTTCTTCCATGGCCGCAGGGTCAAATAGGAATTCGGGCCCGCGCGACGCTATCCAATCAGGCGGGGACCGATAGAGCCCGGGCCGATCGGGGATTCGTTTTCACAGCTGAGGAGATCGCAATGGCTGTCGTATCGCTGAGCCAGCTCACGACCGATCTTCAATCATGCGCCGCCCAGCTCATCACGCAGGTCGGCTTCGTGCCCCAGGCGACGGACCGGCCCGTGGACGCGGGAGACCTGCTGTTCTACCTCAGCGAAACGTCGATGCCGATGGCCGCGTTCCTGCGCAAGCACGGTCTGTTCTCCGATGACGACGGCCTGCATTACGACCTCGCACAGTTCGGCGTCATCAGTGACGTGGCGACCCGGGTCATCAACGAAAGAAAGGCCGGCAATCTTGATGGCGTGTGGAGGGAATTCGATCTCTCCACGGACGACGATATGGACAATGATGGCGGCTATATCCTGACTGCGCTTGCGGCACTCGAGCTGATGTACGGGTCAGGGAAGTAGAACGGCCGGCCACGTGTTGATGCGTGTGTGCTGCTTCCGCTCACGTCGTGTGCCGCCGCAAGAACGTCTGTTCGAGCCTCGTCTGGCTGCTGCCATCTCGGACAGTTTGTCTCGCGCCGTTTCGACAAATTGTCCGATGGCATGTGCTTGTCGCTCTGTAACGCATTGATATTTCGTGCGGCTCGAGTTGGCACGTCGGTTGCTGAGGAAGTGTCCGTCGGGTCAGCGCGACCGCGGCTTGGCGGATCGCGATACGCAACTATCGGCATGAACGATCGAGCCTATGTCGCAAACACGGATGTTCGCTCGTACAGCAGATCATGAGCCGGAGAAGTCCCATGTCGTTTTCCCTTCCTGATCTACCCTATCTCCACGATGCGCTCATTCCCTACATGTCGAAGGAAACGCTCGAATATCATCACGACAAGCATCACGCGGCCTATGTCAACGCCGTCAATACGCTGATCAAGGGCACGCAATGGGAAGGCAAGAGCCTCGAGGAGGTCGTCGTCGGCTCCTTTGGCAAGAACACGCCGCTCTTCAACAATGCAAGCCAGGATCTCAACCACACCTATTTCTGGAAATGGATGAAGCCGAAGGGCGGCGGCGCGATGCCGGGCAGCCTCGAGAAGCGGATCAGCGCCGATATCGGCTCCATCGAGAAGATGCGGGACGACTTCGTGGCGGCCGGTGTCGGTCAGTTCGGCTCGGGATGGTGCTGGCTCGCGGTGAAGGATGGCAAGATCGTCGTGATGAAAACTGCGAACGGCGAAAGTCCGCTCGTGCACGGCGCCAAGCCGATTCTCGGCTGCGATGTCTGGGAGCACTCGTACTATCTCGACTATCGCAACCGCCGGCCCGATTACATCAAGGCGTTTCTCGATCACCTCGTGAACTGGGACTACGTCGAGGAACTGTTCCAGAAGGCGGTGTGAAACATGAAGCCGGTGTCTCTTGGCGCAAAGGGCCGCTTCACGCTCGACGTGAGGCCGCAGCATCTGGCCAGCCAGTTCAAGGACCCGACGCTACCGCCGGTTCTCGCGACGCCGGTGATGATCCTTGCGATGGAGAACGCAGCGCTCAACGCCATCCGGGGTTATCTCGAACCCGGTGAGGCGGCGGTTGGGATCGCCGTCGACGTCCGGCACATCGCCGCGACGCCGGCGGGACAACGGGTGACCGCGGAGGCTGAAGTCACCGGCGTCGATGGACGGCGCCTGGTCTTCGCGGTGACCGCGCAGGACGAAATCGAAGAGATCGGCAGGGGCACCCATGAGCGCATGGTGATCGATCTCGCTCGACTGGAACAGCACCTCGAGGCGAAAAGGGCGCATTCGCCGACAGGTCGATGAAATCGGAACGAGGACGGCATGCGCCGGTATTGCCAGCGTGAGGTGATTCCATGAATGTTGAGAAATATACCGATCGCGCAAGAGGTTTCATCCAGTCGGCACAATCGCTGGCGACGCGGGAAGGCAACCAGCAGTTTACGCCGCTTCACATCCTCAAGGTGCTGCTCGATGACGGCGAAGGTCTGGCGGGCGGTCTGATCGACCGCGCCGGCGGCAATTCCCGGGCGATCCTCAAGGCAACCGAAGCGGCGTTGAACAAGCTCCCGAAAGTATCGGGCGCCGGCGCGGGACAGGTCTATCTAGCGCCCGAGACCGCCCGCGTGTTCACCGCGGCGGAGCAGGCCGCGGAGAAGGCGGGAGACAGCTTCGTCACGGTCGAGCGGCTGCTTCAGGCCCTGGCTTCGGACCGCAACAGCGATGCGGCCGGGCTTCTCAGGGATGGCGGCGTCACGCCGCAAAATCTGGAAGCTGCGATCAATGCGCTGCGCAAGGGGCGCACGGCCGACAGCTCGTCGGCGGAGAACGCCTATGACGCGCTGAAGAAGTACGCCCGCGACCTGACCCAGGCCGCGCGCGACGGCAAGCTCGATCCGGTGATCGGTCGCGACGAGGAGATCCGCCGCACCATTCAGGTGCTGTCGCGCCGCACCAAGAACAACCCGGTGCTGATCGGCGAACCCGGCGTTGGCAAGACCGCGATCGTCGAGGGGCTGGCGCTGCGTATCGTCAATGGCGACGTGCCCGAGAGCCTGAGCGACAAAAAGCTGCTGGCGCTCGACCTTGGCGCGCTGATCGCCGGAGCGAAATATCGCGGCGAGTTTGAGGAGCGGCTGAAGGCGGTCCTCAGCGAGGTGACGTCGGCCGAGGGCGGCATCATCCTGTTCATCGACGAGATGCACACGCTGATCGGCGCCGGCAAGACCGACGGCGCGATGGACGCCTCCAACCTGCTCAAGCCGGCCCTGGCCCGCGGTGAGCTGCACTGCATCGGCGCCACCACGCTCGATGAGTACCGCAAGCATGTCGAGAAGGACGCGGCATTGGCGCGCCGTTTCCAGCCGGTGTTCGTGTCGGAGCCGACGGTCGAGGACACGATCTCGATTCTGCGCGGCCTCAAGGAGAAGTACGAGCTTCACCATGGCGTGCGCATCTCGGATTCGGCGCTGGTCGCGGCGGCGACGCTGTCGAACCGCTACATCACGGACCGCTTTCTGCCGGACAAGGCGATCGACCTCGTGGACGAGGCGGCCGCGCGGCTGAAGATGCAGGTCGACTCCAAGCCCGAGGAGCTCGACAACCTCGATCGCGAGATCGTCCGGCGGAAGATCGAGCAGGAGGCGCTGAAGAAGGAGAACGATGCCGGCTCGAAGAGCCGCCTGCAGACGCTGGAGACGGAATTGCACGATCTCGAGAAGAGGTCGGCCGATCTGACGTCGAAATGGCAGGCCGAGAAGGGCAAGCTATCCGACGCACAGAAGATGAAGAGCGAGCTCGAACGGCTTCGCACGGAACTCGCAAATGCACAGCGCAAGGGTGAATTCCAGAAGGCGGGTGAGCTCGCCTACGGCAGGATCCCCGAACTCGAGAAGAAGCTTGCCGCGATCGAAGCCAGCGAGAGCACGTCGATCGGCGAAACGGTGACCGCCGACAATATCGCGCAGGTGGTGTCGCGCTGGACCGGGATTCCGGTCGACAAGATGCTGGAGGGCGAAAAGGAGAAGCTGCTCCACATGGAGGAGGCGCTCGGCAAGCGCGTCGTCGGCCAGGCCGAAGCCGTGCGGGCCGTGTCGACGGCAGTACGCCGCGCGCGCGCTGGGTTGCAGGACCCCAATCGTCCGATGGGCTCGTTCATGTTCCTCGGGCCGACCGGCGTCGGCAAGACCGAGCTTGCCAAGGCCCTTGCCGAATTCCTGTTCGACGACGAGACGGCGATGGTCCGGATCGACATGTCCGAGTTCATGGAGAAGCACTCGGTCGCGCGGCTGATCGGCGCGCCGCCCGGCTATGTCGGCTATGACGAGGGCGGCGTATTGACCGAGGCGGTGCGTCGGCGGCCGTATCAGGTAGTGCTGTTCGACGAGATCGAGAAGGCGCATCCCGACGTGTTCAACGTCCTGCTGCAGGTGCTCGACGACGGACGCCTGACCGACGGCCAGGGCCGTACGGTCGATTTCCGCAATACGCTGATCATCATGACCTCGAACATCGGGGCGGAGCTGCTCGTCAACCAGGGCGAAGGCGAGAAGACCAGCGCAGTGCGGGAGCAGGTCATGACCATGGTGCGGGCGCATTTCCGGCCCGAGTTCCTCAACCGGATCGACGCCATCATTCTGTTCCACCGGCTCCAGAAGAACGAGATGGGCCGGATCGTCGAAATCCAGTTTGCACGGCTCCGACGGCTGCTGGACGATCGCAAGATCGAGTTGTCGCTCGACGCCAAGGGGCGAGACTGGCTGGCCAACAAGGGATGGGACCCGGCATACGGGGCCCGTCCGCTGAAGCGTGTCATCCAGCGCTATTTGCAGGATCCGCTGGCGGAGATGTTGCTCGCAGGCGATGTGCGCGACGGTTCGCAGGTCAAGATCTCGGCGGGCAAGGACGGCCTCACCTTCAACGGCAAGGCCGCGCCGACCGCGGACCAGGACGATGAAGTCATGATTTGAGGCCGTGATCCGAGGCTGCGGCTGCGCGCGGCATCATCGCGTTGGCCGGGCGGTCGGCAGGCCGAAGCGGGAACCGAGATCGTATCGAACGAGGAAAGCATGGTGAAGGACGACATCAAGGAGAACATGGAGGTCATCGGCTTCGATGGCGATCATCTGGGCACGGTGGACTGCGTCGAAGCGGATCGGATCAAGCTGAAGAAGCACGACGGCGGTTCGCACGAGAAGCATCACCACTATATCGGCCTCGATCTGGTGAACAACATCGAGGGCCACAAGGTTCGGCTTTGCTGCGACGCCGACATTGCCAGGCTTTTCGAGGACTGATGGCGTGGCCGCAGGGCGGCGTGTCAATCGATTCGGAAATTGGACAGGAGAACCAACTCATGGCGAACACGATCAGGGAGAATATGGAAGTCATCGGCGCGGACGGCGTTCACGTCGGCACAGTCGATCGCGTCGAGGGCGATCGCATCAAGCTCAAGAAGTCCGACAGCTTTGGCCATCACGAAGGCCATCATCACTACGTTGAAATGGGCTTTGTGGCGGGTGTCGAGGGCGACAAGGTTCGCCTCTCCGCCAATGCCGATATTGCCGTCACGCTGGAGGAGGAGAAGTCGGGGCGGCCGGTCAAGCTGTGACCGGCAATCGTGTCGCTCGCGCGGACGCGGGAGACTGCCTGTCCGATCTGGCACTCCCAGAACGGGCGGACGATAGACCTCGTGTTTCAGGAAGGTTGATGAAATGGAAGAGTACGATCTCTACATCAATGCGAAGAAGCCCGCGATCGGGCTGTATGTACGCAAGGGCGCAAATCTCCCTGACCTTGCAGACAAGGGTGATTGGGTGTTCGACGGCACCTGCGCCCAGGACCTGGTGCCCTCGAGTGTCATCGTGGGCGTGAAAGCCGACGGCCACGCTTTCCGGGACATGGACTAGAGACCTCTCGGAGGTCACCAAAGGAGCAAGGTGTGCCGTCTGCTGTTCCGCAACCGGTCGTCGCGCGTCTCACGCGGGCGGCCATCTTCCTGGTCGTGACGGTCAATTCCGGACCGGAAAGCGACGCCGCCGTACGCGGTCTCTGCGCGGACCTGTCGTCGCTGTTGCGCGCCGTCGGCTTCCGCGATCTGCAAGGGCGGTTGTCGTGCGTCATGGGCATCGGCTCCAGCATCTGGGACCGGCTGTTCGGTGCCCCGCGACCGAAGGATCTGCACCCGTTTCGGGAAGTTCGCGGCGTGCATCACGCGGTTTCGACGCCGGGCGATCTTCTGTTTCATATCCGGTCCACGCGCATGGATATGTGTTTCGAGCTCGCGGCGCAGATCATGCCGCGGCTCGGCAGCGTCGTGACCGTTGTCGACGAGGTCCACGGCTTCAAATATTTCGATGACCGCGATCTGATGGGCTTTGTCGATGGGACGGAAAACCCTGTCGGCGCGGACGCCGAACGCGCAACCGTCATCGGCGAGGAGGATGCGCCCTTCGCCGGCGGAAGCTACGTCATCGTGCAGAAGTATCTCCATGATCTGGCGCGCTGGAATGCGGTGCCGATCGAGCAACAGGAAAACATCATCGGTCGGCACAAGCTCTCGGATATCGAGCAACTGGACGCGGCGAAGGCGCCATATGCGCACAACGTCCTGACGACGGTTGTCGAGGATGGCGATCAGCTGGAGATCGTTCGCGACAACATGCCGTTCGGCGAGTTCGGAAAGGGCGAGTTCGGCACTTACTTCATCGGATACGCGCGATCGCCGCGCCGCATCGAGCAGATGCTCGAAAACATGTTCGTGGGCCGGCCGCCCGGAAACTATGACAGGCTGCTGGATTTCAGCCGCGCCGTGACCGGCGCATTGTTTTTCGTGCCATCGGCAAGCTTCCTCGACGACGTCGAGCCGGAACCTGCGCCCGATGCCGTCGACCTACCGGGCGCATCGACGCCGTCCACCAATGAATCTCTCTCATGCCCGGCCGGCAATGATGGGTCGCTCGGCATTGGTTCTCTGAAGCAAGGGGCTAAAGAATGAGCAATCTTCACCGCCACCTCGCGCCGATCTCCGACGGGGCCTGGGCGCAAATCGAGCAGGAAGCGTCGCGGACACTCAAGCGGCATCTGGCAGCCCGAAGGGTCGTGGATGTCACGGGTCCGAAGGGGCCCGGGCTCGCCGCCATCGGCACCGGGCATATCAGGCAAATCGATGCGCCCGGCGACGAAATCCGGGCCATTCAGCGGGAGGCAAAGGCATTAGTCGAGCTGCGCGTCCCCTTTCAGCTGTCGCGGCAGCAGATCGACGATGTCGATCGCGGCTCGAACGATTCGGATTGGTCTCCCGTGAAGGAAGCGGCGCGCAAGATCGCCTTCGCCGAAGATCGCGCGGTGTTCGCGGGTTATGCGGCGGCAGGCATTCAGGGCATCACGGAGGCGAGCAGCAATGTTGCGATCCCCCTTCCGGCCAATGTGAGAGCTTACCCCGATGTCGTCGCGCAGGCCGTCAGCCAGCTTCGGCTGGCCGGCTGCAATGGGCCGTACGCGCTGGTGCTCGGGGCAAGCACATACACGGCCGCGAGTGGGGGAGCCGACGACGGCTATCCGATTTTTCACCACATCGAGCGGATCGTCGATGGCGGCACCATCTGGGCGCCGGCGATTGAAGGCGCGTTCGTACTGACGACACGCGGTGGAGACTTCGAGCTCGACATCGGCCAGGATTTCTCCATCGGCTATCTCAGCCATTCGAGCTCGACGGTCGAATTGTATTTCCAGGAGAGCTTCACCTTCCGGGTGCTGACGACCGAGGCATCCGTGGTGCTCACACCGGCGAAGGCGCCGGCTGCCAAATCCAAATGATAGAAGGCTCAAGCCGGTGATCAGAGCAGGCTCGTAACCGTACCGCACAGTCCCCGTATGCTTGACCTTGACGTGCACGAAGACGAACGCGATGTGGTGGTCCTTGCCGACCTGCCGGGCCTGAACGAAGACGAGATCGAGGTCATGGTCGACGATGACATGCTCACCATTCTCGCCGAGCCAACCCTCGGGCGGCACAGGCCGGAAGGCCGTTGCCGCGTGGGACGCTCGCTCAGATTTCTGGGTGTGATGCGGCTGCCATGTTCGGTCGATCCCGATCGAATGCGCGTTGATCTCGATGATGGTGTGCTGACGGTGCGGCTGCCGAAGCGAAGCAGCCGGCAGAAGAGCTGAGCTCGCTGCGATCCCGCCGACGGATCACTCACCGCCTCGTCGTTGCGCCGCCGCCTGATTGCTTCTTCTCCTGCGACGATGTCACCCTGTCAGCACGACGCGGATCAGGCCGGCGACCAATCCGAGCGCGATGACGCTCGCGCCCCAGATCGCGGCCATCCAGGCGAGCCGTTGCCAGAGCGGAAGCCGGTGCTCCATCAATGATATCCGTGAATGCCGGCCTTGCCCCGGAACACCCAATAGGCCCAGCCCGTATAGGCGAGGATGACCGGGACGATGACCAGCGCGCCGACCAGCATGAAGGACTGGCTCTCGGGCGGCGCGGCAGCATCCCAGATCGTCACCGCGCGGGGAACGATATAGGGATAGATGCTGATGCCGAGGCCGAGGAAGCCGAGCAGGAACAGCGCGAGCGCCATCGCGAAGGGCAGCCGCTCGAACCCGCGCCTGAGGCTCCAGAACAGCGTCGCCGCGCAGATCGCAACCAGCAGCGGCACCTGCGCCGTGAGCAGCACGCCGGGCAGCGCAAACCAGCGCCGCCAGTAATCGTAATGCAGGAACGGCGTTGCCGCGCTCACGGCCGCAAGCGCTGCGAGCGTTCCGAGGCCGAGCCAGAAGGCGAGGCGGCGCGCATGGCGCTGGCTGGTTCCTTCGGTCTTCCAGATCAGCCAGGTCGCGCCGAGCAGGGCATAGCCGATGACGACGGCGATCCCGGTCAGCAGGCTGAACGGGCTCAGCCAGTCGAGCCAGCCGCCGGCATAGGCGTCATTCTCCACCCGGACGCCCTGCAGGATCGCGCCGAGCGTGATGCCTTGGGCCAGCGCCGCGACCACCGAGCCCAGCGAGAAGGCCATGTCCCACAGCGCGCGGTGGCCTGCATCCCGCCAGCGGAATTCGAACGCGACGCCGCGGAACACGAGGCCGAGCAGCATCGCGATCATCAGCGGATAGGTCGCCGGAAGCAGGATGGCATAGGCCAGCGGGAACGCTGCGAGCAGTCCGCCGCCGCCCATCACGAGCCAGGTCTCGTTGCCGTCCCACACCGGCGCGATCGAGTTCATCGCCTGATCGCGCTCGTCGCCGACCGCGAAACTCGGGAACAGGATGCCGATGCCGAGATCGAAGCCGTCCATCACGACATAGGCCATCACGGCGAAGCCGATGACCGCCGCCCAGAAGATGGTAAGGTCGATGCTGATCATGGCGTTCACTCCCGGGCCGTCAGCGGCGCCCCGACACCTGCCGCCGGGGTGATGCCCGCCGCGCGCTGCGGCAGGTTCGGCAGCTCCGGCTCCTTGCGCTCCGGCGGCTTGGCCATCAGCCGCAGCAGATAATAGGTCCCGGCTCCGAAGGCGCTGAAATAGACCAGCACAAAGGCGACGAGCGAGGCGGCGACCGCGGGCGCAGCGAGCGGCGAATGCGATTCCGCGGTGCGCAGCAGGCCGTACACCGTGAAGGGCTGGCGGCCGACTTCGCTCGTGACCCATCCGGCGATCACGGCGATGAAGCCGGCCGGTCCCATCGCGACCGCGACGCGATGCAGCCAGCGCCAGTCGTAGAGCTTGCCGCGCACGCGGGCGAGCAGGCTCCAAAGGCCGACACCGAGCATCGCAAATCCCAGCGCCACCATGATCCGGAACGACCAGAACACGATATGCGCAGGCGGCCAGTCCTCGCGCGGGAAGTCGGTGAGGCCCTGAAGCGGCGCATGTGGATCATGCTTCAGGATCAGCGATCCGATGTGGGGTATCGAGACTTCGTAACGGACGCGCGCCTCGTCATTGCTCGGGAAGCCGAACAGGATCAGCGGGGCGCCGCTCGGGCTCGGCTGGTAGTCGCCCTCCATCGCGAGCACCTTGGCCGGCTGATGCTCCAGCGTGTTGAGCCCATGGGCGTCGCCGGCCAGGATCTGGATCGGCGCGACGATCGCGGCCATCCACATCGCCATCGAGAACATCTTGCGCGCGCCCGGATTGCTGCGGTCCCTGAGCAGATGCCAGGCGCCGACGGCCCCGACGACGAAAGCGGTGGTGAGATAGGCCGCGATCACGGTATGGACCAGGCGAAACGGAAAACTCGCGGTAAAGATGATTGGCAGCCAGGAATCGGCCGGCACGAACTGTCCCTTGGCGTTGATCGCATAGCCTGCGGGCGTCTGCATCCAGCTGTTCACCGCGATGATCCAGGTCGCCGAGATCAGCGTGCCGAGCGCCACCATGCAGGTCGCGACGAAATGCAGGCGCTTGCCGACCTTGCTGATGCCGAACAGCATGACGCCGAGGAAGCCGGCTTCCAGGAAGAATGCCGTCAGCACCTCATAGGCCATCAGCGGACCGATGATCGGTCCCGCCTTGGTCGAGAATACCGACCAGTTGGTGCCGAACTGGTAGGACATCACGACCCCCGACACCACTCCCATGCCGAACGTGACCGCGAAGATCTTGAGCCAGTAGCGGTAGAGATTGGCGTAGACGCCTTCTCCTGTCTTCAGCCAGAGCGCCTCCAGCACCATGAGGTAGCTTGCGAGCCCGATCGAGAACGCCGGGAAGATGAAATGGAAGGAGACGGTGAACGCGAACTGCGCGCGTGCCAGGATTACCGGGTCGAGTTGCCCAAGCAATGTTGCCTCCCTATGAAGCCGAAGCTCTCCGCAACCTGTGGAGCCGCCCGCTAGGCGACGACACGAACCGGAATCGATTTGGCGGCGGGCGTGCCGCTGATCTTGTCGTAGTATTCGAGCGGCAGCAGCGGGTTCAGCTCGGGATAGTATCCCGCGACCGCGCCGCGTGGCATCGGATAGTCCAGCACCGTGAGACCATCGACCCGGCGCCGCACGCCGTCATCGCTGATCGTCTCGAGCGCGATCCGTGCGCCAGAGGCGAGCCCTCGCGCCGCCCGGTCATCGGCGTTCATGAACAGCACCATCCGGTCGTTGTAGACGCCGCGATAGCGGTCGTTATAGCTGTAGATCGTGGTGTTGAACTGGTCGTGCGAGCGGACTGTCGCCAACCGCAGCATCGCGGGATCGGACACCGGAGCGTTGACCTCGAGGCCGGGCATCAAGAGGAAATTGGCCTTGCCGTTCGGGGTCGGCCAGACCAGCCGGCGCGGTGGCACGTCGAGGTGGAAGCCCTGCGGTCGTTTGATCCGTTCCGAAAAGTCGCTGTAGATCTCGGGATAGACGTCCGCGATCTTATCGCGGATCAGTCCGTAGTCTTCGATATAGCTCTCCCACGGAATCGTGCTGTCGGGAAGCGTCGCGCGCGCCATCCGGCAGACGATCTCGACCTCCGGGAGCAGATCGGCGCTTGCCGGCGCCAGCACGCCGCGCGATGCCGTGACGGTGGACATCGAGTCCTCTATCGTGACGAACTGCTCTCCGGCCAGGGTATGGATGACTTCGGAGCGCGCGACCACCGGCAGGATCAGCGCATCTCGCCCGTGGACCAGATGTCCGCGATTGAGCTTGGTGTTGATGCCGACCGTCAGGGCGAGTTTCCTCATCGCCGCATACGATCGCTCGGTATCGGGGACCGCGCGGACGAAGTTGCCGCCCATGCCGATGAAGACCTTGGCCGTGCCGTTCTGCATCGCCTCGACGGTCTCGACGGTGTGGTGGCCGTGTCCGCGCGGCGGCTCGAAGCCGAACACGTCGCGCACGCGGTCGAGATAGTCGTCGGTCGGCTTCTCGTCGATGCCGACGGTGCGGTCGCCCTGGACGTTGGAATGGCCGCGGATCGGCGAGATGCCGGCGCCGGGCTTGCCGAAATTGCCCTTGATCAGCAGCAGATTCACGACTTGCTGCAGCAGCCGCGATCCCTCCTGGTGCTGGGTCAGTCCCATCCCGTAGCAGATCATGGTAGCCCGGGAGCGCATGTAGATCTCGGCGCAACGGCGGATCTGTGCCTCCTCGACGCCGGAAATCGCGACGATGTTGGGCCACGACTGGGCCAGAACATCCTTCCGGACCAGATCGAATCCGACGGTCTGCTCGCGAATGAAGTCGTGATCGAGGACTTTCTCGCCCTGCGCTTCGCGCTCGAACATCACCTTCATCATGCCCTTGAACAGGGCAAGATCGCCGCCGATCTTGATGTGAACGAACTCGCTGGCGATCGGGGTCGATCCGAAGGTCGCCATTTGAATGACATCCTGCGGCTCGGTGAAGCGGATCAGTGCCCGCTCCGGCATCGGATTGACGGCCACGATCGGCACGCCGCGCTTTCGCGCCTCGACCAGATTGGTCATCATGCGCGGCGAGTTGGTGCCGGTGTTCTGCCCGATCACGAAGATGGCTTCGGCGTGTTCGAAATCCTCCATCACAACGGTGCCCTTGCCGACGCCGATCGAGGGTGGCAGGCCGCGGCTGGTGGGCTCGTGGCACATGTTCGAGCAGTCGGGGAAATTGTTGGTGCCGAACGCGCGGACGAAGATCGAATACAGAAACGCGGCTTCGTTCGGCGTGCGTCCCGAGGTGTAGAATTCGGCGTGATGCGGGCTCTCCAGCGCACGCAGATGATCTCCGATCATCGTGAAGGCTTCGTCCCACTCGCATGGCAGATAGCGATCGGAAGCCGCATCATAGCGCATGGGCTCGGTCAGCCGGCCCTGCATCTCAAGCCAGTAGTCCGACTTCTCCATCAGCTCGGACACCGTGTATGTGGCGAAGAATTCTCGCGTGACCCTGCGCTTGGTCGCTTCGAACGCCAGCGCCTTGGCGCCGTTCTCGCAGAACTCCAGCGTCTTCTTGCAGTCAGGATCGGGGAAGGCGCAGCTCGGACATTTGAAGCCGCCGGGTTGGTTCATCGCGAGCAACGCGCGAGATCCTTTGGTGACGACGCTCTGCTCGAGCAGCACCTTGGCGGTTGCGCCGGCCGCTCCCCAGCCGCCCGCAGGATGATGATAGGCCTTGTAACGAGGCTTGTGGTCGGTCATTGCCAGCACTCCCCAATCATCCGCGATATCGGAAGTAAACCATTCTATCATATTGATTTCTATGGACATTTTGTCCTTTTGCGCGGACAAAATGTCCGGCGTTGAAAGCCGATCGCGCTCTAAGTGACTGACTGGACTACATTCCGGAATTGGCGCGGAGGTTGCTTCATTACGCGCCGTTGAATCGGGGAGACGGCGTGAACCACCCATTGTCCATGTCGGAAGGTTGCTTCCGGCGATGTCCAAACTTGATCATTGCGACCAATGCGCTCGTCGTCACCAGTGACGATACGCGCGCGGCGTCCGGCTCGAGCTGCAATCTCGAGGAGGGCTTAAGCGCGCCGCGGAGGTCGACATGATTGTGCGCTCCAAGCCCGGCTTCAGGGACATCGTGTTTGCGGTCAACGGCTCGATCCTGCCGCGGATCGCGCCGCATCTGGTTGCGATCGCCTTGATCAGCGTCCTTGCGGTGCTCGCCGCGATGGAGCATCCGGGCATTTTTGCGCGGATCAGCGCCGTTCCCTTCACACTGATCGGCATCGCGCTGTCGGTCTTCATGAGCTTTCGGAACAGCGCCTGCTATGAGCGCTGGTGGGAAGGCCGGGAGCTCTGGGGCAAGCTGATCATCGCCTGCCGCTCGTTCGCACGTCAGACCTCCACCCTTGATGAGGAGGAGCGGCGCGTGCTGCTTCGCGGCCTGTGCGGCTTCTGCGCCGGACTGGCAGCCCGCTTGCGCGGCGAGGACGAACTGGTGGCGATCGGACATTGGTGCGACATCGACGCCGCGTCAGGCGGGCCCAACCCGACCAATGTCGTGCTCAACCAGATCGGAACATATTGCCTGGCGCTGATGAAGCGGGACCGCATTGAGCCGATCCACTACTCCGTCCTCGAGGGGCAGCTTAGCGCGCTCTCCGACGTGCAGGGCGGTTGCGAACGCATCGCGTCGACGCCCGTGCCGTTCGCCTATTCCCTGCTGCTGCACCGGACCGCTCTGATCTTTTGCGTGACGCTGCCGTTCGCGCTGGCCGGATCGCTGGACTGGTGGACGCTGCTGCCCGTCCTGCTGGTCGCATACACCTTCTTTGGTCTCGACGCGCTCGGCCATCAACTCGAGGATCCGTTCGGACTGGAGCCTAACGCTCTCCCACTGGACGCAATGCGGCGCATGATCGAGCGCGAGATTCTATTCCTGCTTGGCGAGCGGGATCTTCCCGCACCGATCGAGGCGCGCGACAATGTGCTGAAATAGGCGGAACCTTTGATCCGGGAAAGTTGCGGCGAGATGCCCTTCGATAGCGCAACGCCTCGACCTTCATATGGAGGTGGCCATGAGCATATAGTGAATGAGCCTATCCGAGTGGGATCGAGGTTCCAGGAGGTGCCTATGACGATGAATGAACTCGCTGACGCGCTCGACAAGATCGATGAAGATGCGTTTGCCTCGTTTCTCCTGGAGTATGAGATCACGCACGATGACGGACCCGAGGCGATGAAGACGATGATCGTCGAGGCGCTTCGGTTCGCGGAAGCGCACGGCTTTCAGGCGCCCCGGCCGCTTCTCGACGAAGCCGATTAGGCTGGGGCAAAGTCCATCCGCGACGGAGATGCGGAGCGCGCGTACGTGTCTGCTCCGCGGAAGCCTGCGCGAGACAGGTGAGGCATCGTCGATGGACAGCCTGTCCTCCACGGCGCGGACAAAATGTCCGTCGTCGTCAGGTGTTGCGCTGCCAAGCCATTGACATTGTTTCCGCGCCCAAGTTGGCGCATTCTTTGCCATCAGGAATTTCGACGCTCGGGCGGATCGGAACTCCTGTTGGTTCGAACAATCCGGTCGAGCGCGACGTTGAACGTCATTGATAGCGACATAGGAGGACCCTCAATGTCCAAGGATCATGACAAAGCCTCCCACGGATCACAGGACGCGCGGCGGCACAAGATCGACCATCAGACCCGAAGCGAATGGCTTCACAGAGACTCTGGCCTTCAATCCTTGTGGCAGGCCTCCGGCATGTCGCGGGACGAGTTCATCCAGCACAATGAAGGCGTGATCGACAAGGTCATAAGCGATAACCTTGACGCGAACCGCTAACTGGAAGGGGCGCATTGGAGCTGGCCGCACGGCAGCGAAGGTTCGCTGAATCGATCCTGCTGCCAAGCCTCCAGGTGCTGTGTGAGGATGCGCCATGATTGCTGGCAAGCGTACTTCCGATTTCTGGCCGGCGCTTTCCAGCCCGGCCTTCGAGCCCACGCGAACTCTTCTCCACATGACGTTGCAGGCGGTCGGAAAACTCAAGCTGGCCGAACCGTTTCAGGCGCAATGGGCCGAGGTGCCGTTGTGGCTCAGTGCGAGAGGGCTGACCACCGGTCCGATCCGCTATGCCAGCGGTGCTTACGAGATCCGCGCGGACTTCATCTCGCACGAGCTGCAGTGGCTCACGAGTTCGGGCGCATCGGGGCAATTGCCGCTGCGACCGACATCCGTTGCCGCGCTCGTGGATGCTCTGCTCGATCAGCTTCGCCACGCCGGCATTGACGCTTCAATCACTCTCCTGCCGCAGGAAGTGTCCCATCCGATCCCGTTCAACGAGGACAAGGAACAGCGGCCGTACGATCGCGACCTGGTCAATGCGTGGTGGCGCATCCTCCTCAGCACGCAACGTGTCATGCACGAATTTCAGGGCCGGTTCACCGGCAAGACGCAACCGATAGGCCTGATGTGGGGGACGCTGGATATTCGCGCGGTGTTCTACAACGGCAAGCCCGTCACACCCGCGCAAGATATTGGCTTCATTCGACGCAATGCGATGGATGCGGAGTTGATCGAGATGGGGTGGTGGTCGGGCGATGCCTCCTATCCCAGGCCCGCGTTCTACTCCTTCACATATCCGCAGCCGAAAGGCATCGAGAACACCAAGGTCGGTCCGGCCGCCGCCCGCTGGGACGCCGGCATGGGCGAGTTCCTTCTCGACTACGATGACCTTCGCCAGTCCGGTGATCCCGAAAGTGACCTGCTGACCTTCCTCGAATCCACCTATCACGCTGGTGCAACCGCTGCAGGGTGGGATTCCGGGCTGTTGGGTGGCGGCCGGCCGGAATGACACGCGACCTGGCGCCCACAACCGCTTTGTATCACGACGGCGTGTTGGAGGCGAAACGCCAGACTTCGGCAATAGCTCAATTGGTAGGTTTTGGCCCAGGACGCTCAAATATGCCTTATCTTTCAACAGGGATTGACTGACACTCTCTCCGCCGCACTGCTTCTCCGCTGTATCCAGCTGTTCGAAACGACAGCAAAGCACGAACATAACGCGACAATGGTTGTCGCGGTTACCCACCAAGGCCCGTATCGTTCAGGTATTGCCAGGGCAGCGGGTAATGATCGCCACCGATCCCCAGGATGCCAACCGAAGCCACCCAGTGGGCGATAGCAGCATCGAGCTCGGCATTGCGCGCGATGCAGTCGTCGCTGGTTGCGAGATACTGAACAGACGCTCACGGGGGCCCAAAGAGCGTCCGCTACAGCCATCATCAGCCGGATGCTCGGTACGAGCCGGGGAGCCTCGGTCCGGTTTGCAGGCGCGGAGGGGCCTTTTGGGGGAGGCATCGTGGCGCCTTCTGAACGAAACTTTTTAGGTTCGAAATGCACCTTATGGTTTGAAAAACCTTGGTAACTCATTGATATTACAACAAATTCGTGCAACCTCCGAGCGCACCACAAACCCAAGTTCCCATCTGAAATCATTAAGCTTTTTCCGGGTGTCGCCCGGGAATGCCACTGTTCGCGTCCGGCCCCGGCAACGCGCTGTCGATTGGCTGGGCGTGCGGACCTAGAAGGTCGCGCTGCTAACTTCTTGGCTTGGTCGATGACAGTTGGAGGCGCCGATCGAATCGCGGGACCTCGCCGATAGCGGCCGCTTCCGGCGAGACTGAGCCCCAGGTCTCGACGCGAGACCCTGACACGCGCGACCGGCCATCATGCAAAGCCATTATCAAACTGCTTGAGCAGCCAGTCGGTGAGGTCGACCTTCTCGGCCAGTACCCGCGCGTGTCGCTGCGCCATCGTCGCTTCCAATGCTGGATCAGCAACCATACCCGACACGAGCGTCACCAGTTCCTCGAACTGCTGGGGCTTGAAGCCCCAGGCCAACCGATACCGCTGTTCCAGTTCAGCGATCACGGAGCAGCGCCCGACGAAGCTATTGCAGCGGATCGCGGGGCGTCCGAGCAAAGCCGCCTCCATCGTCATCGTCTGGCTGTCGCTGATCAGTATCTTCGCGTGAGCCAGAAGGTCATGCATGGTCTCGGGCGGAGCCTTCAGGGCGTATGGCTGAAGGCGCGGAGCGATGGAGCTTTCCGCGTTGATGAAGACGCGGCCATGCGGTTCGAGCAACGCAATCAATCGAAGAACCTGAGCCTCGGAAAGCCCGCTTTCGCCGGCGTCGTGATGAGCCGTCAGCGAAACCAGCCGTATGATGAAGTAGGGCTCGCGAGGCTCTATTCCCAACAGGCGGACCACGTCCTGGTCGGGCTTGAAATGGTTCGGGTGGAGGTAGGCCAGCTCATGATAGCTGTCGTGAGTTCGCACCTTTGCGGTCTTCTTGTCCCGCAAGACCGCCGGTATGACGATGCGATTTGCGAAAGGATAGGTAATTTTCGCGAACAGCGGTACGTAATCGGCGTCGTCTTCGTTCAGGACGATCGAGGGCCTGCCAATGACGCGGCCGACGTGAGCAACCGATACAGACGTGCCGACAAGGAAATCCGGTCTGTCTGGAAGCGCGGCTTTCAGGACCTGCCAGTTGTGGATCGCAAGTTCGATGGCGCTGCCGACAAGGCCTCGGCGCGGCTTCGAGGCGACGGTATAGGGCAGGCCGTAATGATCGAGCAATCCACCGATAATGCCGCGATCACGGATCGTGACCGTGATCTTGTCGCCACGCGCCTGCATGCGCTGCGCCACGTTTCGGAAAAGGTGAACGTGCGCGGGATGGCCGATATCAAAGAGAACGTGCATCGCTCTTGTGAACTTTGCTGGGATAGAGCGTTGGGATCTGAGCGATGCGCTCCATCACCTCGGTGGGATCGAGACCGATTACGCCGCAATACCACGCGATCGATTCGAAGCGCGGGATGTTCTCCATTTCGACGAGACGAAGCGCGCTCGCTCGATCGAGCACGCCCTCTCGAATCTGGTTCGAGCGGAAGGTATCGTTCTCGCTAAAGCCCGCGACCCGCGTATAAATGTAGTTATAGAAAGCAGCCGTCCCATCTCCGATGCGCCAGGTCGAGCGCGTATCGTTGGCGGTCTCCCAGTCGTATTGATCGATCAGCGTGTCGTTTACTTCGCTCTCGACCCAGGGAATGTAGTCGAACAGTCGGAGATATTCGTGCTTGATCGAATAGTAGCTGAAAAAGGCGCCGGCGGTATCGAGAAGCGATTTGTTGATGTAGCGCGGGTTGAGCAGGAATTCCCTGCCGTAGTAGCTCGCCATCTGAAGCTGCGCGAATTGTGACGGCCGGTGTCCAAGCGTGGGCGGCACACCACAAAAGCCGGCCTTGAAATGTGTTTTCTCCAGCGGATTGGAGGCAAGCACCGTAGCTTCAAGGTGAAGCTTTTTCGCGAGGTCATTGGCGTAGTAGAAATACTGCTTGTCGCCGGCCATGAAGAGGGGGACCATTCCAAGTGACGGCCGCTTGAGCCAAGCAGAGACGTTGCGACGAATGTTTGCTCGCTTTTCGGCAATGTCAGCCGAGACGAGAATATGCTCGACCTTGAGCGCCCCGCACATCCGCGCCTGGTTGCGGCGCGCCAGGTCCGTGATCATTCCCCAGTCGTAAGTGTAGGCGATCGGCTTAAGGCCGAGCTCACGCACCGCATAGTGAAGGCCAAAGCTGCTGTCGCGTCCTCCGCTCAGCGTGATGAGGCAGTCGGCGGAGGCGCCGTTGCGGCGTGTCTTCAGCTTGTTGGCTTCGGCCTCCAGGGCGGGACGCCCCAGATAGGTCTTCGGTTGGTGGCTTTGGCAGAAGTTGCAGACGCCGCTTGCATCGAACGCGATGAAAGGGACCGTTTCCGGCAAAATACAGCGGGTGCACCGGCGCAATGCCTTGATCGGTTGCGGATCGATTTCGAAGCGCGAGAAGTTGCCGAGCCTGACTGCGGGCATCGAATTGAAGGTCGTGGCATTGCGGACTTTGCCGGGTGTGTCGTCCCGGATCTCGCGCCGCCGCGGGGCGATCGCCGGCGTCTCCTCGGTGTCGACCCCGAGATCGATCTCGTGGCTGACCAGCGTATCGAGTTTGATCAGCAATGCGCTGCCAGCCTTGATCTGTCGGATGGCGTCCGGGCGCGCAGGCCAGGCCAAGCCTGGCGTGGTCAGGAATTCCTCCAGAATGTAGCGCTCGGAGGCGAATACGATCGTGCCGTCGGCCGCGCTCGGCGCCACGTAAAGAGAGCCGTTGTTCGTTGCGAGGACCATGCAATTGAGGTCGTCGGACACGAGCGCGGTGGAAACCGTCCCAAGCAACCTGCGGAACGTCGAGCGCATCGCGTCGGCGAGGGATTCGCCCCGATCGAGATGCTGGCGGAGCAATTGGAGCATCACTTCGGTGTCGACCTCGGCCTTCCGCTCGGCCGTGTTTATGGTTCGCCACAGGTCTTCGTCATTGACGATGATGCCGTTGTGAACGCCCAGGATGCCGCCGGCAAGAACCGGCTGGTTGTTCGCGTGCAGGTTTTGAGTGCCGTTCGTGACGAGTCTCGAATGTCCGAAGATAGCGATGGGCTCACGGGACTGGTAGAGCGTGTCCAGAGCACCCTTGAAGAAGGGAGCAAAGTCCGTCGAGGCGAGAAAATCGCGCGGACGCTGCGCACTCTTGCGAAAGGTGACGGTGGTCGGCCCAACGATGGCGAGCCCGGACGATTCCTTGCCGCGCGTTTCCGACAGGAGGAACAACCGAGAGACGGCGCGTTCCACGATCTCGCGATCAAGCGCGCCCGGGCTCGTAATCACTCCGAAAATGCCGCACATCGTAACCGCTCGCCGTCGCTCGATCTATTTCAGGTGCTTGTTCATTTCCATGTCAAGCCACATGGCAAACATGACGGATTGCCAGCCCATCAAGACAAGGAATGTCGTGAAAAGCGGTGTGTTGTCTGCCACGAATCCAATGAAGAGCCGATGCATCACAACGTAGAGTCCGACGAACATTCCGAGCGACAGCAAAACGGCGCCCGTAAAGTAGAACAGCACCAACGGATGAAAGTCGCGGATGATATATTTCTGCAGCATACGATAGGCAAACAATCGCACGAGCAACAATGACAGCCTCGGCACGAGGCGAATTGGCTTGATGCCTGATTGTTCGCCGATACCGTAGATCGGCTTGATCGGGATGTCGCGTACCCTGAAATCAGAGATATTCAGTTTCACGAGCATGTCGTTCGGCATCCCGTACCGCTTGTAGATGTCGTCCAGATTCAGCGTCTTAAGCACCTTCCGGTTGGCCACGGTGTAACCGGTCTGCGAGTCCGCCACGTGCCAATAGCCCGAAGCGATCTTGGTCAACATCGAAAGCAATCCGTTACCGATGTAGCGAACGCGCGGAATCAGGTTCCACGCCTCTCCGGTGAAGAGCCGGTTTCCCTTGGCGTAATCGGTTTCATCGGCAATGACGGGCTCAAGCAGTGCGCTTAGATCGCCAGGATCCATTTGCGCGTCGCCGGCCATAACGGCCGTCGCATCGATGTCGTGGTCGCGCGCCCAGCGATAACCGGCGGCGATCGCCCCGCCGACACCTTCATTTTTGGGCAGTCGAATCAGTATGACGCGTTCGGGCTGCGCGGCAGAATAGCGCTCGACGATCTCGGCGGTGCGGTCGCGGCTCTGGTCGTCCACGCAGACAATATGGTCGACAAACTCCGGCATGGTCTCGATGACGCGGCCGATCAGTTTCTCCTCGTTGTAACAAGGCACCACAACCGCGACAGTCTTCGATTTATACATGCGCATTTCCCGCCGCGGCGCGGCTTCGTGAGTCGTAGGCCGGTTGGGGAACCTGCTTAAGCCTCTGTTCCAGGTTGAACCACCCTGCTTGAATGCGGTATCTGCAGTTTCGTCAATAGGCTGTCCACCGGCGCGCCGGTCCGGAGATCGCGCTCGGCCCCAATTTTTCTGGCTCTCGTGTCTGAATTTGTTGCATTTTCGACTTTGGTGCCGGCGAAGGGGCAGCAGGCCAAGCCCGCGGATTCGCGTCTTCAAGCGGGTTGCGCCATATTATCTAGCAAGATCAATAAGATGCGTCCAAATCAACTTCGACGGGCAGGCGCGGATCGCACTCCATGAACGAGGAAACGCTCCGCTTCTACAACCTGCAGGCGAAAAACTACACTGCGCTCAGAGCCCGCCCCATTCAGGTTTACACCGACAGGCTCGAGCGGGAGGCTATGGCCCCGCTCGTCGCGGCGGCAACAAATATCCTCGACCTTGGCTGTGGCGAGGGACGTTTGACGCGGTGGCTTGCACAAAGCAAGCGAGATCAGGGCGGAGATTTCACCGTGCACGGTGCGGACTTCAGCCCCGAAATGATCGCCCATGCGCGGGCCCTGAATGGTGACCTCCCGGCAACTTACGGTATTGGCGATGCGATGGCGTTGCCGTTTCCAGACAACAGCTTTGATCTGATCGTATCGTGCACGGCCCCCAACAATTTTCCCGACCTGAACGCTGCCCTCGATGAAATCCGTCGAGTGCTGCGGCCGGGCGGTGCATTCTGCGCAACGATCATAAACAGCCAGGAGACAGCACGTTTCGCGCGCTATCTTTACTACTCGCCATATTATCTCGCGAAGCTTGCGCAGCGCATCGTGAAGGGGGCGTCGAGCTATCACCGCGTCTTGTTCTCTCGCGAAGAGCTCGAGCGTCTGCTGCAGGGCCGCTTCAAGATGATAGAGATATCCGGAATGCGGCTCATTCCCGATTTCGTGCCGGAATTTCCGCTGAACATCTGGCCGCCCTTGTTTCCGGTCATGTCGGGCTTCATCGACGCCACGCAGAGCATTGATCATTGGCTTGCAAAGCATCCGACATTCGGACGCCGCGCCCGTTTCCACCTTGTGATTGCACAGGCAGTGAAATGAACCCGGGACGACAGCGCCCGAAATTCGTGGTGACCGTAGACGTCGAGGACTTCTTCGAGCCGCGGCCTCCGATCGACACCTATCGGGGCCGTAACGCTGGGCGCGATTACGCGACTCCGCGCATCATGGATATCCTCGAACGACACGGCGGCCGCGGCACCTTCTTTGTCGATGTCCAGAACCGCCGGACCGTCAGCGAGGAGCTCGTTGCCGGCGTGACGCGCGAGATCGCCGAGCGGGGCCATGAAGTTGGCCTGCACACCCATCCGGCCTTTCCGGAGGGAAAGCGCGGATACGGAATGGCGCAGACGATGAAGACGCTGTCGTTCAACGAGCAGCGTCGGTTCATCTCCGAAGGGGTGGCGCTGATTGAAGCCTGGACAGGCCGACCGCCTGTCAGCCATCGCGCCGGCGGCTACGGCGCCAACTACGATACGCTCGTTGCTCTGGAGCAAAACGGCATCGAGATCGATTCGAGTGTTTTTTACGGCTATCCGCACTGCGGACTCAATCATCCCCCGCTCACCGCGAACGCCGTTGTTCGGCATGGCGATCTACTCGAAGTTCCCGTGACCGTGACGCGCTGCGATCTTGCGCTCGGACCGGCCCGCCTGCTGTCGCTGACGAAGAAGCTCGATCCGGACTGGTGCAGTCCCGGCGAGTTGCGCCGCCAGATCGAAGCCGTCTTGGCGTCCAGTCAGCAAATTATCGTGCTGTTCTTGCATTCCTATTCGTTGATAGATATCGAACGCGGGTTTCGGCCGGACGAACGCGCTTGCGCGGTCCTCGATGAATTGCTGGCCGACTGCGTCGGTCGCTTTGACGGAGAGATTACGACGCTGGAGCGTGCGGCTCGGGCCGTCGATCCAGTCCCAAGCAAGGAAGCGGTAGGCCAATCGCCACCAGTCGTTCGCTCCGATCTGCTGTTTCGCAATGTCGAACTCACCGGTTGGCTGATGCGAAAAGTGCGGCTACGGCACTTGAAGATTCTGGTCGGGCAACTGTAGCGGCTAGCCTGTTGCATACACGATAGAGTAGATGGCTACAGCGCGCTTTTTTGTAGAAGGCCTCCACGCATGATGACCGGTCAAGCTCCGGCTTCGGATCAGGATCTGCTCGAACGTGTTCGCGCAGCGTCCGATGCTCTCGGCAACTGGCTCGAGCAGAACGACTATGCCGGCAATGATCCTTATCAGCTTGACAACATTATTTCCCAGGTTGGCGGTCGACCTATCATCGGGCCGCTCATGCACTTTGCCCGCCGAACGCTCAAGCCTTACCATGCGCTGATCCCGAAACGCCTGTTCCAGGCGGCCCCGGCCATTGTCATGCCACAAGCACTCGGAGATAGCCTCGCGGGTGAAGCTCGCCAACCCGACAGCAAGGTCTCGCGTCGACGAGCGGCGAGGTTGCTGACCCTGCTTGAGGACACGCGTAGCCCGCTGGCTCGCAATGCAGCTTGGGGTTTGCCGTTCAACTGGGGAGGAACGGGGAAGCACCCGAAGCATTGGCCGACCACGATTACGTCCACCATCGTGTTGACCGGTCTCCTCGATGCCATCCATCTGCTCGACCGCGACCGGGGGCTGGCGCTGCTCGAATCCGGCATACGTTTCATGCTGGAAGAGGCTGGCATGATCGAGTTGCCCGAAGGCGCTTATGTCTATTTTGGTCCGGGCGACACGCGTCTGATAATCAATGCCAGTGTTGCAGCCGCAGGCCTGCTGGCCCGGGCGGGACGGGTGCTTGATCGCGACGAACTCGTCGCGCTTGCCGGGCGGGCGGCCTTGTTCGCCGTGCACCATCAAAATCCGGATGGATCCTGGTTCTATGCGCCGGCGTTCCGCGATCACCCCGTCGACACGATCATCGATAGCCGGCACACGGGCTACATCATCGAAGGGCTCATCGAAGTCAACGCGACAATGGGTGACCAACGTATCGCGGATGCGATCGGGCGTGGTTGCGGTTATATGCAGGCCCAATTGATCGACGGCGACAAACCGCGTTGGAGTCCCGAGCAGACCTGGCCAATCGATTCCCACGATGTCGCGCAGAGCATCCTGACTGCGCTCGCCTACGGGGACAAAAGCCTGGCAAAGCGCCACATGGCTTTTGCCATGGATCGCTTTTATGCCGGCGATGGCAAGTTCCGTTACAAGGCGTTCGAGAACGGCAACAACAACGACGCCGTCTTCATTCGCTGGACGCAAGCACCGATGTACAAGGCGACCAGCAAATATCTGGCGAATTCTTCCGCCACGGAGCGTGGATGAAAATCCTCACCCGCTACTTGCTGCGAGCCGGACTGCCACGCGGCGCCTCGCTTGCCGGGGACCTCTCTTGCGCCTCGAACTCGATTGAGAGGCACGGAGCCTGATGGGTCTGCTTACTCGCAAGCGGTTGCTTTGGGGCGCGGCCTTCATTGTTGGTGCTGCGGCGCTGTTCTATTTGGTCGATCGCATCGATTGGCACACTCTTCGGTCGATCTCGATTCAGACGTTACTCGTACTCTGCCTTTCGTCGATCGTTATGATTGCGCTGCATGCTGCGGGCGCGGCGACGTTGTTGGCGGGAATGCGGTATCCAGCCAGCCTGATGGATGTCATGATGGCCATGCTGGCAGCGGGCACGGTGAGCCTGGCCGGCGATCCGAAGCTCGGCGTGCCGGCGCGCCTGGCGTTCTACAAGATGCTGGCGGATATCCCGGTGAGTGTCGGCGCGGCTCAAACGACGATCGAAAGCCTTCTTTGGCTGTTCTTGATGGGAGCGGTCCTGGTCATTCCGGGCGAATTGGCAGGTGATCGCGCACTGCCGCTTTCGCTCGCGGCCGCGGGATTGCTGATCGCTGGCCTCGCAGCGGTGGGACTTGGTCCGGCGGTGTTGGACAAGATGTGGGTACTCGGCCCGTTGTTTCGGGCCTCCGGGCCGATCCGTCGGTTCGTCTTCGATCTGCGAAACGCAATGTTCGGGATCAAGCCGTTTGCGCTGGCTGTCGCGACGTTGTGGCTTGCGACAACCTATGTGGTCGACGTCGCTTCGATTTGGTATCTCGGCCGGGCCTTGGGTGCTGATCTTCCCCTTGTGGCCATCGGGCACGCGATCGTTATTTCTTATCTGGCCGGGGCAGTTTCCCTGCTGCCATTGGGGCTGGGGGTGCGTGACGTCACGTTCGTGCTGCTGTTGCAGCAGGCCGGAGCTTCGGCGGAGACGGCTGCAGCGCTTGCTCTGATTCACCGCACCGTGCGCACGGTTCTTCCGCTGCTGATTGGTTTCGCCGTCTCCGGACTGATCGCAACACGTTCACGGTCGTAGGGCACTGCTTGACGCGCCGCGACCGCCCCAAGATTAGGTAGCGGCCCGTGCGCGGGGCGACTACAACATCGTCGAGTTCCGGCTTCGCCGATAGGGCACGCTTTGCACCACGAACAGAATGCCGGGCACCGTAATTGCGCGATGGGCCGAACGACAAAGGGACAATGGCTTGAGCACTCTGTTTCTGATCGGCCAGCTCGTTCTAGCCTCGGGCTTGGCGAGACTTTTCTACGTCTTTGACAGCGTCCTCCCGATTCCTCCCTTTGGGCGTATTGCCTTCGGAGTGGCAACGACCAGCTTTGTCACAGCATGTCTACTGTTGCTGCTCACGCTTGTTGCACCTGGGCTGGCCCTTGGAGGGCACGCCAGCGCGCCATTCATCGTTGGATTGGCGTTGCTTGTAGCGCCCTGGAAAGGACCGACGCCTCGCGGTCCCAAGAGCCCCCACGCCCTGCGCGATCCAGTCGTTCTGGCTTCGATCGTAGCCACATTGATGGTGGCCTGCATTATCGTGCCGCGGCTCTGGTTCTATGCCGGCCAGGTGACCGGCAATTCCGACGCAATGCAGTACCTTGCGGAAGCGCGGCAACTTCTTTCGCAGCGTAGCTTCTTCGATGCCTCCGGGATCGGAGGCCTTTCCGACGGCACTCTGCGCGGCGACCCCCATGGCCTGCTCTGGCCTGCCTACAATGCGTCGGCCCTGCTTTGGTCCGGTCTCGGCGGGGCCGGTTTGAGCGACGAAATGGTGCCGCGCGTTGCATTCCAGCTGACGATCATCACCTATGTTGCGGCGGGCGTGACTCTCGCCAGCGCGGCGCGGGTGCGTGGCCTCGCGATCCTTCTGCCGCTTTTGATTCTGGCGGTCCCTCTCATCCACAGCGGATCAATCGACGGCGGCCGCGACGTATTCCGACTAACGGCGCTCCTACTGCTTTGCACGTTTCTTGTGGCGCAGTGGCAAGTCAGTTCGCGTCACCCGAGCGTCGGAGCTGCGCTTTTGGGCGTCGTGCTCGGCGGTTGGGCGATGCAGGGCCATGCACTATCCATTGTCCTTGTGCCACTGATTGTCGCGCCCTGGACGCTTCTGAGCGTTTCATTCGGGCAGTCCCCGATGCGCATTGCGCTGCTGACTGCCGCAGTGGCTGCAGGCTATTGCCTGGGCGGCCTTCACGTCGCAATGGCCTATTACAAGAGCGGCTCCCTGACCGGCGACAACGTTGACGCAGCCCGGGTCGCCGCCGGTACGCTTTATGCGCACAGCATCGAAGCGCGAGATACGGCCCGCATCGGAGAAGGTGCCGTCCTGTCTAGCCGGCTCCTCATCAGTTTTGCCAGGGACGGTGGATGGCCGAGCGCAGCGGCGCTTGTCGTCCTGTTCGCGACGATAGCCTGGTACGCCGTGCAGCGGGTTTCGTCCCGAGATCGCTCTACACTCCAGTCAATCGACTGGCGGATCGGAGCCATGTTTGGGGCGTGGTTTCTCAGCGAGATGCTTCTGCTGTTGGGCGCCTTCGACGTCGGATACTACAATTTGTCGAGTTGGACAGTGTTGAATGCACGCTACGCGATGCAGTTTTACATGTTCGCGGCTCTGTTCGTCGCGTGGGGAATAGCGGTTGCTCCGGTTGCGCTGACCGCCACGTCAACGAGCGTCGAGCGCCGCGAAACCTGGACCCGAGCTGCATTGTCGTTGGCGATTCTCGGTGTGGCTGTTGCCACGACCTGCATTCTCGTCAAGCGATGGACGTACTATTCAACGAGCGGCTATCAACGGGTTGCCAAGCAGTTGAACGCTTTGACGGCGAACCTGCCACCAACGTGTCGGGTATTGGCCGAGGATACCGGCATCAATTTTCTCGCTCAGCGGCAGGTTCTGCAACTCTACAGCAAATACATGCGTGACCTTCTCGTCGAGCGCGACAAGGAAAAGCTGCTGCATGAACTGGACAAGCGCGATATCTGCACTGTTGTTCTCTATGACGGGTTGTACGTCGATATGGCCGGGCCTGCTGCGCCGCTTCTTGAGGCGCTGGCCTCGCCGAATTTCAAGATGTATGGCGTAGAGCCATGGCGCATCTACGTGCGGGCGGCGCCGTAGCTGCAGCGACTTTGGCAATGCGAGCGATCGCGCGGCCGCAAGCCTGCCCCACCCGGAGCGCCCGATGATCTTTGCCAGCTACGCCTACCGTGTCGTCTCCAACTTCATGTTTCTGGGGCTGGTCTATTTCACGCTGAACCTTCTGGAGAAGTACGAGCAGCGCGACGGTCGCGATCCTGATCGTGGTCTATGCGGCGATGCACGCCTTTTCCGGCCTGCGCTCGTTCTATTTCTTCCAGCGCATCGAGCGCCTGGAGGGTGAGACGAGGCGGCTCGCCGCGGCGGCCGGCGAGGGGCCCAATGCTGTCGCCTCGCGCAGGCAGATCGTCGCCGATGTCACTGTGCTCAGGCATGCCGGCGAGATCAAACCTATATCGACATCTTCTTCCTGGCGCTGGTGATTCTGCTCTGCGTCGCCAAGATCGTGGCCAGCTAGTGTCCCGAGTCACAAGTTCGCAATCATAGATTCGCAGTAGATTCGCGTCGCTGTGCCAAGGATGGAGGCAAA